>NZ_JAABQC010000009.1:34239-43658 GCF_011391645.1 Rhodoferax sp. | reverse complement strand
GGAGCGTGCGCCGAGTCGTAAGATAATCAGGCCTTTCTATCTGCGTCCGCACTGCTTTTGAACACCCCTCCCTCACTGACGTTTTCCAAGCTTGGCTGCACTCGGGGTGGCAGGCAACTTTTCAAAGACCTGGATTGCCAACTGGAGGCCGGAAACTGGCTGTACGTGGCGGGAGCCAACGGCGTCGGCAAAACCAGCCTGCTGCGCATGGTCTGCGGCCTGGCCTCCATTGAAACCGGTGACATTCTCTGGAACGGCAGCCCCATTGATGGGCAGCGCGACGCCTATCGGCAGGACCTTTGCTACCTTGGCCACCTGAACGCCTTGCAAGAATCCATGACGGTCGATGAAAACCTGGCTTTCATAACGGCCCTGGGCGGGTTTGCCCCCGACAAAACACAGATGCAAGCGGTGCTGAGCCGCTTTGGCCTGCGCGGGCGCGGCAGGCAACTGGTGCGCCACCTGTCCCAGGGACAAAAGCGACGTGTTGCCTTGTCGCGGTTGGCGCTCAGCCCGGCGCGGCTGTGGGTGCTGGATGAGCCCTATGTGGCCATGGACGAAGCCGGTATTGGCCTGTTGGCAGAGTTGATTGCCAAGCACCTTGAAGCTGGCGGGTTGGCGGTGCTGACCAGTCACCAGCGTGTGCCGATTGGAAATATTCCAGCGCAAATGCTGGAGTTGCAAGCGGCATGAGCAACGCCGTGAAACCTGTCGGTCTGGGCTATGTGCTGCTGGCCATGCTCGGGCGTGAAATTTCGCTGGGAATGCGGCAAAAGGGCGAGGTCTTGACCCCGCTGGTGTTTTTTGTCGTGATCGCCAGCTTGTTTCCTCTCGGGGTTGGCCCTGAGTCTGCGTTGTTGCTGCGCATGGCGCCCGGCGTGTTGTGGGTCAGTGCCCTGCTGGCCGCCATGCTGTCGCTGCAGCGCATGTTTGCCACCGATTACGCCGACGGGTCCCTCGAGCAGATGGCGCTCTCCAGTACGCCGCTGGCCCTGCTGGTGCTGGCCAAGGCGCTGGCCCATTTTTTGATGGCAGGCTTGCCGCTGGTCCTGATGGCACCGGTGCTGGGCTTGCAGTTTGGTCTCGATTCCCGGGCTTTGGGCATCTTGATGCTGTCGCTGCTGCTGGGCACACCCACCTTGAGCCTGATTGGCAGCATTGGTGCCGCGCTGACCTTGGGCGTACGGGGTGCAGGGGTATTGCTGTCATTGCTGATTTTGCCGTTGTATATTCCGGTCTTGATTTTTGGTGCGGGCGCGGTTGGAGCCGATGCAGCCGGGCTGGGCATTGGCGGCCACTTGTCGCTGATGTCGGCCTTGCTGGTTCTCTCGCTTTTCTTCTGTCCCCTGGCTACGGCAGCCGCTTTGAGGATTTCCCTGGAATGAAAACACGCGCGATTCATTGGTTCAAGTTCTCTTCACCGCAAAACTTCTATTTTCTGGCCGGCAAGATGTGGCCGTGGTTTGCCGCATTGGCGACCATACTGGCCGTGGTGGGCTTGTGGATATCATTTTTTGTCGCGCCCATTGACGCCCAGCAAGGCCAGGGTTATCGCATCATTTTTGTCCATGTGCCGACCTCCCAAATGTCCATGTTCATCTACCTGGTGATGGCGGGTTGGGCCGCCTTCGGGCTGGCCTTCAACACGCGCCTTTCAGGCATGATGGCCTCGGCGTTGGCCCCGACGGGTGCGCTGTTTGCTTTTTTGTCGCTGGCCACCGGCTCCCTGTGGGGAAAACCGATGTGGGGAACCTGGTGGGTTTGGGACGCCAGGCTGACCTCCACACTGATTTTGCTGTTTTTGTATCTGGGCTTTCTGGCCTTGCAAGCCTCCATCGACGACCCGCGCCGCGCAGACAAAGCCTGTGCCATCCTGGCCATCGTGGGTGCTGTGAACGTGCCCATCATTTATTTCTCGGTCAAATGGTGGAACACCCTGCATCAAGGCGCCTCGGTCTCCCTGAAAGGCTCGTCCATGGCTTCCACCATGCTGGCCGGCATGCTGATCATGGTGCTGGCCTTCTGGATGTACACCATCGCCATTTCGCTGGTGCGGGTGCGCAATATTATTCTCGACCGCGAGCGTCATACGGAGTGGGTTAAACATGCAGTGGCTTAGCGTTGAAGATTTTTTCCACATGGGCGGCTACGCCTTCTATGTCTGGGGCAGCTTCGGACTTACAGCTTTGGTCGTGGTGGCTGAAATTCTGCTGGTGCGCGCCAAACGGCGTGAGATTTTGCGAAACCTTTTGAACGAAAACGACTCACACCAAGATTAAACACAGCCATGACCATGAAACCTCGTCACAAACGCACCGCCATGATTATTGGCGCCCTGGCCGCCATTTCCCTGGCCGCCTATTTTGTCCTCAATGCCTTCCAGAGCAATCTGGTGTTTTTCTTTACCCCAAGCCAGGTTGGCGCCGGTGAGGCGCCGCAAAACCGCACCTTTCGGGTTGGCGGACTGGTCAAGGAAGGCTCGGTCAAGCGCGACAACCTGACGGTGGCATTCATCGTGACCGACAGCCTCAAGGATGTGCCTGTCAGCTACACCGGCATCCTGCCTGACCTGTTCCGTGAAGGCAAAGGCGTGGTGGCGCAAGGCCAACTCGGCACCGACGGCAAGTTCACCGCATCGGAAGTGCTGGCCAAGCATGATGAAAACTACATGCCGCCCGAAGCCCAGCACGCTCTGGACCAGGCAGAGATCGAAAAAGCCGGCAGCACGCTGAAGTAACTCACTGGTCACCGACCAGCTTTTTTTCAAACCCAGAGGCGCACCATGATCCCTGAAATTGGACATTTCGCATTGATTCTTGCCCTACCGGTTGCCACCGTGCTGGGCATCCTGAGCTTGGCGGGCGGCCAGACCGGTCGCGCCGACTGGATTGCTTTGGCACGACCCGGCGCCCAGGTTTTGTGGTGGCTCACCGCCTTTTCTTTTCTGTGCCTGACCTACTCGTTTTACGTCAACGACTTCTCGGTGTCGTACGTGGCCAATCACTCCAATACGATGTTGCCTGTGCTGTACCGCATCTCTGCGGTTTGGGGCGGCCACGAGGGTTCCCTGCTGCTGTGGTTGCTGATGCTGTGCGGTTGGATGATGGCCGTTTCCATTTTTTCACGCCAGTTGCCTGATGTGATGGTGGCGCGTGTGCTGGGTGTGCTGGGGCTGATTGCCGTGGGTTTTCTGCTCTTCATGTTGATCACGTCCAACCCGTTTGCGCGCCTGAGCGAGATCCCGGCTGATGGCCGCGATCTGAACCCCTTGTTGCAAGACCCTGGCCTGGTGTTCCACCCACCCATGCTTTACATGGGGTACGTTGGCCTGGCCATCCCGTTTGCCTTCTCGATTGCCGCCCTGCTCAGTGGCCGACTCGACGCTGCGTGGGCGCGCTGGACCCGACCCTGGGCCACCGCTGCCTGGATCTGCCTGACCATTGGCATTGCTTTGGGTTCGTGGTGGGCCTATTACGAACTGGGCTGGGGCGGCTGGTGGTTTTGGGATCCGGTTGAAAACGCCTCGTTCCTGCCCTGGCTGATCTGCACCGCATTGATCCACTCCCTGGCAGTCACAGAAAAACGTGGCCTGTTCAGAAGCTGGACCATCATGCTGTCGCTGATTGCTTTCTCGCTGAGTTTGCTCGGCACCTTCCTGGTGCGATCGGGTGTGCTGACCTCGGTCCACGCCTTTGCCACGGACCCAAAACGGGGTGTCTTCATCCTGCTGTTCCTGACAGTGGTGGTTGGCGGCTCGCTGATCCTGTTTGCCACACGCTCCGGCAAGGTCAGGGCTGGCGGCTCTTTCTCGCTGGTATCCCGCGAAACGTTTCTGCTGGTCAACAATGTCTTGCTGACGACAGCCGCCGCCGCGGTGCTGCTGGGCACCCTCTATCCGCTGTTCATTGACGCCCTGAACCTGGGCAAGCTGTCGGTCGGACCGCCCTACTTCAACGCCGTTTTTGTACCGCTCATGTTGCCCGTGCTTTTGTTCATGGTGATTGGCAGTTATGCGCGCTGGAAAAATGACACCGTCGCCAACCTGGCTCAAAAACTGCGCCCGGTTGCCATCGTGTCGGTGCTGCTGGGCTGCACCGCGCCATTGCTGGCAGGTCACTGGTCGGCATTGGTGGCCTTGGGTCTGACCCTGTCGATCTGGATCGTGCTGGCATCCGCAGTGCAGATCTACCGGCAACTCAAAGACACCGCAAACTGGAAATCCACCCCGATTTCCTATTGGGGAATGCACGTCGCCCACATCGGCATTGCCGTGTGCGTGGTCGGCATCACCATGGTCGAAGGCTATGAAACCGAAAAAGACGTGCGCATGACTATTGGCGACACTGTGGCTGTGGGCGGCTATACCTTCCGCCTCACAGGTATTGACCAAGTGCCCGGCCCCAATTACAAGGCTGACCGGGGCAGTGTGGAGTTGATCAAGGACGACAAGGTTTTGCGGGTGCTTCACCCTGAAAAGCGAACCTACTTTTCATCCACCATGCCCATGACAGAAGCCGCCATCGACAGTGGCCCAACCCGTGACGTGTATGTGTCGCTGGGCGAGCGTCTGGAGGGCGATGGCAAACCGGCCTGGGCCGTGCGGGTCTACCACAAGCCGTTCATCACCTGGATCTGGATGGGTTGCTTCCTGATGGCCATCGGCGGTGGCATGGCCGCCGCCGACAAACGTTATCGGAAAAAAGTGGCTGCCAAGTTGAACCTAAATGGCGTCAAAGGCGCCGCCGCATGAAGAAGGCCTATATTCCGCTGGGAATTTTTGCGGTTCTTCTGGTGTTTCTGGCCATCGGGCTGACCCGTGACCCGAGTGAAATTCCGTCTCCCCTGATCGGCAAACCTGCGCCGGCATTTACCGCTCCGGTGCTTGGCAAACCAGGTGAGACATTTTCAAACAAGGACATGCTGGGTCAGGTGTGGCTGCTCAACACCTGGGCCTCGTGGTGCGTCGCCTGCCGGGTGGAGCACCCACTGCTGGTTGAATTTGTCAAGACCAACCCGTTGCCCATCATCGGTCTGGACTACAAAGACAAGGAAGCCGACGGCCTGCAGTGGCTGGCCCGCTTTGGCAACCCCTACACCCACACCATCGTGGACGCCGACGGACGCATCGGCATTGACTTTGGTGTGTACGGTGTGCCAGAGAGTTTCCTGATCGACAAGCAGGGCATCATTCGCTACAAACAAATTGGTCCATTCACCGAAGAAGCCTTGCGTGACAAACTGGTGCCCCTGATCAAGGAACTGCAACTATGAGACTCCTGATCGCCCTCTTTCTCGCGCTGCAATGCGCCATTGGCGCTCACGCCAAGGAAGCCGCTCCACTGGCGGAAGATCCGGTCGTCGAACAACGCCTGCTCATCATTGCCGAAGAATTGCGCTGCCTGGTGTGCCAGAACGAGTCCCTGGCCGGATCCCGTGCTGACCTGGCAATGGATTTGCGCCGCGAAGTTCGCACCTTGATCAAGGATGGCAAGACCGACGCTGAAATCAAGGAATTTCTGGTCAACCGTTATGGCGACTTCGTGTTGTACCGGCCCCCGGTCAAACCCACCACCTGGTTGCTGTGGTTTGGACCGCTGCTGTTGTTGATTGGCGCCATCTGGTTGCTGATCAGCGCCATCAAGCGCTCTCAAAGCCAGAAAAATGCACCTGTGCTCGACACTGCCCAGCGCGCCAAGGCGCAAGCTCTCCTTCAAGAAACTGACTCTCCCAAATGACTTTATTTATCGGTATTTCAGTGTTGTTGACACTGTTGGTGGTGGCTTGGCTGGTCTGGTCGCTGCTGCGCACGGCAACCGCCGATGGCATTTCGAGTGAACGCCTGAATGCGTCCATTCACCGCGATCAGCTGCTGGCACTCGAAGCAGATCTGGCGCGCGGTGTTATCAGCCAGCAGGATTTCGAAACTACACGCGACGAATTGCAATTGCGCCTGCTCGATGACACGGAGAGTTATGAAGCCGTTCCGCGGCAAAGAACCACCGGCTTCTGGTCAGCCAAACGCACCGCCACTGCGATTGCCATTACTTTGCCGGTGATGGCTTTGGGCCTCTATCTGCAATTGGGCACACCTGAAGCCATGAACCCTGCCGCTTCAGGCCACGAAAAAAATGAGCAGCTTGTGCAAATGGTTGACAGCCTGGCAGCACGGCTCAAGGACAACCCGGATGACAGCAAGGGATGGGCAGTACTCGCCCGCTCCTACAAGGCGCTTGGACGGTTCGAAGAATCAAGACAAGCCTTTGAAAAAGCTGGTGATGTCGTTAAAACTGATCCTGACCTGCTGATTGACCACGCCGATGTGCTGGGTGTTCTTGCCGGCAACAGCCTGGTCGGCAAGCCAGAGCAGATGATCGAAGAGGCATTGCGCATGGACCCGCAACACCCCATGAGTTTGATGATGGCGGGGGTCGCCTCCTACCAGGGTGGCAACTATCCGAAAGCCGTGACTTACTGGGAACAACTACTCCCCCTGTTGCAACCGGGCTCGCCGGATGCCCAGCAGGTGCAAGCCAATATTGACGAGGCGCGCGCCATGGGTGGCCAGCCTGCCGCCGCGAGCAACCTGCTGCCATCCGTGCCAGAGGGCGCAGCAGCCGGCATGACACCGGACAAGATCAACAACATGGTGGATCGACTGGCAGCGCGCCTTAAAGAAAACCCGGATGACTTGGCCGGCTGGGCCCGACTCGCGCGTGCCTACAAGGTGCAAAATCGCCTCGACGAAGCCATCGCTGCTTATGCCAAAACTGGAAAACTGCTCGATACTGATCCCGATTTACTGACGCAATATGCCGACACTCTGGCCATGAGCAGCAGGAGCCTGCAGGGAAAGCCGAGTGAACTGATCAACAAAGCCCTTGCCATTTCACCCACACACCCCATGGCGCTCATGATGGCAGGGCAAGCAGCTTACCAAAGTGGTAACTTTGCAAAGGCCATTAACCATTGGCAAACTGCACTCACTGTCTTGCCAGTCAATTCGCCAGATATCGCTCCCATCAAAGCAGAAATTGCCGATGCCAAGCAAAGAATGGGAACCACTGGCAAGCCTTGAAAATCCTTTTTTCCTCAAGCCCGGTTGATACCGGGCTTTTTTTTGGTCAAAAATAAAGTGTATAAACATGTGGATAACAAATCTCTTAGCTGATAGTTATCCACAGATATGAAAAAATTCATAAATTATCCAAGTTTGGTGAGCAAATCAAAAGCACAGTGACCAACATCCAGACACAGAGTTCAAGTAATTGATTTATATGAATAATTATGAGTTATCCACCACTCTTCGACCTCCTTATCTACTACGACTACTTTAAAATAATACCTCTAAGTAAAGACAAATAACAAAATTCAGGGGACATCTTTCAGAATCTAAAGTCTTTTTAAAACTCTGTGCATAGAGTCAAAAAAAATGGTGCTTCGCCTGCTTTTGACAGTTTGATCAAGTAACATTTGGCTCGTGGCGATCGAAATCACTGATCCACCAAAACTCATACGGCTGTTTCCCCCATTTTTTGTTTAGGTCCCGTGGCACATTCCTTTGAAATCAAAAGCACCCAGCTGCCATTGGTGGCATTGATGCTGAAGACACCTGACATTGCGCAAACCATTGACGACATCAATGCACAGTTTGGGCCCGGCAGCCCCAGCCCTGATTTTTTTGACCACGATCCCATGGTGCTGGACTTTTCCAGGCTTGAATTGCAAGGCATTGATCTAAAACTCACCAAGCTGTTGGTCACTCTTGAAGCCTGCCGGCTCAAGCCGATTGCCTTTCGCAACGCTACGCCAACAACAGCGGCCGCCGCCCTGGGCTGTGGTTTGATCGAAGCCCCCGCAGACCTGCCTCGTGGCAAACCCCTCAATCAAAAGAAAAATTCTGAAAAACCTGCGCCAGAAACAGTGCGTGAAGTGGTTCGCGAAGTGGTGCGAGAAGTGCCCGGTGCTGCCACGCTGGTGATTGACAAGCCCTTGCGTTCAGGGCAGAAGGTATACGCGCGGGGTGCTGATCTGGTGGTGCTGGCCATGGTCAACATGGGCGCCGAGGTGGTGGCGGATGGCAATATTCACGTGTATGCCCCACTGCGCGGCAAAGCCATGGCGGGCGCCAGCGGCAACACGCAAGCTAGAATTTTTTCACTGTGTCTGGAGCCGGAGTTGATTTCCATTGCGGGTGTTTACCGCACCAGCGAAAATCCACTTCCCAACGACATTCATGGCAAGCCTGCGCAAGTGCGCTTGAGCAACGATGGGCAGGACAAACTGCTCTTTGAAGCCCTGAACCCGTAAATTTTTTCTTTGAAAGATTCCTAAAACATGGCAAAAATTATTGTGGTGACTTCGGGCAAGGGAGGCGTTGGAAAAACCACCACCAGCGCCAGTTTCTCGACCGGCCTGGCAATGCGTGGCCACAAAACTGCTGTCATTGACTTTGATGTCGGGCTGCGCAACCTCGACCTGATCATGGGGTGCGAGCGTCGCGTGGTCTATGACCTGATCAATGTCATCCACGGCGAAGCCAATCTGAACCAGGCACTGATCAAAGACAAGCAGTGTGACAAACTGTATGTGCTGGCGGCTTCGCAAACGCGTGACAAGGATGCCCTGACCAAAGAGGGTGTTGAAAAAGTGCTGACAGATCTGGCGGCCATGGACTTTGAGTTTATTGTTTGCGACTCACCTGCCGGCATTGAAACGGGTGCCTTGATGGCCATGCATTTTGCCGATGAGGCTTTGGTGGTGACCAACCCTGAAGTGTCCTCAGTGCGCGATTCAGACCGCATTCTTGGCATGCTCTCCAGCAAGACCCGCCGCGCCATGGAAGGGCTTGAGCCCATCAAGGAGCACCTGCTGATCACCCGTTACAACCCGGCGCGCGTGAATCAGGGACAAATGCTGTCCTTGCAGGACATCAAAGACATCTTGCGTATCAAACTGATTGGTGTGATTCCAGAAAGTGAGGCCGTGCTGCAGGCTTCCAACCAGGGTGTGCCAGCCGTTCACATGGAGGGAAGTGACGTGTCCGAAGCCTACAAAGATGTGATTGACCGTTTCCTGGGTGAAGAAAAACCGATGCGTTTTACCGAACCACCCAAACAAGGTTTGTTTAAACGCCTGTTCGGAGGGAAATGACACCATGTCTTTTTTCTCATTTTTCCTGGGCGAAAAAAAGAAAACCGCCAGTCTTGCCAAAGAGCGACTGCAGATCATCCTGGCGCATGAGCGCAATGGCCGCAGCCCGGCGACTCCTGATTATTTACCCGACCTGCAACGGGAACTGATCGCCGTCATCAGCAAGTACATCAAGATTAACCCTGATGACATCAAGGTCAACCTGGAGCGGCAGGACAATCTGGAAGTCTTGGAAGTGAAGATCGAGTTGCCTGACGCCAGATAAGTTC
>NZ_JAABQC010000009.1:28633-34049 GCF_011391645.1 Rhodoferax sp. | reverse complement strand
TGCCACGTTGTAGACAAAAGCCCAAAACAGGTTCTGCCGTATTTTGGCCACAGTGCGGTCAGAGATGTCCAAAGATGCGGACACCAGCGACAGGTTGCCACGCATCAGCGTGATGCCGGCCGCGTGCATGGCGACATCGGTGCCGCCCCCCAAGTTGGCCATGGCGATGCCCACATCGGCCGCGGCCAGGGCGGGCGCATCGTTGACACCGTCGCCCACCATCACCACCGTCAATCCCTGTTGTTTCAGGGATGTAATTTGTGCGGCCTTGTCGCCTGGCAACACATTGCTGATGACCTCCTCTGGCTGCAAGCCGACCCGTTTTGCCATGGCCAGCGCGGCGGCGGTGTTGTCGCCCGAGAGCATCATGACCCGTATGCCGCGTTTCCTCAGGGTGGCAATGGCCGCACTGGCCTCAGGTTTGGGTTCATCACCAAAGGCCAGCACCGCCAAGGCCTGCAAGCCGGCGGGTGTTTGCTGTGCCATGATGGCCAGGGTTGCCCCCTGGTTCGCCAGGTTCTGCAAGTGCTGCTCCAGGGTGTTGGTTTGCACCCCCAGCTCCTGCACCCAGCGCAAGCTGCCAATCAGATAGTCTTCTCCGTTGACTTGGCCGCGCAGACCCTTGCCCGGGATGCTCTGCAATTGCGTCACCGGTGGCAAGACCAGTCGCTTGTCCAGGGCTGCCGTGACCACAGCACGGGCCAGCGGGTGGCCACTGCCGCTCTGCAAAGCAGCTGCCAGGGTTAACAAGGCGTCTGAATCAGCCTCTGAAGTCACGGCAAAGTCCGTCAATCGCGCCTGGCCCAGCGTCAGCGTGCCGGTTTTGTCAAACACCACCACGTCGGCCTTGTGCGCCAGTTCCAGCGCCTGTGCATCCTTGATCAAAATACCGTGCTGGGCAGCAATGCCGGTGCCTGCCATGATGGCCGCGGGCGTGGCCAGCCCAAGGGCGCAAGGGCAGGCAATCACCAGCACGGTAACGGCGTTGATCACAGCCACTTCAAAGGATTGACCACTCAGCAACCAGCCCAGCAGCGTGATCAGCGCAATCACCAGCACCACGGGAACGAAGACAGCGCTTACCTTGTCCACCAGGCGCTGAATCGGTGCCTTGGCAGCCTGCGCGTCTTCGACCAGGCGGATGATGCCGGCCAGCACGGTGTCGACGCCGGTGGCCGTCACTTTCACGACGACCCGGCCATCACCGTTCAGGGTGCCACCTGTCACTTTGTCCTGCAGGGCTTTCGACACCGGCAATGGTTCGCCCGTGAGCATCGATTCGTCCACCTGGGTCTGGCCTTCCTGCACCAGGCCATCGACTGCAAAACGCTCACCCGGGCGCACCACCAGCTCGTCGCCCACCAGCACTTCATCAATGGGCACATCCGTTTCACCGTCCAGCCCCAGCAAATGCGCGGTCTCGGGTCGCAAGGCGTGCAGGGCGCGAATGGCCGAGGTGGTCTGCCGCTTGGCCCGGGCTTCCAGCCATTTGCCCAGCAGCACCAAGGTGATGACCACGGCGGAGGCTTCAAAATAAAGGTGTGGCAGGGTCCCGGGTGCGGCACTTAACCACAACCAGACAGACAGTGCCCAACCGGCGCTGGTGCCCATGGCCACCAGCAGGTCCATGTTGCCGCTGAGTGCCTTCAGGGAATGCCAGCCCGCCTTGTAAAAGCGTGCCCCCAGAACGAACTGCACCGGCGTGGCCAGCATAAATTGGAGCCAGGCCGGCAGCATCCAGTGCTGGCCAAAAAGATCGGCCAACATGGGCAGCATCAAGGGTAATGACAGCGCCAGACCCAGTGCCACGGGTCCGAAACCGGCCCAGTTGGATTCATCGGGCGCGTCGATGGCGGCATTGGCTGCCACCGGCTCGTAACCGGCATCGCGCACGGCGCGCCGGAGCCGGGCCTCGATCTGATCTGATGGCAACACCATCACGCGGGCTGATTCTGTGGCCAGGTTCACGCTCACTTCCTGCACACCGGGCACTTTTTTCAGCGCCCTTTCAGCGCGGCCCACGCACGACGCACAGGTCATGCCGTGAATACCAAGGTCAACGCGCAAGGGGTCGGGGTGAGTTTGAGGAGTTGTCATGAGAGGTAGAGCCGGAAAAGATTCGCAAGGTTCACAATACGCGCTTTTGTGGTCGTCGTATTTTCGAGGGATTTGAAATGAAGCAAACTTTTACCGTGACCGGCATGACCTGTGAGCATTGTGAAAAAGCGGTGGTGCGCGCTGTTCGGCAACTTGACCGATCAGCGGAAGTGACGGCCGATCGCACACAGAACCTTGTTGAGGTGGATTCCGAGCAGCCGCGCGAAGCCCTGGCACAGGCAATCGCTGAAGAAGGTTACCAGGTTGCGGCCTGAGAGCAGCCGCGCATGAACGACTCGGCATTGATGGCGCTGCTGACAGATTTATACCCGTCACTGGCCCAGGTTCGCCCGGCACCAGATGCCCCGGAATCAGGGCTGGTGCCCTTTGAGGTGCCGGCCAATACAGTGCTGTTTAGCGAAAACACGCCTTGCCAGGGCTTTCCATTGGTGCTGAGTGGTGAAATCAAGGTCTCGCGCAACTCGGGCGATGGCCGCTCGCTGGAACTGTACCGGGTGGTGTCTGGCGAGTTGTGCCTGGTGTCGAGCGCCTGCCTGTTCAGGGTCCAGCCGCTGACTGCTTTTGGCATCACCACCAAACCCAGCACGCTGTTGCTGGTCAAGCCGGAATTATTTGGGCGCTGGCTGGAAACACCCGCGTTCCGCAACGAAGTGCTGGGCTTGTTTGCCGAGCGCATGGCCGACCTCACCAGTCTGATTGATGCCGTGGCGTTTCAACGCCTGGACCGCCGTCTGGCCGCCGCCCTGCTGGGCCGGGGCCAGCAGCTCAATGTGACGCATCAGACCCTGGCCGATGAGCTGGGCACGGTGCGTGAAATGGTGACCCGCCTGTTGCGTCGTTTTGAGCGTGAGGGCTGGGTCAGCCTGGGCCGTGAGCAGATTCAAATCGTCAACGGTGCAGCGTTGCGCAAGCTGGTGAGTACCCAGCCGAACTGAGCGCATGCCAACAGGGCTCGGTGACTTCAGTCACAGACTTGTTGCATGCCGCCAGCGTCTAATAGGCTCCCTTACCATTCAATCCTGGAGTTCTCATGAAATCAAACGTTGGCGGCATTGACCGCATCTTGCGCATTGTGCTTGGCCTGGTGCTGATTGGTCTGACGCTTACCGGCACCGTCGGTGTCTGGGGCTGGATCGGCGTTGTGCCGTTGGCCACCGGCGTCATTGGCTGGTGCCCGCCCTATGCCATTTTTGGCTGGAACACCTGCTCAACAAAGCAGTAACTCAAGTCATCGCCACCTCGCCGCCCAGCGCTTCAAGCAGCGCTGGCAGCGCCTTTTGCAGCTCACCGGTGGCAATGGCCACGTCGGCATCAAAGCCGTCGTCCTTGCCGGTGCTGGCGCCTTCAAAAACCACGTCCAGAAACGCCACTTTTTTGAGTTGCAGCCCCTCGGTGAGCACAAACGAGACCCGGTCGTTCCAGGTCAGGGCCAGGCGCGTGGGCATTTTTCCGCCCTCGATGTGCTGCCTGACCTCGTCGGTGTCAAGCCGGTGGCGGGCATAACGCACCACGGCTTTGGATTCATCGGCAGCCTTGAGTTCGGACTCCCGGTCCACGCTGAAACCTGAAGGTGCTTGCTGGCTGACCAGCCAGTCAGCCATGGCCGCGGTCGGAGAAATTTGGGTGTTGACCAGGCTCAAAGCCAGTCCAGGCAGGCCTTGCACCAACAGCGTGATCAGTTCATCGGCGCGGGCCTGGCTGCCGGCATCCGTCACCAGCGTTTGCGCCTCGCGGTCGATCCAGACGGTGCTGCTGGACTGCTTGGTAAAGGCCATGGGTAGCAGTTCCAACCGGATGTCGTCTTTTATGTCGCGGGTTTCTTTTTTACCGGGTTTTCGCCCGGTGCTGGCTTCAATCTGGGCCACGCGCTCCTGCGCCTTGCGGTTGACTACCGAGGCGGGCAGGGCGCGGGTCTCGGTCATGAGTTTCAAAACCCACTGACCGGCCACAGTTTCCAGCAGCGGGCCGTTGGCCTCGCCGCGCGGCTCGATCCAGCCGACCGATTTTTCCTGGGACGCACCACACTCGACAAAGTGGTTGTCCTGCAGGCGGGCTTCCACCTCTTCGGCAGCCAGGCTCCACCCTGGAGCGATGCGGTACATGATGACGTTCTTGAACACGGCTGACCTTCTAAAAATGCATGCAAATGCGAAACCGTCGATCATCCCATCAATCCGCCGGCATCCCTTGAAGAAACGCTGCAAAACTTTACAAAGCTTTGATGCAGCCTCATGCTTTCGATACACGGGCGTCGCATACTTCTTTTCACGCCGATGCCACTTTCAGGCCATTGGCTTTAACTTGAAGGACATGATGATGAAAACCAAACTCAAACTTTCTCTGGTTGCCGGCCTGATGATGGCCGCTGGCCTGGCCTACTCACAAGGCGGGATGGGTGGCGCCCAATGCGACATGATGGGTGGTCAGTCCGCGGGGATGCACGGGATGGGTATGGGCCACCACAGCATGGGCAAAAAGGATCCGGCCAAAATGCAGGCCCGCATGGAGCAGCGCCAGGCGGCCCTCAAGGCCCAGCTCAAGCTCACCGCCGCGCAAGAACCTGCCTGGACCACTTTCACGGCCGCTCTCAAACCGCCGGCAGGCATGATGAAGGATCGGCAAGCGACCATGGCTGACATGGCCAAGCTCACCACGCCAGAGCGCATGGACAAGATGAAAGAAATGCGCGCCCAGCGCATGGCTGAGATGACTGCCGCCATGGACAAGCGCGCCGAGTCCACCAAGACCTTCTATGCTGTTTTGACCCCCGAGCAGCAAAAGGTTTTTGATGCCCAGGCCATGCAAGGCCGCGGCTCACAAAAGGGTATGCACGGTGGCAAAGGCATGATGCAACCCAAGGGCTGAGTTTTTACTAGCCAGTTTTCTGGCACCAGACTTCTCAGGGGCGGCATTCGCAAAGCGCGGGTGCCGCCCCTGGTCTTTTTAGGCTCTGAAACATTTCGCTTGCCTGCTTGTGGCAACATTCGCCTGTTTCATTTCTTTACCCGCCATGTCCAACTCTTTGCCATCTGCCCAGAATCCGGGTTCATCCGGCGCCACGATTCTTGTCCGAACCATTGGCGCAGCTCAGCCGATCTCCTGGTTGATCAGGGGGTGGCATGACCTGACCCGTTGCGGCTGGATCAGCGTGTTGCACGGTGCGCTGCTCGCGCTGATCGGTGCCGTCATGCTGGGGGTGGCGCATGATCGCTTCTGGTTCCTGGCCGGCGCATTTTCGGGTTTTCTTTTGGTGGGCCCGGTGTTGGTCACCAGTTTGTATGCCTTGAGTCGCAGCCTC
>NZ_JAABQC010000009.1:24158-28351 GCF_011391645.1 Rhodoferax sp. | reverse complement strand
CCCATTTTTGCCTCGACGGTGATCACCATCCCCTTGCTGCTCGACCGTCAGGTCGGCATCGGTCAGGCCATTGCTGCGAGCTGGCGGGTGGTCTTGGCCAACCCGATACCGATGGCATTTTGGGGAGCGATCCTGATGGTGCTGACCTTTGTGGGTTTTGCCACTGCCCTCATTGGCTTGGTGCTGCTGGTGCCGCTGCTCGGCCACGCCAGCTGGCATGCGTACCGCGACCTGCTGGATGCGTCGGCTTTGCCGGAACGGGGGCAGCGCTGATGTTTGGTTTTACTGAAGAGCAAATCGCCGCCTTTGGCATGACCTTTGGCGTCGGCGGCCTGATGCTCTATATGCTGTTCATCATTGGCCAGCTGGCCTGGGAGTCCAAGGCAGGCAAGTTTGGTTTTTTTGTCATGATGCTGGGCTTGGCCTTTGGCATGGTCGGTTTTGTTGCCAAGTACATGATCCAGTGGGTGATGGGTATCAAATAATCAGTTGGGGTCAGAGCACGTCACTGCGCGAGTGGTCTGACCCACAAGGTATCAAATTGGTCAGCCGAACGGGCGCACCCCGATCAACAGCCCGTGCAGCCACAGTGTGAACGCGATCCAGAGCGCCACCCCCAGCGCCACGGTGATGCCGGTTGCCCCGGTGGTTCCCTGGGAATACCGAATGCTGTCACGCACATCGCGCTTGCGGGCAGCCAGGAACACAAAAATGGCCCACACCAGGAAAGTGCCAAACAACACCATATGCGCCAGCGTACCGTTGGTCAGCAAATGCGCCAGTGCCCATAGTTTGACGGCTGTTGTCATGGGGTGGTGAATGCGCGTTTTGATGCGATTCCCCGGCACATAGGCCGCTGCCAGCAGCACAAAACTCAGCAAGGTCAACAGCATGGCCAGATGTCGCATGCCAGGCGGGGGCGTCCAGATCTGCCACGGAGATTGCCGTGCCAGGCCAAAGCCCCAGACGATCAGCACAAACCCCAACAGCGACAGCACTGTGTACAAGGCACGCCAGCGTAAAGCCCCCAGGCGAACGCGAGTCCGGGTGCGCCAGCCGTCGGCCACGATCCGCACGGAATGTGTGCCCAAAAACAGCAACAGCCCCAGGATCAGGTAAAGCATAGAAAGAATGGTGAAAGCTCACCCAAAAAAGTGTGAGACAGGTAAAGAACAAGCCTGTGATTTGACCACAGGCCGGCGCCAGGGTGGTGATGCTCAAAGGTGATGGTCAAGGGTTGTGGGCGCTACTGGGGCGGCGATAAAATTGAACAGTGATGAACCATTGCGTTGAAGCGTTATTCGTTGGCTTGTCGTTGATGGGCTGTGCGTCCGTGCCCGTGGAAGATGTGCAGCGCGACGCGGCACTGAAGACATTTTCGATCGCGCCCGATCAGGCGGGTGTCTTCATCTACCTGAACGAGTTCATTGGAACCGCCGTCAAGATGGACGTCTGGCTGGACGGGGTTCCCCTGGGTCAGACGATGACGAAGACTTACCTGTACAAGTCAGTCGCGCCGGGCAAGCACACGGTTACCTCGATCGCCGAGAACACCGACACGCTTGAAGTGGACATCAGGGCGGGTTCACTCGCTTACATATGGCAGGAAGCCAAGATGGGATTCTTCCATGCGCGCGCCAAACTGCACCTCATGAACGAGGATGAAGGCAAGGCAGGTGTACTGTCCTGCAGACTCGCACAGAGTACGACGTTGTTGCAGACCATCCATGTGCGCGTCGAGGCGGATGACCCTGCCTGGGGCGGCCCGCTGGCGTGTCAGGCGTCCAATTCGTTTGGCAGTTGGCAGTTCATGGCACCAGGAAATGTCACCGTGGAGCCGTCAATGTCGCCACTGCACATCAGCTGCAAGGCATCTGCCGATGTGGCGGCTGCATCTGCCACCGCGTCGAGCTTGCCCCAGGCATCAGCAGACCAGGCCCGCAAGGGCAGCACCCGCGGCGCCCAGCTTGGTGCTGGTGCAGGTCTGGCTCTGGGTGTGGCGGCGGCTCCGGTCATGGGACCGGCCTTTGCTGTCCTGTTGGGATTGGGCAGCACACTCAGAGGTGCCGAACTCGGGGGCATGGTGGGTGCCATCACAGCCGGCCAGGGGCTGGTCTATCCAAATCCAATTGCCGTCCATATCCGGCGTCAATCGCCGAACGAATGACGCATTGGAATGCCCCGCTGGAATTCTGACGGGTCAGGAGCAGCGTTTTACCCGTGCTACCCAGGTGCTGGGTCCAAAACATCCATCTGTAATGGGGTCACACCGGATAAATCTTGACGGGTCGGGTTGCAACCGGAAAGCCTGCCGCGCCCAGCGTGTCGGCAATCGTTTTGTTGGTGTCGAAATAGACTTGCCAGAAATGATCGGTATGGCAATACGGACGCACCGCCAGTTTGGGCCCGAACTCGTTGAATTCAAGAATTTCGACGTCAACGGCCGGAGTCTTGCTGATGTTTGCCACTTTTGAGACGGCCTCTTTCAACAACGCAATCGCCTGGTGTGCATCGGCACTGCCAGCCAGTTGCGCCACCAGCTCAACGCGCCGGTAAGGATTGGACGAGTAGTTCTTGATGTCGCTGCCCATGATCTTTCCGTTGCCAACGATTGTCTTGACATTGTCAGGCGTGGTCAGCGTGGTGCCAAACAAGCCCAGCTCCATCACGGTGCCCTCGATGCCGCCAATCATCACGTACTCACCGACCTGGTAGGGGCGCAACACCAGCAGAAAGATGCCTGCCGCAAAGTTACCCAGCAAACCGCTCCAGGCGGCGCCAATGGCCACACCGGCACCGGCCACCAACGCGGCGAAGGAGGTGGTCTCGACACCGAAGTAGCCCAGTATGGCAACGACCAGAATAATATTGAGCGCCACCGTGATAAAGCTGACCAGGTAGCGTTGCACTGTGGGGTCGAGTTGTTGACGGGTCATGGCCGCGCCAATCAGCCTGGTTGCCAGGCCAATCAACCAGCGACCTATGACAAAAACCGCAATGGCACCCAATACCTTGAGGCCAAAGGCCACCAGGATGGGTTGCGCCTGATCCATCCAGGTGGTGATTTTTCCAGTTTCCATAGTGTGTTCCGATCGAAAAAAACTTGTCTTGCATCCTGCAGTTTCAGATTTGATCCAAAAGAAGGAAGAAGGCCGTGCGATTTATCAACATTTGCTGCACCGGCAACCAAAACCGGAGGATCGTCAACGGGGTGGTCTGCCCGGGCTGGAGCGGTGTTTGTCTCTAGCGCATCGCCTTACCCGCCATGCGCAGGATGTCATCAAGCGCATTGCCGTCGCCGTTCATGTCGAGCATCGAGGCCAGCCCTGCCCCGCTGCCAGCACTGCCATTCTGGCCACCGAACATTCCTCCCAGCAGGTCGCCCAGCCCCGCTTCCAGCCCGCCGCCCATTGGTTCGGGGGGAGCCGCGGTGCGGCCGTCCTGCTTTGCCATATAGCCCCCCACCAGCATCGCCAGCATGGGCAACATCTTCTTGAGCAGGGAGGGGTCGAGGCCTGACGGCGCCGCCGCATTCTGCGCCACTGCGCGGCTAACGTCCCTGGAGCCAAAGATCTGTCCGAGCACGTCATTGCCCTGGCTGACGTCGGTGGGCTGAGGCGCCAGCACCTGGTCGAGCAGACCAGCACCACCAAGTTGCCCGAGCAGCCCGCCAAGCCCCCCGAGTCCCGCGGGCTGCGACTGTGCCTGCTTCTTGAAACCGCCCAGGATCGCCGGAAGCAATGCCTCGGCGCCGCTCGCCGCCTGGCGCTCGCTGATGCCCAGCTCACGGGACATGGACCGGAGGCCGCCCATCTGGGCGAGGATGTCTGTCAACTGCATGTGTCTTCTCCTGGATGGGTGCTTGCGCCGTCAGCCTAGTCCAGCAAGGCCTGCGGGATATTGCCGCCGTTGGCGGCGATGTGCGCCAGGACGTTCTTGTGCAGCCAAATGTTCATCTGTGCCGAGTCCCCCATCAAGTCCGCCGGGCATCCCAGCTCGGTGGCCAGCTCTTTGCGCGCTGAAAGGCTGCTGTCGAGATCAAGCAGCTTCAGCAGATCGACGATGGAGGTGCGCCAGTTCAGCTTTTGCGGGTTTGCCGCAGCACGCTGCTCCATTTGGGCGACGACATCGACCATGGCGATCGGATTGGGCGCAGCCGGTGCGGCCGCAACGGTGACCGGGCTTGGGCTCAG
>NZ_JAABQC010000009.1:0-24122 GCF_011391645.1 Rhodoferax sp. | reverse complement strand
GGCGCTGGCGCTGCCGATCCCCAATTTCTCAAGTATCTTGCCGAAGAATCCCATGATGCACTCCTGTGTTGTTGAAAACAGCATGATCATACTTGGGCATCCGCCTGCCGATGTGACAGGGCTGTCCAGCAATGCGCCGAACGACAGCGCCAGTCAAGCTGAGAAGCAACAGAAACCAGGCAACTGACACATCGTACGTCGGGTGGACGCCAGATTTTTTACCCCACCCGGGCGTTCAAGCCATCAAAGCAGGTGCTCATGACCAGTTCGATGATTTCTTCGTCACTGTGCAATTCGCTCATCTTCAGGAACTCCAGCACCGGGTCGCAGGCACGGGCGTACAAGGTGTAGAGCACGGCAATGGCGGGTAGTTTGGGGTTGAGGGTGCCCTGCGCCTGCGCGGCTTCGATCCAGCCGCCAAGGCGGTCGCTGACCTCGATCAGGCCGTCGGTGTAGTCCTTGTTGCCGATCAAAGCTGCGCGCAGGCTGGAATTCTGGCTCGGCAAGGACGGCATTTCCCCGGCCAGTTTCAGGCCCATGGTCCAGGCCACCACGGTGCGCAAATTGTCCATGGGGGCAGCGTCTGCTGGCAAACTGTCCAAAAATGCCTGAGCACGGCGCATCACGCTCACCATGGCGGCTGCGGCCAGGTCTTCCTTGCTGGGAAAGTGCTTGTACAGGCTGGCCTTGGCAATTCCAACGTCGGCTGCGACCTCATCGACGGTCATGGCCTCAAAGCCCTTGCTGGCGAGCAAATGGTTGACCGTTTGAATGATGGCCTCTTCGCGTGCCTGCAGCATTTGCACTTTGAATGAGACCCTGGGGAGGTTGCGAGTAACCATATTGAAAATGTTGCTTTTAAAATGCGAAAAATTGATATCAATGGCAATTGATAATACTATGAAGTTGATTTGTGACCAATTAGTATTTAAATAACATCCAAAGTCTAAAGGAATAAACGTGCCATTGAAGGTTGCCATTGTCGGGTCAGGGATTTCAGGTCTGGCGGCCGCGCACGCGCTCGGCAATCGGGCCGAGGTAACCCTGTTCGAGGCGGGTGGCTACTTTGGCGGCCACACCCACACGGTGGACATAACCCTGCCGACGCGCCAGGGGCCGGTCACGCATGGCGTGGACACCGGTTTTCTGGTGTTGAACGAGCGCACCTACCCCAATTTGCTCAAGCTGTTCGCCGAACTCGGCGTGGCCACCGCCAAGTCGGACATGTCGTTCTCGGTGCAGGCATTTGACCCGGTTCATGAGCGAGCCCTTGAGTGGAGCGGCTGCAACCTCAACACGGTGTTTGCCCAGAGAAGCAATCTGGTCAATGGCCGCTTTTTGGGCATGTTGCGCGACCTGCTGCGCTTCAACGCGCTCACCACCCGCATTGCACTGGATGGCACCGAGGCCGAGCTGGCGCAGCCGCTGGGCGATTTTCTGCAGCACCACAAGTTTGGCAGCGCCTTTTGCGACTGGTATTTTTTGCCCATGATGGCCTGCATCTGGAGTTGCCCGACCGCGCAGATGCTGCAGTTCCCGGTGGCCACCATGGTGCGTTTCTGCCACAACCACGGCTTGCTCCAGATCACCAACCGGCCCCAGTGGTGGACCGTGCAGGGCGGCGCCAAACATTACGTGGAAAAAATCACTGCCACCATCCGGGACAAGCGCCTCAACAGCCCCGTGCGCAGAATCGAAACAGTCAGCGCAACGCCCACCCTGGCTGCTGGCGTTCGCATCAGCACCGACGCCGGCCAGGAGTATTTCGACAAGGTCATCATCGCGACCCACGCCAATCAGGCCCTGGCCCTGCTTGCCACGCCGAACGCGCTGGAGCAAAGCGCGCTGGCTGCCATCCGCACCCAGCCCAATCGGGCGGTGCTGCACACCGATGTGTCGGTATTGCCCAAGCGCCAGGCCGCCTGGGCGGCCTGGAATTATGAGCGCGCACCCGCCACGCTCAAGGAGAACGCCCGGGTTTGCCTGCATTACCTGATCAACCGCCTGCAACCTCTGCCCTGGGCGCAGCCGGTGCTGGTGTCGCTCAATCCGGCCCGCGAGATTGACCCCGCCAAAATCCTGGGCGAACATGACTACGCCCACCCGGTGTTTGACCAGGCCGCAGTGGCAGCGCAAGCGCAGATGCCCTTGTTGCAAGGCGGGCAAAACCGCTATTACTGCGGTGCCTGGATGGGCTACGGCTTTCACGAAGATGGGCTCAAGGCGGGGCTGGCAGCTGCCAGACAAGTGCTGAGCGACGCTTCCGCCTCAGGAGCGCAGCCATGACAGCCCAGGCCCTGATCGGCTTTGGCGAAGTGCGCCACGCGCGCACCCGTCCGGCGGCCAATGCCTTTGTTTACCCCACCTATTTCGTGATGCTGCCGCTGCGCAGCTTGAGCCAAACGTCGCCGCCAGCAGGCAGTGCCTGGGCCATCAACCGGTCTGGGCCGATCAGCTTTTTTGAGACCGACCACGGCGACGGCCGCGCGCCAGCGCAGGGGGGGGCCATCGCCTGGCTCGACGAACTGCTGCACAGCGCCGGCATTTTTGACGCGACCGGTGAAGCCTGGCTGCACACCTACCCGCGTGTGCTGGGCTACACCTTCAAGCCGGTGAGCTTCTGGTATTGCCACCGCGCGCCCGAAGACCAGGGTGGCGCCCTGCGCGCGGTGGTGGTCGAGGTCAACAACACGTTTGGCGAACGCCATTGCTACCTGCTCGATGCGCCGCGCTACGGTGTAGAGCAACGTGCCAGCAAGGTGTTTCATGTGTCACCCTTTTGCGAGGTTCAGGGACATTACCGCTTTCGTCTGATGCGCACCTTTGGCCCTGGCCCGCAACGCACCGTGGCCCGGATTGATTATTTTGATGTGGATGCCAGCGACCCGCAAGCCAGCGTGCTGTTGCAAACCAGCGTCAGCGGCGCGCTGGAGCCCATCACCCGGGCGGCGTTGCGCCGCGCCCTGTGGCGCTACCCGGCCATGACTTTTGGGGTGATGGCGCGCATCCACTGGCAGGCGCTGCAGTTATGGCTGAAAAAGGTGCCGTTTTTCCGCAAGCCACCAGCGCCGCATGCGTTCACCACCCGCTGACATCTGATCCAAACCAAGAGAATTCATTCAATTTTCCAACGCTCAGACCTGACCATGAACACAGCCACTTCTGTTGCCCCCCGCTACGCGCTTCCCCAGCATGCCCCCGCCTCGGCGCGCGCCGGGCTGCGCCTGCTCGACAACCTGCGTCACGGCACCCTGACCGTGGTGTTGCCCGATGGTTCGCACCGGCGTTACGGCGAGCATTCGCACCAGCACGCCCTGCCCAGCCCGCAACACGCCTGTGCCACCCTTAAACTGCACAACTGGAAAGTGTTCGCAGCCGCCCTGAAATCGGGCGACATCGGCTTTGCCGAGAGCTTCATTGCGGGCGACTGGAGCACGCCCAACCTGACCGAGTTGCTCAAGCTGTTTGCGGCCAACCGGACCGCCATGGAGTCGGTCATCTACGGCACCTGGGGCGGCCGCCTGCTGTACCGGTTCAAACACCTGCTGCAACACAACAGCCGCGCCAACAGCCGTAAAAATATTCACGCGCATTACGACCTGGGCAACGACTTTTACCGTTTGTGGCTCGACGACACCATGAACTACTCATCGGCCTGGTTTGACGGCGATTTTTCACAGCCGATGGCGCAGGCCCAGACCGCCAAGGTGCGCCGTGCGCTGCAGATGGCGCACGTCAAGGCCGGCGACCGCGTGCTGGAAATTGGCTGCGGTTGGGGTGCGCTGGCTGAAGCGGCAACCACGGAATTCAAGGCCTCGGTGGTCGGTGTGACCCTGAGCACCGAGCAACTGGCCTACGCCCGTCAGCGCCTGCAAGGCCTCGGGATCAGTCTGGGTGCCGACAAGACGGCCGACTTGCGCCTGCAGGACTACCGTGATATTGCCGATGCGCCTTTTGACGCCATCTGCTCGATTGAAATGGTGGAAGCGGTGGGCCGCGCCTATTGGCCGCAGTATTTTCAAACGCTGAGTCGCCTGCTCAAACCCGGTGGCCGCGCCTGTGTGCAAAGTATCGTGATCAGCGACACGCTGTTTGAGCGCTACATCAGCGGCACCGATTTCATCCAGCAGTACATCTTTCCGGGCGGCTGCCTGCCGTGTCCGCGCGAGTTCCACCTGCAGGCGCAAGCTGCCGGGCTGGTGGTCGAAGACGAATTTGCCTTTGGTCTCGACTATGCCGAAACGCTGCGCCGCTGGCGCGATGCGTTTGAGGCGCGCCAGGCTGAGGCCGCCGAACTCGGGTTCGATGACCGCTTCATGCGCATTTGGCAGTTTTACCTGGCGTATTGCGAAGCGGCCTTTGAGGTTGGCAACATTGACCTGGTGCAGTACACCCTGGTCAAGCCTGCGCCATGAAACACGCCGCCAAACAAGCGTTGCTGGCCGGGGCTGCCGGGGTCTTGAGCCTGCAAGTCTGGGCCACCAGCCTGCCCCCAGCTTTGCGCGGGGCTCTCCCGACGGCGGCGTTGGCGGGCCAGGCCAAGCTGACCTTCTGGGGATTTGAGGTGTACCAGGCCACGTTGTGGGTGGCGCCGGGTTTTAGCGCCAACCGCTTCGCCGAGCATGGCTTTGCCCTCGAGTTGGCCTACCTGCGCGACTTCTCCGGCGCTGACATCGCCCGGCGCTCTTTGGCCGAGATGGAGCGCCAAACCCCGATCAGTGCCGACCAGGCCCAGCGTTGGGGTGACCAGATGCGTGCGCTGTTTCCCGATGTCAAGACTGGTGAGCGCCTGACCGGACTGCATCGCCCCGGCGCCGGCGCACGCTTTTTGCACAACGGTCGGGTGGTGGGCGAGATTGTCGATCCGGAATTTGCCCGCCTGTTTTTTGGCATCTGGCTGTCGCCCAATACCTCCGAGCCCAAGCTTCGCCTGGCGCTGTTGCAGCAGCTGACGCCCGCCACTGGGGCAGCCCCGGCCACGCCATGACGGCATCCGGCGCCAGCTTCAGCACCCGGGACGGCTGGCGTTATGGCCTGCTGGGCCTGCCGCTGGCGTTTTGCGCGCTGCCGCTGTATGTGCTGATGCCAAACATGTACGCGCGCGAATGGGGCGTGTCGCTGGCCGCGCTGGGGGCGGTGTTGCTGGCAGCAAGGCTGCTCGATGCCGTGCTCGACCCCTGGCTGGGCCGGGTTTGCGACCGCCTCTATGCCCGTTCCATCGCGGCCGTGTTGACATTTGGCGCAGCCGCGGCGGCGCTGCTCGGCCTGGGATTCTCTGCCATTTTTGTGCCCCCGGTGCGCGCGCCTGACGCCCTGCTGCTGTGGGCCGGCGGCTGGCTGGTGGTGACTTACCTGGCCTACAGCGCACTGGCCGTGGCGCACCAGTCCTGGGGCGCCATGCTGGGCGGCGATGCGGTGCAGCGCAGCCGGGTGGTCGCGTGGCGCGAGGGCCTGGGGCTGGTGGGCGTGGTGCTGGCGTCTGTTGCCGCCAGCCTGTTGGGTGTGCCGGTCATGCTGGGCTTGTTGTGGTTGGGCCTGGTGTTGGGCTGGTGGGCGTGGTCGCGCGCGCCCAGGCCGCTGCGCCCTTCAGGCGCCGGTCAGGCAACACCGCTGGCCCGCAGCGCAAAAGTCATCAGCCTGTGGCACCCGTGGCAGCACAGGGATTTCCGGCGCCTGCTGGCCGTGTTCATGCTCAACGGCATTGCCAGCGCCATACCCGCCACGCTGGTGCTGTTTTTTGTGCAAGACCGCTTGCAGGGCTCCGAGGCGCTGCAGTCGGCCTCGTTGGGCCTTTATTTTGTTTTTGCCGCGCTCTCCATGCCGCTCTGGTTGCGTGGGGTGGCGCGCTTGGGGTTGGCGCGCAGCTGGCTGCTCGGCATGGGGGTGTCGGTGCTGGTGTTCTTGTGGGCCACCCAATTGGGTGCCGGCGACGGCGCGTGGTTTCTGGTGGTGTGCGCCCTGTCGGGCGCTGCCCTGGGCAGCGACCTGGCGTTGCCCGGTGCCATGTTGGCGGGCCTGATTGACGACGCGGGTGACCGCGGCCGCGCCGACGGCAGCTATTTTGGCTGGTGGAACTTTGCCACCAAGCTCAATCTGGCGCTGGCCGCCGGGCTGGCGCTGCCGCTGCTGGGCTGGCTGGGTTATGCCCCCGGCACGCGCGAACCGCAGGCCCTGCTGGTGCTTACCGTGGCCTATTGCCTGTTGCCCTGCGTGCTCAAGACCGGGGCTGCGCTGCTGCTCTACTTTTCTTTTATCCAACCTGCGGCCCGGCCGCTTCCAACATGAAACGACGCTCTTTACTGCTGGCTGGCGCCATGACTTCAGTGCTTGCCATGACCGGCTGCAGTGCACCCAAAGTCACCGACTATGCCGCGCAAAAACCCGTGCTGGAACTGCGCGACTACTTCAACGGCACGCTCGATGCCCACGGCATCTTTACCGACCGCTCCGGCCAGGTGGTGAAGCGCTTTACCGTGGTCATGGTGTGCAGCTGGCAGGGTGACCAGGGCGTGCTCGACGAAACCTTCAGTTACTCGGATGGCACCACCCAGCGCCGTGTCTGGCGGCTGCAAAGCCTGGCAAACGGCCGTTTCACGGGCCAAGCCGATGACGTGGTGGGCACTGCCGAGGGTCAGCAAAGCGGCAACGCCTTTCACTGGACCTACACGCTGGCGCTGCCGGTTGACGGCCGCGTCATCGAGGTGCAATTTGACGACTGGATGTACCTGATGACCGACAAGGTCATGCTCAACAAGGCCGCCATGCGCAAGTGGGGCGTGGGCCTGGGCGAAGTCACCCTGACTTTCATCAAGCGATAAGCATGGCACTGAACTCGCGGATGGACAACTGGGTGGGCCGAAGAGTCTGGCTGGTCGGCGCCTCCAGCGGCATTGGCCGCGCCACTGCCCAAGCCTTGCACGCGCAGGGAGCGCTGGTGATTGTGTCGGCGCGCGATCAGGCGGCGCTGGATGAATTTGTCAGCCTGCACCCTGGTGCCCAGGCCATGGCGCTCGACGTGACCGACGCTGCTGCCGTCCAGCGCGCGGCCCAAGCGCTGT
Organism: Rhodoferax sp.; assembly: GCF_011391645.1. Classification (GTDB taxonomy): domain Bacteria; phylum Pseudomonadota; class Gammaproteobacteria; order Burkholderiales; family Burkholderiaceae_C; genus Rhodoferax. Next base: position 17,064 of record NZ_JAABQC010000009.1, on the reverse strand, counting down.
TTTCCCAAGGCGCGCTTGACGCCATGGTGTACTGCGCCGGCCACTACCGCGCCATGACCGCAGACCAGCTGGATTTGCCCGAACTGCTGCGGCACAACCAGGTGAACTACGTGGGCGCCTTGCATGTGCTTGACGCGGTGCTTCCCGGGCTCCTGGCGCAGCCCGCCGGCGGGCGCGGGCACATCAGCCTGATGGGCAGCGTGGCGGGTTATCGGGGCCTGCCCAACAGCCTGGCCTACGGACCGACCAAGGCCGCGCTGATCAACCTGGCCGAGACACTTTACCTGGACCTGCACCACCAGGGGGTGGGCGTGTCGCTGATCAACCCTGGCTTTGTCGAGACGCCGCTGACGGCGCAAAATGAATTCAAAATGCCGGCGCTGATCAGCCCGGAGCAAGCCGCGCAGGCCATTCTGCAGGGTTGGGCAAAGGGCCGCTTCGAGATCCATTTCCCCAAGCGCTTCACCTTCTGGCTGAAAGTGCTGCGCTGCTTGCCTTACGGGTTATTTTTTGCCCTCACCGGGCGCCTGAAATCAAGTTGATGGTTGCCATGAAAAATGCTGTTGATGCCATCGTGCAAGCTTTTGAGACCCTGGATCCCAGGCACATTGACACGCTGGCCGCGCTTTATGCCCCTGATGCCCGCTTCAAGGACCCGTTCAATGAGGTGCGCGGCTGGCCCGCCATTGCGGCCATTTTCCGCCACATGGAGGTCAGCCTGGACAACCCGCGTTTTGTCATCACCGGGCGCATCGTCGATGGCCGGCAATGTTTCCTGACCTGGGAATTTCATTTTGCGTTCAAGCGTTATGCCGTGGGACAACCGCAGTGCATTCTGGGCGGCTCGCATCTGGTGCTCGACGAGGCTGGGCGCATCACGCTGCACCGCGACTATTGGGACGCTGCTGAAGAGCTGTATGAAAAGCTGCCAGTCATTGGCGGCCTGATGCGCTGGCTCAAGCGGCGCGCCAACGGCTGAGCCGGGCAGGCAGCGCCGCGCCCGTCGTCCCTGGCGGCAGCTTAAACTGCGCTCACCTTCACTTTGCACTTTGGTCCCATGCTCCAGCCCGTCAACGCCCAAGCGGCCAACTCAGCCGCGCCAACCCGGCCCACTGAAGCCATTCGCGCCCTCTTCAGCCAACACGGTGTGCGTGATGTGGAGTGCATCTTCCCCGACATTTCAGGTTATCCGCGCGGCAAGCTGATGCCCGCCGCGAGCTTTTTGGCCGCTGGCGAATTGCGCATTTGCCAGGCGATTCCAATGCAGGCGGTGACGGGTGACTACTCTTACAACCCGGTGTTTCCCGACTCGGATCCTGATGTGCGCTTGCTGCCCGACTACCGCACGGCGTCGCTGGCGCCCTGGGCCAGCGTGCCGCGCGGGGTGGCCATCCACGATTGCATGGAACTTGACGGCACCCTGTGCCAATTTGCACCGCGCAGCATTCTGAAGACCGTGCTCGCCAACTATGCTGCCCTGGGTCTGACACCGGTGGTCGCGCCTGAAATCGAGTTTTACCTGACCGCCCCCAACGCCGATCCGGCGCAGCCGCTGCAAGCACCCGCCATGCGCGGCGGCCGAGCTGAAGTGGGTCAAAGCGCGTTCAGCCTCAACATGCTCAATGAACTGGCGCCGTTCTGGAACGAACTGCGCGACGCCTGCCAAACGCTGGGCATTGCCACCGACACCTGGATCCATGAAGTGGGCGCCACGCAATACGAGATCAACCTGATCCATGGCGATGCCGTGGCGGTGGCCGATCAGGCCTTTCTGTTCAAGTACGCGGCCCGTGAAATTGCGCTAAAGCATGGACTCAATGCGGTCTTCATGGCCAAACCCATCGCTGGCAGCGCCGGCAGTTCCATGCATTTGCACATCAGCGTGGTCGATGCGCAGGGCGACAACGTGTTCAGCCTGCCCGATGGTGGCGAAAGCCCCCGCCTGGGTCATTTCATCGCCGGCTTGCAAGCGCACCTGCCCGATCTGATGCTGATGCTGGCGCCCAACGTCAATGCCTACCGGCGTTATGTGTCAGGCAGCCAGGCACCCATCAATTTGCAATGGGGTTATGACAACCGCACGACCGGCTTGCGCATACCCGCCAGCGGCCCGGCGGCGCGCCGGGTGGAAAACCGCGTGGCCGGAGCCGATGCCAACCCCTATCTGGCCATCGCGGCCTCACTGGCGGCTGGTCTCAAGGGTCTGCAAGAACAGCGCACCCCGTCCGCGCCGCAGGCAGGCAATGGGTACGACCAAGCCCACAGTCTGCCGCGCAGCATGGAGGCTGCGCTGCAAAAAATGCAGCACAGCAGCATCGCCAGAGAACTGTTTGGAGATCAATTTGTCACGGGTTATTGCGCGGTCAAGGCGCTTGAACTGGAGAGTTACCAGAGCGAAATCAGCGCCTGGGAGCGGCGCTTTTTGTTGCCGCAGGTGTAGTCCGGCCCAGGCGATCACGCCTTGCGGGCGGCCCAAGCCTTTACGTCTGGTTACACGATGCCAGACGGTGGCGCCCTAGAATCTTTTCATGAATCAATCAAGATACTTTGTGGGCCTTGCGCTGGTTGCCTCGGCGCTCGGCACGGCCGCGCTCGCTGCGGATGTGGGTGTTTCAGTCAACATCGCCCAACCCGGTTTTTATGGCCGCATTGATATTGGTCGTGTGCCTGGCCCGGTGCTGATTTACCCGCAGCCCGTCATCATTGAACAGCGCACGGTTAACGTGGTTCGCCAACCCATTTACCTGCATGTGCCACCGGGCCACGCCAAGAACTGGCGCAAGCACTGCCGCCACTACCAGGCTTGCGGGCAGCCCGTCTATTTTGTGCAGGACGGCTGGTACCGCGATGTGTACGAGCCGCGTTACTACGGCGACTCAGGGCGCCGCTACGATGACCGGGAGAGTCGTTACGACGACGGCGAGCGGGACAACGGAAAGCATAAAAAAGGCCACGGCAAGCATTGAGGCGTTGGTACGCCCACAAACCTTGGGCGCAACCGGTCACAGCGTGCGGGTGCGTTTGAATCTTTCGGTGGCAGCCACCAAGGCGGTGGCAATGCCAGGCTCAAAGGCGGCGTGGCCTGCATCCTCAACCATCTGAAAACTCGCTTGGGGCCAGGCTTGGTGCAGGCGCCAGGCTGACAGCGCCGGGCACACCACGTCGTAGCGCCCCTGAATGATGACCGCAGGCAGGTGCGCGATGCGCCCCACGTTGTCAATGAGCTGGTCGTCCGCCAAGAATGCCTGGTGCAGGAAATAATGCGCCTCCAGCCGGCCAACACCCAGTGCCACGGCATCCGAGCCAAACTGGTCGGCCACTTCAGGATGGGGCAGCAAGTACAGGCAGCTACCCTCATAACGGCTCCAGGCGCGCGCTGCCCGTTCGCGCTCCTGCGGGTCATCTCCAAACAGGCGCCGGCCAAAAGCTTGCAGCAAATCACCGCGTTCGGCTGGCGGAATATGTGCCACAAACGCCGCGTGTTCCTTGGGAAAAATCCAGCGGATGCCGTTCAGGAACCAGTCAATTTCTGGCCGGGTACACAAGAATATGCCCCGCAAGATGAAGCCGGTGCAGCGCTCGGGGTGCGCCTGGCCATACGCCAGCGCCAGGGTCGAACCCCACGAGCCGCCAAACACCAGCCATTGCTCAATACCCATCAGCACGCCCAAGCGCTCAATGTCGTCAATCAGCAGTGGTGTCGTGTTTTGCCGCACTTCACCCAGCGGTGTGGACTGACCGGCGCCGCGCTGGTCAAACAGCACGATGCGATAGCACGCCGGATCAAAAAACTGCCGGTGTCTGGGTGACAGGCCCGCACCGGGACCACCGTGCAAAAACAGCACCGGCACGCCTTGCGGGTTGCCGCATTCCTCCCAGTACAGGGAGTGCAGGTCGTCCACGGCCAGGCGACCGCTGCGGTAGGGTTGAATCGGCGGAAACAAGGGATCCGGGGAGTGAATCATGGTGCTGGCTAAAAATGGCTGGAGCACCCATTGTCAGACTATCGGGCACTCAGGGGAGCCATTGCGCCATCTTTCGATAGTGGCTATCAATCCATTAGCAAATACCAATTGGGCAAATCAATAGCCAGGCGCTAACATTCATCCTGTGCTGATCGAAACGCTCTATCAGCAAATTGTTTTAAACCTCAGGAGTTCACCATGACTGCAACCGCCCGCCCCGAAATCAAGACCATGGCCAATCTGGAAGCTGCCTTTGCCGGCGAATCCATGGCCCACATCAAGTACCGTTACTTTGCCAAGCTGGCGCGTGAGATGGGCGACGAAGACACCGCCCGTACTTTTGAAGAAACCGCCGACCAGGAAGTGATGCATGCGTTTGGCCACCTCGACCTGCTTTATCCCAAAGCCAGCATGACCCCCGCCAAGGCGCTGCAGATTGCAATTGACGGCGAGACCTACGAGTACACCGAGATGTACCCGGGTTTTCGCGCCACCGCCGAGGCCGAGGGCCATGCCGCTGCCATGGCTGAAATGGACGAGCAGATCGAAGAAAGCAAAGTGCACGCCGCCCAGTTCAAGGCCACGCTCGAAAAAGCGCAAAAACGCTTTGCCGCGCTGGCCAAAGTGGAAGAGCGTCACGCCAACCACTACAAGGCCCAACTGGCCAAAGTGGCCGCCTGAGCCTGCCCCGACCCTTTACCGACCCCAACATTCAAACTGGAACAACACCATGAAATCATATATTTGCATCGTTTGCGGCTTTATCTATGACGAGGCCGCCGGCCGCCCCGAAGACGGCATTGCGCCCGGCACCAAATGGTCGGACATACCCGAGAACTGGGCCTGCCCTGACTGCGGTGTCGCCAAGGCCGACTTTGAGGCGGTTGAAATCTGAGACCTTGCGGGACAGATCTTTAGCTCTGTCCCCAACACTTTAAGCTTGCGGGACAGCTTAGCGCTCTCCTCAACAAATTTTGAAGAAAACACCATGACGAAACCGATCATCATCATTGGCGCGGGCCTGGCCGGCTGGACCACGGCGCGCGAGTTGCGCAAACTGGACAAAACCACGCCGCTGCTGCTGATCACGGCCGACAGCGGCGACTTTTATGCCAAGCCGTCGCTGTCCAACGCCTTTGCCCAAAAGCGTGGCCCGGGACAATTGGTCACCACCCCGGCGACGGGCATGGCAGAGAGCCAGAATGTCACGCTGCAGGCGCACACCCGCGTCACCGCCATCGACTCCCTTAACCAAACCGTCCACACCAGCGCGGGCGAGTTCGCTTATGTCAAGCTGGTGCTGGCCACCGGCGCGCAGCCGATCCGCATCCCCATCGCGGGTGACGCCGCCAGCGCGGTGCTGTCGGTCAACTCATTGCAGGACTTTTCACACCTGCACGAACGCCTCACCGATGTCCAAGGTGCAGCAGAAGCGACTGACGCCAAAAAGCACATTGTGATCATGGGCGCCGGGCTGATTGGCTGCGAATTTGCCAACGACTTGATCAGTTCCGGGTTTGCCGTCACGGTGGTGGACCCGGCGAGCGCTCCCATCGCCGCATTGCTACCGAAAGGCTTGGGTGAGCAACTGGGTGAGGCACTCGCCCGTCAGGGCGTGGTCTGGAACTTTGGCACCACGGTGCAAAGCGTGGACCACCAGGGCAACACAAGCAGTGCATTCAACGTGAAACTGGCCGGCGGTCAAACGCTGGTGGCCGATGTGGTGCTCAGCGCCATCGGTCTGCGTGCCGACCTGAGCCTGGCGCAAGCCGCCGGGCTGCAGTGTGAGCGCGGCATTGTGGTGGACGCGCACTTGCAAACCAGTGCACCCAATGTTTATGCGCTGGGGGACGCCGCCCAATACGTCAACGGTCGAACACTGCCCTACGTCATGCCCATCATGCACGCCGCCAAAGCCCTGGCTGCCACCCTGTTGGGTCAGCCGACCGCCGTGCAGTTTCCGTTGATGCCGGTGGCCATCAAAACGCCGACCTTGCCGTTGGTGGTGGCTGCGCCAGCACCCGGCACAGCGGGGCAGTGGGCGCAAAGCGAGCCTGGTGTCTGGCTGTTTACCGATGCGCACCAGGCCTTGAAAGGTTTTGCCCTCAGCGGCACGCACACCAGCCGTCGCGCCGAGTTGGTCAAACAGGTGGTTTGAGCCCAGCCCTGGCCCAGGCGCAAAAGTTAAAACTGCCGCGCCTGCAGGGTCTGCAAAGCTTCAACGAGGGCTGATGTGTCAAGGCATACAATTTCTTTTCGTGCAAAAACAAATATCGGCCCTGTGGGGTCAGTTGATTATCCGCAGGAGACTCCATGACGCAAGCCGCACCAGCCACCCCCGAAGACAAACGCGCCGAATTGCGACGCGCCGCGCTGGAGTACCACCAGTACCCCGTCCCGGGCAAGATCGCCATTGCGGCGACCAAGCAGCTGGTCAACCAGCATGATCTGGCTCTGGCCTATTCACCTGGTGTGGCCATACCCTGCGAGGAAATCGTCAAAGACCCCAACAACGCCTACAAGTACACCAGCCGGGGCAACCTGGTGGGCGTGGTGACCAACGGCACCGCAGTGCTGGGTCTGGGCGACATCGGGCCGCTGGCGGGCAAGCCGGTGATGGAAGGCAAGGCCGTGCTGTTCAAGAAATTCGCCGGGATTGATGTCTTTGACATCGAGATCGACGAGAAGCACGACCTTGACAAACTGGTGGACATCATTGCCTCGCTGGAGCCAACCTTTGGCGGCATCAACCTCGAAGACATCAAGGCGCCCGACTGCTTTTATGTGGAGCGCAAATTGCGCGAGCGCATGAAGATCCCGGTGTTTCACGACGACCAGCACGGCACGGCCATCACGGTGGGTGCGGCCATTCTGAACGGTCTGAAGGTGGCGGGCAAGGAGCCCAAGGATGTGAAACTGGTCACCTCAGGGGCTGGCGCGGCTGCGTTGGCCTGTATTGGCTTGCTGGTCAAGCTGGGCATTCCCCATGAAAACGTCTGGGTGACCGACCTTGCCGGCGTGGTGTACGAGGGCCGGCTCGAGTTGATGGACCCTGACAAAGCCATTTATGCGCAAAAAACCGATGCCCGCAAGCTGGGCGAAGTGATCGACAACGCCGATGTCTTTTTGGGCTTGTCGGCCGGGGGTGTGCTGAAAGCGGAAATGGTCAAGCGCATGGCGCCCAATCCGATCATTTTTGCGCTGGCCAACCCCACGCCAGAGATCACGCCCGAGGAAGTCAAGACCGTGCGCGACGACGCCATCATTGGCACCGGACGCTCGGATTACCCCAACCAGATCAACAACATCCTGTGCTTTCCGTACATCTTTCGAGGCGCCCTGGATGCCGGTGCCTCGACCATCACGGTCGAGATGGAAATGGCCGCCGTGCACGCCATTGCCGAACTGGCGCAGGCCGAGCAAAGCGAAGTGGTGGCCGCAGCCTACGCTGGTGAACCGCTGGCCTTTGGCCGCGAGTACCTGATTCCCAAGCCGTTTGACCCGCGTCTGATGATGAAGGTGGCGCCGGCGGTGGCGCAGGCGGCTTTCGACAGCGGTGTGGCGCTGCGCCCGATCACCGACATGGACGCCTACCGGGAAAAACTGCAGAGCTTTGTCTATGCTTCAGGCACGGTGATGAAGCCGATCTTTACCGCAGCCAAAAAGTCGCTCAAGAAGCGCGTGGCTTTTGCCGAGGGCGAAGAAGAACGCGTGTTGCGCGCCGCCCAAATCGTGGTCGATGAAGGCCTGGCCATGCCGACCCTGATCGGCCGCCCCAAAGTGATTGCCGAGCGCGTTGAAAAGTTTGGTTTGCGGCTCAAGCAGGGCGTGGACTACGACGTGGTCAACGTTGAGCTCGATGAGCGCTACCGCGATTTCTGGCAAAGCTACCACCGCATGACCGAGCGCAAGGGCATGACGGCACAGGTGGCCAAAATTGAAATGCGTCGGCGCCTGACGCTGATTGGCAGCATGCTGCTGCACAAGGGTTATGTCGATGGCCTGATTTGCGGCACCTGGGGCACCACCTCGGTGCATTTGCAGTACATCGACCAAGTGGTGGGCCGGCGCGCTGGCGTCAACACCTATGCCTGCATGAACGGCTTGATGCTGCCCGGGCGTCAGGTGTTTTTGGTCGACACCCATGTCAACTACGACCCCACCGCCGAGCAACTGGCTGAAATCACCGTGATGGCCGCCGAGGAAATGATGCGTTTTGGCATTCCTCCCAAAGCTGCTTTGCTGTCGCACTCGAACTTTGGCAGCAGCGACCAGCCCAGCGCCGTCAAAATGCGCGATACCCTGGCGCTGTTGCACGCGAAGGCGCCCTGGCTCGAGGTCGACGGCGAAATGCACGGCGATGTGGCGCTCGATGGGGCATCGCGGGCCAACCTGATGCCCAACAGCACACTGCACGGCGACGCCAACTTGCTGGTGTTGCCCAACATCGATGCTGCCAACATTGCCTATAACCTGCTCAAAATGGCGGCGGGCGGCAACATTGCAGTCGGCCCGGTGCTGCTCGGCGCGGCAAAACCAGTGCATATTCTGACCGCCAGCACCACCGTGCGCCGCATCGTCAACATGACCGCCCTGACGGTCGCCGACGCCAACGCGACGCGTTGACACCGCTGGCCCGCTCGTCCAAAAGGGCCGGGCCAGTCGGCACTTAACCCTTATTTCCATGGCCTGAATCGCCCATGAAATGGGCAGCGGCTTGCATTTTTTTGCCGAATCGACGACACTAGCACCTCAAATGTTCGGGTTTACCCGAATTTTTTATTGGAAATTGAAGCAATGTCGTCGTTGAACCGTTTTAAGTTGGTGTTGACTGGCTTAACCCTTGTTGCGGCCTTGCTTGTTGGCGGATTACAGGCTAAAGCCCCCCCGCCAGTGGGTCTGCAAAGCACGATCAGCTTGGCTGAGTTGCCGAGCCCCGGTGTAGAAATTTACAGGCGCATCCATCAGGGAGGTCCGTTTGTCAGTGAAAAGGATGGTTCCGTTTTTGGTAACCGGGAGCGTTTGCTGCCCGCTCAAAAACGTGGTTTTTACCGTGAATACACCGTCCCGACACCCGGTTTGACGCATCGGGGTGTGAGGCGGATCGTGTGTGGGGGTGAGGCCAAATCGCCAGAGGTCTGTTATTTCACCGCTGACCACTACGCCAGTTTTCGTCAGATTGCGCCCTGAATTCGAATTTTTAGTTTTTAAATTGTGAAAAGAGAATCAAAAATGTTACCTAGTCAAACCACTGCCGAGCCCCAGCTCAAAAGCGTCTCGGAGACGATTTTGAAGGGTGTTCGCCCCAACATCGTGCAGTCGATCCGGGCTTTTCGGGTGCAAGACCTGCAAGAGGCCGCGATTGCCATGGACCAGCATTTTCTGTATGCCAATATTGCGAACGCCCAGAGCAAGCAAGATGTGCTCGACATGATTGGCCAGCAGTTCATGCTGACGGTTTCGGTCGGCAAGAACTTTGACTCGCTCTACGACAGCATGACCGACCCGGTGCACAAATCCGGGCCACAGCCCGGCTTTATCGTGGTGCTGGAGCATATTCCTGCACACGCCAAGTTTGACAAGGAAGCCCGCGAACAACTGCTCGACATCTTTCGCGACACCGCCGACTACTGGGGTGACCGCAAGATTCCGTTCCGTTGTTTCTATTCTTTTTCCGTGGCACGGGCCGCGTTCACAGCCAAAGGCGACCACGCCCAGATGTCGGGCAACCCGCCGACCTCCGGCATTGAATTGCTCACGGAAAGCGGCGAAAAGATGCCCACCGACAAGCTGCTCGACATCTCGCCGCAGGCGCTGCGCATGAGCAGCCCGTTCAACGCGGGCTACTGGACCACCGCCTGATGTGATGCCTGCGCGCTGGCCACGGCCAGCGCCAGCCGCAGGTACTCGTCCACCGGCACCTCTTCGGCGCGCCGCTGCACATCAAATTCCCCGGCAAAGCTTTTCGCCTGCAACCAGGCACCCAGCGTGTGGCGCAACAATTTGCGCCGCTGGCTGAAAGCCACCTGCACCAGTTCGCTCAAAGCCTGCTCGTCCAGCGTCGCCGCATCCGGGCGCGGCACCATGCGCACCACGGCACTGTCCACGCGTGGCGGCGGATCAAAGCTTTCGGGCGGCACAAACAGCACGTTTTCCATGGCGTAACGCCATTGCAGCATCACGCTCAAGCGACCATAGGCGGCGGTCGAAGGCCGCGCCACCATCCGGTCAATCACTTCTTTTTGCAGCATGAAGTGCTGGTCTTCGATGATGTCCACGTACTGCAGCAAGTGAAACAGGATCGGCGTGGAGATGTTGTAGGGCAGGTTGCCGACCACGCGCAACCGGGGCGCTGCCTGCGCCTGCGCCAGTTGCCTGAAGTCCACTTTCAACACATCCGACTCAATCACCCGCAACTGGGCATGACTGCGCAGGCGCTGCGCCAGATCACGGTCCAACTCAATGACCGTCAAGCTGCCCAGGCGCTCAACCAGGGGCTGCGTGAGTGCCGCCAGTCCCGGGCCAATTTCAACCATGGCCTGGCCCGGCTGCGGGTCAATGGCCTGAACAATGGCCTCAATGATGCCGCCATCGGCCAGAAAGTGCTGGCCAAAACGCTTGCGCGGGATGTGCTTTCCGTGCTTCAACTCGGCTCCGTTTACTGCGGCGGCTGGCGCAGTTCGACGTAGGCGCGGCTGCGTTGCTCCTGCGTCCAGAGGCGCAAGGCCTCATCCAGTTTTTTCTCTCGAAGCAGCGCGCGCACCGCCTCGCGTTGTTCGGCCTGGCTCAGGCTGACTTGCCGGCGCTCCATCAACTGGATCAGGTGCATGCCAAAGCGTGACAGCAGTGGCTCACTGACTTCACCCGGCGCCAGCCGGTTCATGACAGCTTCAAACTCCGGCACAAACATGCCCGGATTGGCCCATCCGAGGTCGCCGCCCTGGGTCGCGCTGCCGTCCTGGGAGAATTCACGCGCCAGAGCGGCAAAATCGGCCTGCCCTGCCTGCAGCTGCTTTTTGAAGTCGAGCAAACGTGTGCGCGCCTGGGCTTCGCTGACCTGCGCCGACGGGACGAGCAAGATATGGCGCGCGCGGCTTTGCGTGACCGCCATGGCAGGCATGCCGGCATTTCCTTTGGTGATGACCTTCAGGACGTGAAATCCCGCCGGAGAGCGCACCACTTCAGACACCTCGCCCTGGGCCAGCTTTTGTGTTGCCTCGACAAATAAGGTCGGCAGGCGATCGGCGGTTCGCAAACCCAGTTGGCCGCTATTGGACTGTGCTGACGGATCAGACAATTCGCGCACCAGCAGCGCAAAGTTTTCGCCAGCGCGCGCCCGCTGCATCGCCTTGTCAGCCCGAAGCTGCAAGCTCTGCACCTGCTCGGCCGAGGCGTTTTCAGGCACGGCGATCAGGATATGTGCCAGATTGATTTCCAGTTTGCCCAAATCCTGCACGCTTTGCTGTTCCTGCAAATAGGTGTCAATGTCAAGCTCTGACACCCGCACCCGGGGCGCCACGTCACGGTCACGCAAACGCTGAAGCAAAATCTGATCGCGCAGCTGAGCCCGGAACTGGCTTGCGGTCATGCCATCGGCCTCGACCCGGCGCATCAGCGTTGCGACATCGATTTGGTTTTGAGCCGCAATGTTTTGCGCGGCCAGGTCAATTGCAGAGTCTTCAACCCGAATGCCGGATTCGCGCGCCAGCTGCAGTTGCGTTTTCTGGCTGATCAGGCTCTCCAGAATATCGGCAGCCAGACGCTGGATGTCGGGTCGGGGTCGATTCTGTGCCGCCATCTGTTGGAGCACCCGCCGGATTTCGCGTTGCACCTCGGTATTGGTGATCGTCTCCGAGTTGACGATGGCCACGATAAAGTCCGCCGTCGCCGGGTTGCTGGCGGCAACCGGTGCGCTGGTGCCGGGTGGCAGGCGCAAGCCCTGGGCCTGCGCCTGGGCAACAAGCAAACCGGCCACAACGGCGCTGGACAAAAATTTAAGGCGGACAGTCATGATGGTTCAATCGTAATTGCTGAAACGGCTGGGCTGGCCACCAGGGACACGCAGGCTCTGGTAGCCGGGAATATTTTCTTTGAGTGACTTGAGCGGACTCACCCCCAACCTGCCGAAGCCCACAAACTCCAGCTGGAACATGATGCTCTGGGTGGCGGTGGAACTGCTGGTTTGCACGCGGTCCAGCACGATGCGCCCCAGCCAGCAGCCGGCATCGTACTCAAAGCCCAGCAGGGCGTTGACCAGCGTTCTCTCGTCCAAACTGTAGTTGAGCCGGCCCACACTGTACCAGCGTCCTTCACCCTGGCCCTGACCGGGGCCCAGGTTCTGGCCACGATCGCCCCACAGGTCATTGAGCGGCCACTGCCAGCCAATGTCAAACTGCTCACTTGCATCACGCTGGAAACGGTAGGCTGCCGCGACGTTTCGGTAATTGCCCGGGCGGTAGCGCGCACTCAGGGTTGAGCGCACCGACTCCCCGGTGGTGGGGTTGAATTGCGTGGTGCCCTCAACGCCCCAGCGCGGATCCCAGTTGATGGCGCCCGCCAGCAACAGGTCGCTGGCGCCTCTTTGCTGGATTTCGCCACCGGGCAGGGTGACGTTCTGGTCGCGAAACAGAATGCGCTGGGCCACCCCGACACGGGCGGTTTCAGCTCCGGTGTCTGGGTTCAGAAAACGTGAGGTCACCCCCAGCGTGAGCGCATCGCTGTCAGAGATGCGGTCGTTGCCAACAAATGCACTTTCCGCATAGATGGTGGACAGATTGAAGTCATTGGCACCCGAATCGTAGTTGGGCAGCTGACTCTGGTCGCGAAACGGCGTGTTGACATAAAACGCCCGTGGCTCCAGCGTCTGGCGCAGGTTGCGGCCAAACAGCTGGGTGTCGCGCTCGAACACCAGGCCACTGTCCACGCTGAGTGTCGGCAGGATGCGACTGAAAGCCGTGTCACCATTCGCCAGCGGCGTTTCAAACTGGTACTGGGTGGCGTGCAATTGCAGTTTGGGGGTCAAGAACCCGGCCGCAGTTTTCACCGGGTAAGTGGCCTGCAACAGCCCAAAGGCGCGCTGGCCATTGGCCTGGCCAGTCAGGTTGGCGTCGGATTGAAAACGGGTGTAGTCAGCATCGAGCACATAGTTGACGCCCGCCACATTGTTGCGCGCGTAACGGGTACTGAGCTGTGGAAGCCGGTCGTAGGGCGGAATGATGGGTGCTGCGTCGTCTTGCAGGGTTTGCCACTTGAGCGCGCGCACAGTGCTGGCCCAGGCCCCGTTGCGCCACGCCAGCGTGGCGTCGTTGGCCAGCAGGCGCTGGGTCAGCGAGTCATTGTTGAGGGAGAAATCACGCCAGTAATTGTCATCGCTGACCTGGTTGAGGCTCAGGTTCAGTGCCGCGCCATTGTCGGTCCAGCTGCTGGGCAGGCGCGCCTGGTGGTTAAAGTTCAACCCCCAGCGGTTGGCGTCACGCAAGCGGTCAGAGGGCATCCAGTCTAGCCGCGCGGTTCCCGTATAGTTCTCTTCCAGATAGCGAAATTCAGTGCCCAGATTCACCCCGCGCTTGCTCATCAGGGTCGGTGTCAAGGTGGCATCCCGGTTGGGCGCAATGTTCCAGTAGTAGGGCACCGACACCTCGGAGCCATTGACGGTGTCGAGCCCGATGGTGGGCGGCATCAGACCCGACTTGCGCTGGTCGCTCAGCGGAAAACTGATGTAGGGCACGGGCAATAGCGGCAGCCCCTTGAAGCTGAGCAGGGCACCGGTGGCGGTGCCCACATCTTCTTCGCTGTCCAGGGTAATGGTGCTGGCTTTCAAAATCCAGTCCGGCATCCAGCTTGGACCCGGCAGGCGCGGGCAGGTGGTGAAGGTGGCGTTCAGGATGACCGAGCGCTGCGCGTCCAGAAAATCAACCCGGTCGGCCTGGCCATGGGCATTGTTGCGCAAGAAATGGTAGGTTGGCTGAATGAAAAAACCTTCAAAAGCATCCACCCGAAGCTCCAGCAACGGCCCCTCATAAACGTTGCCAGCGCGGTTGATCAGCACATGGCCAGTGGCCTTGGCCAAATCGGTGGGCTGGTCATACTCCAGGCGGTCGGCCTTGATCACCGTGTCGCCGCGGCGCAACATGGCATTGCCTTCCACCACGGTTTCCAGATCCGTGCGGCCCGTGATGCGCTGGCCGGTGACAAAACTGGGCAAACTGCTGCGCACCTCGGGCGCAATCTGCTCCTGCAACATCGGGCTGATCTTCAGATTCAAAGGCGCATCAGGGGCCGGTTGGGCCGCCACCCTGGCCGACTGAAGCAGCATGACCAGCACACTCAGGTGCAGCGGGAGACCGCGACCATATCCCCGCAACACAGGCTTGTCAGACTTCAAAAATCGCATTTGAAAGACGCGCATGGAGCATAAGGAGTAACGGACATGAGGTAAGCGCGGTTGATCGGTGGTCAGATTTGTAGAATGGATTATCCATGAGCCACGACACCCCCCCCATAGCCCCCACCCGCCCCGCCATTGCCTGGAGCAATGCCGCCCGCGCCGAACAATTCACGCATTGGCTTGCTGCCACCGCAACCCGGCACGGCTTGCAGCCTGAGAGCCTGAGGCTGGCCTCGGCCGATGCCAGTTTCAGGCGCTATTTCCGCATCGATGCCCAGGACGGCAGCCGCATCATCATGGACGCGCCGCCCGACAAGGAAAACAGCGCGCCCTTTGTCAAGGTGGCCGCCCTGATGCACGCCGCCGGGGTGCACGCGCCGCAGGTGCTGGCCTGGGACGAGCCGTTGGGCTTCATGCTGCTCACCGACTTGGGCGCGCAGACCATGATGCAGGTGATCAACCGTGAACAGCCCCAAGCCAATCTGCCGCTGTATCTCCAGGCGGTCGATGCGCTCATCGCCTGGCAAATGAGCTCCAGGCCAGACGTGCTGCCGCCCTATGACGAAGCGCTGCTGCGCCGCGAGCTGGAACTGTTCCCCGACTGGTACATCACGCGGCACAAGGGCGTGATCATTGACGCTGCCATGCGCCAGACACTCGACAAGAGTTTCGAGGAGACCATTCGCCAGAACCTGCGCTGGCCCAGCGTTTTTGTGCACCGTGATTTCATGCCCCGAAACCTGATGGTGGGACACACACCAGCCGACCCCCTGGGTGTGCTCGACTTCCAGGACGCGGTCTACGGCCCCATCACCTACGACATTGCCAGCCTGATGCGCGACGCCTTCCTGAGCTGGGACGAAGACTTTTGCCTTGACATCACCATCCGCTACTGGGAAAAGGCGCGCAAGGCCGGCCTGCCGGTGGGCGATGATTTTGGCGAGTTTTACCGTGGCGTGGAATGGATGGGCCTGCAGCGCCACCTGAAAGTGGCCGGCATCTTTGCCCGCCTCACGCTGCGCGACGGAAAGCCGCAGTACCTGGTCGACACGCCGCGTTTTATTGCCTACATTCGCACCACCTGCGAGCGCTACCGCGAGCTCAAACCGCTGCTGCGGCTGGTGGAAAAGCTCGAAGGCATTGAGGTGCCCAATGTGTTTGGTTTTGGGCGGCAGTAAAAAATGACCGCCGTCCCCCTGTCCTGGCAGCGTAAACTGCTCTCAAAATCAAAAGGACAGGGATGACGCCAGAGCAACAGGCAAGACTTAGCATTGACGCGCTGTTGCAGCAAGCGGGCTGGCATGTGTGCGACATGGCCAATGCCAACATTCACGCATCGCGCGGCGTGGCACTGCGCGAGTTCCCCCTCAATACCGGCTACGGTTTTGCCGACTACCTGCTCTACATCGACGGCAAGGCCGCAGGTGTGATCGAGGCAAAAAAGGAAGGCGCCACGCTCACCGGGGTCGAAGTGCAGTCTGCCCGTTACGCTCAGGGCCTGCCCGCCGCGCTCCCGGCCTGGCGCCGGCCCTTGCCTTTCAGCTACGAGTCCACCGGCATCGAGACCCATTTCACCCAGGGCCTGGACCCCGAGCCGCGCGCCCGCGCCGTGTTTGCTTTTCATCGGCCCGAAACGCTGGCGGCTTTCCTCAAAGGTGCGCCCGCAACCAGCGTCATCCACACAGGCCCCGGCAACCCGCAGGTCGCCCAGGATGCCGGTTTTGCAAGTCCCACCTTTCTGGCCCGCCTGCAATCCATGCCGCCGCTGATCGAAGATGGCCTGTGGCCCGCGCAAATCATCGCCATCCGCAACCTGGAAAAGTCACTCAAGGCCAACAAACCCCGCGCCCTGATCCAGATGGCCACCGGAAGCGGAAAAACCTACACCGCTATCAGCTTCATCTACCGCCTGATCAAGTTTGGCGGTGCCAAACGTGTGCTGTTTCTGGTGGACCGGGGCAACTTGGGCCGGCAGACCAAAAAAGAGTTTGACCAATACACCTCGCCCTACAACAACTTCAAGTTTGGCGAGGAATACATCGTCCAGCACCTGCAAAGCAACCAGCTCGACACCACGGCCAAAGTCACCATTTGCACCATCCAGCGGCTGTTCAGCATGCTCAAGGGCCGCGAGCTGTCACCCGAAGACGACGAGCAAAGTGTGGACGGCTTGGGCAACTTGTTTGCCAAGCCCGACCCCATTGGCTACAACCCGGCCTTCCCTATCGAAACGTTTGACATCATCGTCACCGACGAAGCCCACCGCAGCATCTACAACCTGTGGCGCCAGGTGCTGGAGTACTTTGACGCCTACCTCATCGGCCTGACCGCCACGCCCAGCAAGCAGACCTTTGGCTTTTTCAACCAGAACCTGGTCATGGAATACGGCCACCCGCAGGCCGTGGCCGATGGCGTCAACGTCAATTACGACGTCTACCGCATCCGCACCCAGGTGAGCGAACAGGGCGCACAGGTGGA
Organism: Rhodoferax sp.; assembly: GCF_011391645.1. Taxonomy (GTDB): domain Bacteria; phylum Pseudomonadota; class Gammaproteobacteria; order Burkholderiales; family Burkholderiaceae_C; genus Rhodoferax. The sequence continues at coordinate 234 of NZ_JAABQC010000009.1, read as the reverse complement.
GGCGGGCTATTCCGTGGGTTACCGCGACCGCCTGACGCGTAAGACCCGCTGGCAAGAGCTGGACGAAGACATGGCCTACGACGCCGACGCGCTCGACCGCGCCGTGCAAACGCCTGACCAGATACGCACCATCGTGCGCACGTTCCGCGACAAGCTGCCGCTGGAAATATTCCCCGGCCGCACCGAAGTGCCCAAGACCCTGGTGTTTGCCAAAGACGACAACCATGCCGAAAA
>NZ_JAABQC010000099.1 GCF_011391645.1 Rhodoferax sp. | reverse complement strand
GTGGCCGTTATTGCCGTGTCCCTTGCCGGGTTTGGGTTTCTTCATCTTCTGCGCCTTTACCGGTTTTCCATGAGCATCATAGGCCCAGCGCCCCGCCTGGCGGTAATAGGTGCCATTGCGCTGCTCCCAGCGATCAGGCTGCCAGACGTAGCCCGGGCGTTGCACGATGGTGCGACCGCGCACCCAGACATGACGATCATTGGCCCAGGCCCAGTAACCCGGCGCCCACACATAACCCGGCTGCACCACAGGAACCATCTCGTACTGAGGCGTGGGCGGTGCGACCACGATGTTGAAGCTGATCTGTGCAAAGGCCGCGCCACTCGCCACCAGAGCCAAGGACAACAGCACCGAACGCGCTAATTTTGCAGGTTTCATGAGGATTTTCTCTCTGAAGGTTTAAAGCTTGCATCTTCCCGTTTCGGGTTGGCGCTGTCGGTGCGTCAGCGCACTGACCAGACCCATCCGTCCCGGTAAACTCTGTTTAAGCAGCCATTCCGCCAACTCACAGGGTTTCACTTTGCAATCCCCCGCCACCATTCTTTTGCGAACACTCAAATGGGCGGCCAGCCTGTTGCTGGCCATCGTCATCACGGCGGCCCTGTTGATTGCGCTGTTTGGCTGGAATTGGTTGCGCGCGCCGGTTCAAAAAATGGTGTTCGAGCAAACCGGGCGGGAACTGCTGATCAAGGGCGACCTCGATGTGGATCTTGGCTGGCCGTGGCCGCGCGTGCACGCCCGGCAGGTTACTTTTGCCAACCCGACCTGGGCGGCACAGACGCAGATGCTGGCCGCTGACGAGGTGGCGTTTTCCGTCCACCTGCCGCAACTGCTGGCGCAGCGGCTCAAGGTCTCCGACCTGCATCTGATCAAGCCCCTGGTTTTTTTGCAGCGGCAAGCCGATGGCCGCAAGTCGTGGCTGCTCGACCAGAACCAGAAGGACGAGAGCGCACGCGTCGACATTGACCGCCTGACGCTCGACCAGGGCGTGATCGGCTATGACGACGCGGCAGGCAAGACCAGCATTCGCATCGACATCTCGACCGTTTCTGCGCCGGCGGGCAGCAAGGACGACGCCCGGGTGAACTTTGTCGCCAAGGGAAAATTCAAGGGCCTGCCCCTGGCCGCCAAGGGCTCGGGAGATTCGGTGCTGGCCCTGCGTGACGAGCGCACGCCCTACGGCCTGAGCATCGACGCCACGGCGGGCCAAACCCGCATCCTGGCCGAAGGGCAGGTGACCAGCCTGGTCCAATTCAGTGCAATCGACATGCAGCTGGCGCTCAGCGGCGACAACCTCAACCAATTGTTCACCCTGACCGGCATTGCCCTGCCCGCCACGCGTGACTATGTCGCCCAGGGGCATTTGGTGCGCAAGGGCAACACACTGCGCTACGACGAATTCTCGGGACGCGTGGGCACCAGCGACCTGGCCGGTTGGTGGCAAGTCAAGACAGGCGGCAAGCGGCCCTTGCTCACCGCTGATCTGGTCTCCATGCAGCTTGCCCTGGAAGACCTGGGACCGGTGATTGGCGCACGCCCCGGCCATCTGGATGCGGCCATCAAGGCGGTCGCACAAACCGGCAGCGCCGCAGCCGTCACACCCAAATCCAAGCGCGTGATTCCCGACCTGCCCTTCAAGATTGCGAACTGGGATACGGTGGATGCCGACGTCAAGTTCAGCGCCCAATCCATGCGTCAGGCCAGCTACATGCCGCTTGAGGCGCTCAGCACCCATTTAAAACTGAAAGATTCGGTGTTGACGCTGGATCCGCTCCAGTTTGGAGTGGCTGGCGGGCAAATCATTGCGGCGGTCACGCTGGACGGCCGCCACAACCCGATTCAGGCCAATGCCCAACTGCAACTCAAGCGCCTGGCGCTGGCCAAATTGCTGCCAGCCGATCAAAAAGGCAAGGCCAGCGCCAGCCTGATCGGTGGCAAGATCAGGCTCGACGGCAGCGGCAATTCGGTGGGCACCATGCTGGCCAAGGCCAATGGCTCGGTCGCGCTGCTGATGTCGGGCGGTGAAATCAGCCAGTTGACCATGGAAAAAGCCGGCCTGCACCTGTGGGAAATTTTCCAGCTCACGCTCACCGGCGACAAACAGATCAAACTTCGTTGCGCCGTGGCCAATTTCGATGTCAAAGCCGGCATCATGACATCCGATACCCTGCTTTTCGACACTGAAGTCACCACCCTGTTCGGTCGTGGCAGCATCGACCTGGCGCAGGAAAAGCTTGATTTGACCGTGACCCAAAAAACCAAGAACACCAGCCCGCTGGCCTTGCGCAGCCCGGTCTACATCAGCGGCAACTTTGCCAAGCCCGTCATCAAGGTGGACCGGGGCCGCATGGCGGCACGCGCGCTGGGGGCTCTGGCGCTGGGTGCCATCAATCCGCTGCTGGCATTGATCCCCCTGATCGATCCCGGTCCCGGCCAGGACAGCGATTGCGCGCAATGGCTGCAAGGGAAAAAATGATGTCAAGAATACGGCGCAATCTGGTTTTGGCGGGCTTGCTGATTGGTTCGGCGCTGACAGGTTGCGCCACCCTGCCCGACACCGACGCCCTGATTGATCGCCACAACGCGCAGACCGCCAACTTTGAGACGGCGCGCGGCCCGGTATCAGCCAAAAGAAACGCCGCCATCCTGGCCGAACTGCAACGCACATCGGGCAAGCTTGACATACTGGACAAACAAATGGCGCTGGAGCAGGCCATCAGCGACAGCCCTCTTGTTCTGGGCAACAAGGCCAGCCTGCTGCAGGACGGTGCCGCCACCTACGCCGCCATGTTTGGCGCCATCCGCCAGGCCAAGGACCACATCAACTTGGAGACCTACATCATCGAGGACGATGCCACCGGCCAGGAATTTTCTGACCTGTTGCAGCAAGCGCAGGCCCGTGGCGTGCAGGTCAACCTGATCTATGACAGTGTGGGCGGCATCAACACCCCGAAAGCGTTTTTTGAGCGCCTCTCAAAAGCCGGCGTTGCGGTGCTGGAGTTCAACCCCATCAACCCGCTGAGTGCCAAGGGCCCCTGGCAAATCTACAACCGGGATCACCGCAAGCTGTTGATCGCCGACGGCCGCTCGGTCATTCTGGGCGGCATCAACATCAGCAATGTCTACACCTCGGGGTCGGCAGTGCTTGAGCGGCTCATCAAGCCCCCCGCCGACGGCGGGGTGGCGTGGCGCGACACCGACCTGCAAATTGAGGGCCCGGTGGTGGCCGAATTCCAGAAGCTGTTTTTACAGACCTGGGAAAAGCAAAAGGGCCCGCCGCTCGCCGCCAAGGATTATTTTCCCAAGCTCGCACCACAGGGCAAAGACATCGTGCGCGCCATCGGCAGCACCCCCGACGACCCCTACAGTCTGATTTACCTGACGCTGATCTCGGCCATTGGCAATGCCGAAAAGACGGTGCACCTGACCAACGCCTACTTTGTGCCAGACGTGCAATTGCTCAAAGCCCTGACTGACGCCGCCGCGCGCGGGGTGCAGGTGCAACTGATCCTGCCCAGCCACTCCGACTCCGAACTGGTGTTTCACGCCGGGCGCGCCCATTACGCCGGTCTGCTGGCGGGGGGCGTGCAGATTTATGAGCGCCAGGGCGCCCTTTTGCATGCCAAGACTGCGGTGATCGATGGCGTCTGGTCCACCGTGGGCTCGACCAACCTGGACTGGCGCAGCTTTCTCGACAACGACGAGGTCAATGCCGTGGTGTTGGGCCGCGAATTTGCCACCCAGATGCAGGCCATGCACCAGCGAGACCTGGACGCCTCACAGCGCATCACGCCGCAGGCTTGGGCGGATCGGCCGCTGCAGTTCAGAGTCAAGGAATGGCTGGCACAGCACTGGGGAAGATTGCTTTAGTGGCCAAAAACCCGGCCAACTGGTCCGCCACCCGTTGCACGGCACGGTTGGCCGCCAGCACGCCGCCGTAAGTGTCTTCCGAGCTGGCGGGCTCCAGTGCCTCAAACTCCTGCCAGGCCAGCATGCGGCGGGTTTTGTCGTCCACCAGCGTGGCGCGCAGGGTCAGGCGCACCTGGCTCGGGTTGGTCTGAAACTCGTGTTGCAGCCGAATGATGTCGGTGTCCAGGCGCAGCTCGCCAGAGGCCGCACCGGGCATCAGCACCACGGCGCGAAAGGCCCCTGTTTTTTCAATCGCAGCAACCAATAGCGGCCCCAGCATGCGCGCCGGTGGCTCTACCCACCGACTCAGCGCAAAGTACTCCAGCTTGTGCGGTTCGCGCAAGTAAATGATGCGTGGACTGTCAAAGCCGGCGGCTGCGTGCGGCGGGTTAATGAGCAAGGTGGGCGCACCGGCGGCCAGGGTTGTTGGCGTTGGCAAAGCCTTGCCAACAGCCGATGCTGGCTGCGGTGTAGCGTTCAGTGAATAAAAAGTTGTCGCCGGGGTCGCTGATGGCTGCAGGGCGCTGCAGGCAGACAGGGCTGCCAAAGCCAAGCCCATGGCGACAAAGCGGAACAGCGAACTGCGGCTTGTGCAGTTGCTGAGAGTCAGGCGTGGCGCGTCGATGCTTGAACTCAATACCATCGCGGCGGGGGCGCCGCTCCTACAGGGATGCTGCCGCCATGTCTGGATGGCTCGCATTGCGCCAGCGATATTTAGTTCTTTCATGGTGACACTCCTTTTTCTCCAGGGCCGCCCGGCACCGGTTGGCGGCCAAAAATCAGGCTGCGCGGGTCGCGCTCGGTCTGGTCGCTGAGGCGCCGCAGCGATGTGGTCAACGCGCTCAGTTCGCCCAGCAGGCGCTCCAGCTCGGGCAAGGTTTCGACGCTGAAGCGCTTCACATCGGCGCCCATCGCATCCACGGTGGTACCGGCACTGACGCTGGTGCGCGCCACTTCGACGCCCATCTTTTCGATGGCATCGGCGCTGCGCCCAATGCGCTCGAGCACCGGCGCCAGGTCGGCGGTTGCCTTGGCCGTGTTGTCGAAGGTTTGGGCGGCCTGCGTCAGCCCCTTGTCAATGTCAGCCCGGCGCGCCGCCACGGTGCGTGCCACGGCGGCCAGGTCGGCCAGCGCGCTTTTGAAGGCAGCCTGGTTTTCCGGTCCGAGCAGGCTGTTGATGCCGTCCGAGGTGCTGTCGAGCTTGTTCAGCACACTGGTCAGGATGTATTCCAGCCGGGTGGTCAGCGACGGCTTGGTGCGAATCTCGGGGTAAAGGCTGCCAGGCTTGGCCTGCAACACTGGCGAATCTGCCGCGCCGCCGCTCAGCTCCACATAGGCAATGCCGGTCAAGCCCTGGGTTTTCAGCACCGCCACGGTGTCCTCCCGGATGGGTGCGCCATACGCAATGGCAAACAACAGCCTGACCTGCTGCGGGTTGGCGCTGTCCAGGGCAATGTCTTGCACCTTGCCCACGTCAACGCCGTTGTATTTCACCGGCGCATTCAAGTTGAGCCCGGCCACCGACTCGGCCATTACGGCAAGGTACAGGTCGAATTTTTTATTCCAGGAGCCGCCCGAGGCCAGCCACAGCACCCCCGCGACCAGCACGGCCCCCAGCACCAGCACAAACGCGCCGACCAGGGTGTAGTTCACTTTGGTTTCGATGATGGCTCCTTGCTTTCGATGTGAAAAGACGACCCGGCCTGCGCGGCGCGGCCGCGCGCGCCTTCAAAAAAGGGCCGCACCGTGGGTTTGTCAAGTTGTGCAAGTTCAGCCATGGAACCCAGGCCCTGCACCGTGCCTTCGCCCAGCACGGCAACCCGGTCAGTCACTTGCCACAGCAAATCCAGGTCGTGCGAGATCATGACAATGGTCAGGCCAAACTGGTCGCGCAGGCGGGTGATGAGTTCGTCCACGCCGGCGGCGCTTTGCGGGTCGAGCCCAGCGGTGGGTTCGTCCAGAAACAGCAACTCGGGGTCGAGCGCCAGCGCCCGCGCCATCGACGCGCGCTTCATCATGCCGCCACTGAGTTGCGCCGGGTACTGCGCGCCCACCTCGGGTTTGAGGCCGGCCAGGTCGAGTTTCCAGGCGGCGATCTCGTCAATCAGCTTGTCGCCCAACTGCGTGTGCTCGCGCAACGGCAAGCCAATGTTTTCCAGCACGGTGAGTGAGCCAAACAGGCCGCCGTACTGAAACAGCACGCCCCAGCGCAAGCGCAAGCTCAGTGCCGCTTCGCGCGACAGGTCTTTCAAGTCAACCCCCAGCACCTTGATGTTGCCGGAACTGGGTTGGTGCAACAGGATCATTTCGCGCAACAGCGTCGATTTACCCGAGCCGCTGCCGCCAATGATGGCAAATACCTCGGCGCGACGCACTTGCAAATCAAGATCGCGGTGCACCACATGCTTGCCAAATCGGGTGGTGACCTGCTGCAGGTCTATGACGATGTCGGTGCCGCGAGGGGTGCCAGGCATGTCACAAGTCCAGCAAACTGAAGGCGACCGAGAAAAAGGCATCGGCCACGATCACCAGAAAGATCGACTGCACCACGCTGCGGGTGGTCTGGCGGCCCACGCTGTCGGCCCCGCCATGGGTGCGAAAGCCCTGGAAGCAGCCGACCATCACGATGATGACGGCAAACACCGGTGCCTTGCCAATGCCCACCAGGTACGAGGTGATGCTGACGGCCTTGACCAGCCGGTCCAGAAACTCAGCAAAACCCACCCCAAGCTGCACCTTGGCCATGATCATGCCGCCAAAGATACCCAAAACGTCGGCAAACACCGTCAGCAGCGGCAGCGCGATCACCAGGGCCAGAACTTTGGGCAACACCAGCAGTTCCTGCGGCTCAATGCCGATGGTGCGCATGGCATCAATTTCTTCGGTCACCGTCATGGTGCCAATTTGCGCCGCATAGGCCGAGCCGGAACGCCCGGCCACGATGATGGCGGTGATCAGCGGGGCAAACTCGCGCAGCATCGACAAGCCCACCAGATCCACCACAAAAATATTGGCGCCGTATTGACGCAGTTGGTCAGCGCCTTGGTAAGCCACCACCACGCCCAGCAAAAATGACAGCAGCCCGACGATGGGCAAGGCGTCAAAACCCGCGCTGCGCAGGTTGAACAGCACCACGCGCCAGCGGATGCGCCCCGGGTGCGCCAGCCAGCCAAACATGGCATGGCTGCTTTCACCAATGAAAGTCAGCATGGCCAGCAACTGCTCCAGCATGCTCGCGGCGCTGCGGCCCAGGCGCGCCAACACGTTTGGCGTGGCGGGCATGGCCGCCGCTGGCGCGTTGGCTTGGCCCGCCGCTCGTTGGCGCACCCCATCAAGCAGTTTGGCAAATTCTGGCGGCAGGCCTTGCAAGCTCGGCATTGCCCCGTCACCGCCCTGCCCGGCCAGCATTTGTTGCAACACCCAGGCGCCAGCCGTGTCAAGCGCTTCGATGCCGGACGCGTCCAGCGTGATCGGCTGTTGACCCCTCGCAGGGCCCAGCGCCAGTTCGGCCTCACGGTCACCCATGCCGCGCGCCGTCCAGCAGCCCGACAGTGCGACGGCCTGCGGGTGGATTTGGGCAATGGCGGCAGGCGCCAAAAAATCAGTTGTCATCTGGCTGCCAAGCCTAAGGCTGGCCCCGACGCCGGTCTGTGTGCCATCGCACAGATATAAACGGCGATTCCTGTGACAGTGGGCGCTGTTTCAACGACTGATCGACTGGAGAACAAATGACCAGAAACCCTATTGGCCTGCGCACTGCAAGCACCCTATTGGCCGGTGTGATGATGATTTACATGGCGGGCTGCAGCAAGGTGGAAGAGCCCGCCCGCGCCCCGGCCGCCGAAACCACCCTTGGCACCGAGGTGGACGACAGCCTGCTCACCACCCGGGTCAAAGCGGCGCTGCTGGACAACATCGACATCAAAAGCCTTGACCTCAAGGTGGAAACCCGCAAGGGCGAGGTGATGTTGAGCGGCTTTGTCGACAACCAGAGCCAGGTTGACCAGGCGCTGTCCATTACGCGCACCGTGCCCGGCGTGGTCACGGCCAACAACAGCATCAGCCTCAAGGGCGAGCCCACCACCATCGGCACCAAGATCGACGACGGCATCATCACCGCCCAGGTCAAGGCCGCCCTGATGGCAGATGACGGCATCAAAAGCGCCGACATTGCCGCCGTAACCCGCGACGGCGTCGTCCAGTTGAGCGGTTTTGTCAACAACCAGTTGCAGATTGACCGTGCCCTCATCCTGGCCGGCAGCGTTAAAGGTGTAAGTCGTGTCAGTAACGAGATGAGTCTCAAACAATAACCGGAGTATGACTATGAAAACATTGAACAATTTGACAGCGCTTGCCGCTGTGGTGGGCACCCTGATGCTTGGCGCCTGCGCCAGCACGACCCCGCTCAACAACAACGTGGGCACAACGGCCTACCCGCAGCAGAACACCAACAGCTACACGCAATACGGCGTGGTGCAGTCGATCACCCTGGTTTCACAAAACAGCCCCACCACCAGCACCCCCATTGGTGCCGGCACCATCGTGGGCGCGGTGGTGGGTGGCGTTCTGGGCAACCAGGTGGGCGGAGGCTCGGGCAAAACGGCCGCCACGGTGATCGGTGCGGCAGGTGGCGCCTACGCTGGCCATGAGATTGAAAAACGCAATCAGACCCAGCAAACCAATGCCTACCAGCTGTCGGTCCGCCTTAACAATGGCAGCTACCAGACCCTTACCCAAGCCAACAGCAACGACATCCGGGTGGGTGACAGCGTGCGCATCGACAACGGGGTGGCGACACGATACTGAAACCTGAAACTTTGTGGGTCAGACCACTCGCGCAGCGACGTGCTCTGACCCCAACCGATTAGATGCAGTTGAGACCACTCGCGCAGCGACGTGCTCTGACCCCTGACCTCACCGGTGGCTCACGTCACTGAGCAGGCGGTTAATCTCTTTCTTGACCACGCCGTAGCATTCGCAAGCGTGCGTTTTCAGGCCGGCACGATCGAGCACACCAATGTGACCACGGCGGTAACGGATGTAGCCCAGGGTTTGCAGGTGCCCGGCGGCATCGGTCACGCTTTCGCGGCGCACGCCCAGCATGCTGGCCACCAGTTCCTGCGTCATCACCAGTTCGCGGTCCGGCAGGCGGTCCAGTGTCAGCAGCAACCAGCGGCACAGTTGCTGCTCGACCGAATGGTGGCGGTTGCAGGCGGCGGTCTGGGCCATTTGCGTCATCAGGGCCTGGGTGTAGCGCAGCATCAAACGCTGCAGCGCGCCGCCTTTGTCAAATTCCTGCTTCAGGATATGCCGGTCCAGCCGGTAGGCGTGGCCGGCCGTTTGCACCACAGCCGAGCTGGAGGTGGTGTCGCCACCCATGAACAGCGAAACACCCACCACGCCCTCATTGCCCACACCCGCGGTTTCTGCAGACGCCCCGGTTTCGGTCACATAGTGCAGCGACACAATTGACGTGGTGGGAAAGTAAGCGTGGCGCATTTGGGTGCCCGGGTCGTACAGCATTTGGCCCAGGGCCATGGGCACCAGTTCCAGATGTTCGGCCAGCGGCTCAAGGTCCTGCGGCGGCAAAGCGGCCAGCAGGTGGTTTTGACTTGGGTTGTGAATGGGGGGCATGATCAGGCTTCTGATGTTGTTTTTATGATTAGGAAGTCAGTTCGACACCAATGCCGCGGTAGCCGACAAAGCGGCCTTTGCCGTTGAACATGGGCTCGCCGCTGACCTGAAAAGTCTGCTTGCTGCCGCCGGCCGCCACGCGATGAAAGACAAAGTCCAGAAACGGCTCGCGGTTGGCAATGGTGTCACGCAACTTGGTGCGTTCGTCCTCATTCCAGCCGCCCGTTGACGCGACAGCAGCGTCGCCGTTCAAAGGTTCCACCTGAATACCCAGCATATCAAGCACCGGGCCCGAGACCTTGCTGAAATGACCGTTTTCGTCCTGCTCCCAGTACCAGTCCGAGGCCAACTCGGTCAAACTGCGGTAACGCGCCTCGCTCTCGCGCAGTTCGGCGGTGCGCTCGGCCACCGTGTCCTCCAACAGCCGGTTGTAGTCGGCCAGCTTGCGGTACAGCAGGCGCA
>NZ_JAABQC010000098.1 GCF_011391645.1 Rhodoferax sp. | reverse complement strand
TCGTAAAGGCGACGATGTCATCGTGCTCACCGGGCGCGATAAAGGCAAGCGTGGCAAGGTCACATTGCGTAAAGATGATTCTCACCTGGTGGTTGAGGGTGTCAATATCGTCAAGAAGCACACCAAGCCCAACCCGATGAAGGGTGAGGCCGGTGGTATCACTCAAAAGACAATGGCTATTCACCAGTCGAATGTTGCAATTTTCAATGCAGCAAGCGGCAAGGCTGATCGCGTGGGCATCAAATTGCAGGCTGATGGCAAACGCGTCCGCGTTTACAAGTCCAGCGGCGAAGAAATCAAGGTGGCATGAACATGGCTCGTTTGCAACAAATCTATCGTGAAAAGCTGGCGCCAGAATTAATGGCCAAGTTTGGTTACAAGTCGCCCATGCAAGTGCCGCGGCTGACCAAAATCACGCTCAACATGGGTGTGAGCGAAGCAGTGGCCGACAAAAAGGTGATGGATCATGCGGTTGGTGATCTGACAAAGATTGCCGGTCAAAAGCCTGTGGTGACCATGTCCAAGAAAGCCATTGCCGGTTTCAAGATTCGCGAGAATCAGGCCATTGGTTGCATGGTGACGCTGCGTGGCGCCCAGATGTATGAGTTTCTCGACCGTTTTGTCACTGTGGCTCTGCCGCGAGTGCGTGACTTTCGCGGTATCTCTGGTCGCTCCTTTGATGGCCGTGGAAATTACAACATTGGCGTGAAAGAGCAGATTATTTTCCCTGAAATTGAGTACGACAAGGTTGACGCCTTGCGCGGTCTCAACATCAGCATCACAACGACGGCCAAGACCGATGACGAGTGCAAAGCGCTTCTCGCTGGTTTCCGTTTTCCCTTCAAGAACTGAGGTGACCTGTGGCTAAGATGGCTTTGATACAGCGCGAGCTCAAGCGAGACAAACTGGTTGCCAAGTACGCAAAGAAACATGCGGAATTTAAGGCGATTTCTACAGATGCCAAGCGCACTGACGAAGAGCGTGCCGCTGCACGCCTGGGTTTGCAAATGTTGCCTCGCAACGCCAACCCCACGCGCCAACGCAACCGCTGTGCGATCACGGGTCGCCCACGGGGCACGTTCCAGCATTTTGGCTTGGCACGTGCAAAGATTCGCGAAATGGCTTTTGCCGGTGAAATACCTGGCATCGTCAAGGCAAGCTGGTAATCGGCAGGAGAAATAGATATGAGCATGAGTGATCCGATCGCCGACCTGCTGACACGCATTCGTAATGCGCAAATGGTTGCAAAAACATCTGTACGTGTACCTTCATCCAAAGTGAAAGTCGCGATTGCCCAAGTTTTGAAAGACGAAGGCTACATTGATGGATTCAAAGTCGATGCAGCTGACGGCAAGCCCGAGCTGGAAATCGCCTTGAAGTACTACGCTGGTCGTCCGGTGATTGAGCGCATAGAGCGCGTCAGTCGGCCTGGGCTGCGCGTGTACCGTGGCAGCGATGCCATTCCACAAGTTCAAAACGGCCTGGGTGTGGCAATTGTCACTACGCCCCAGGGTGTCATGACTGATCGCAAGGCGCGTGCTACCGGTGTCGGTGGCGAAGTGCTGTGCTACGTCGCCTAAAGCGTGACATTGAGAGGAAATAGAAGATGTCTCGTATAGCAAAAATGCCCGTAACCATCCCTGCTGGTGTGGATGTGACGGTTGGTGACCAAACTGTCAGTGTCAAGGGTGCCGGCGGTTTGCTGACCCTGACGCAAAACATGCTGGTCAAGATTTCCAGCGATGATGGCAAGCTGAGTTTTTCTGCTGCCAACGAAACGCGTGAAGCCGATGCCATGGCCGGTACCTTGCGCCAGTTGGTGAACAACATGGTGATTGGTGTCACCAAGGGCTTTGAGAAAAAGTTGACCCTGATCGGCGTGGGCTACAAAGCGCAAGCGACTGGTAACAAGCTCAACCTGACGGTGGGCTATTCGCATCCTGTCAACATGGACATGCCGGCTGGCATCACGGTGGCAACACCCACACCGACAGAAGTAGTGATCAAGGGTGCTGATCGTCAGCGCGTTGGTCAGGTAGCGGCTGAAATTCGCGCGGTACGTCCGCCTGAGCCTTATAAAGGCAAGGGTATTCGGTACGCTGACGAAAAAGTCGCGATCAAAGAAACCAAGAAGAAATAAGGATCTGCATCATGTTGAGCAAAAAAGAGCAGCGTCTTCGCAGAGCCCGTCAAACCCGCATTCGTATCGCCCAACAAGGCGTTGCGCGTCTGACGGTCAACCGTACCAACTTGCACATTTACGCCAGTGTGATTTCTGGCGATGGAAGCAAGGTCGTGGCCACCGCATCGACGGCAGAAGCCGAAGTGCGACAGTCATTGGGTGGGTCGGGCAAGGGTGGCAATGTTGCTGCAGCCCAGCTCATTGGAAAGCGTTTGGCTGAAAAGGCAAAAGCAGCAGGTGTCGAAAAAGTGGCATTTGATCGTTCAGGGTTTGCGTACCATGGCCGCGTCAAAGCGCTGGCTGATGCGGCACGCGAAGCTGGCTTGCAGTTCTAAGCAGATCGGAAACTAATATGGCTAAAGTACAAGCAAAAATGCAAGGTAAGGCTGAAGGGCCTGAGGATGGTCTGCGCGAAAAGATGATCGCGATCAACCGGGTCACGAAAGTGGTCAAGGGTGGTCGTATCCTCGGTTTTGCCGCACTGACCGTGGTCGGTGATGGCGATGGCACGGTGGGTATGGGCAAAGGCAAGTCGAAGGAAGTTCCTGCGGCTGTCCAAAAGGCCATGGAAGAAGCCCGTCGCAACATGACCAAAGTGTCGCTCAAGAATGGTTCTCTTCACCATAAGGTGATGGGTCACCACGGCGCAGCCTCCGTCATGATGGCGCCGGCCCCCAAGGGTACCGGCATCATTGCTGGAGGCCCGATGCGTGCTGTTTTTGAGGTGGTCGGCATCACCGATATTGTGGCCAAGAGCCACGGTTCCTCAAATCCGTACAACATGGTTCGCGCCACTTTGAACGCTTTGTCGCACGCCACAACCCCTTCCGTGGTTGCCGCTAAGCGTGGCAAGACGATTGAAGAAATCTTTGCCTGATTGGAGTTTTCAAAATGACAACGCAAAATAAAGTGACGGTTCAGCTTGTGCGCAGCCCGATTGGCTGTGCAGAGTCGCACCGTGCCACAGTTCGCGGTTTGGGTTTGCGCAAGATTCGCAGTACCCGTGAGCTGGTGGATACCCCTGAAGTCCGTGGCATGATCAACAAGATCAGCTACCTGGTCAAAGTGCTCTGAGAGGTAAATGATGGAACTCAACAGCATCAAGCCGGCTGACGGCGCTAAACATTACAAACGTCGTGTCGGACGCGGCATTGGCTCAGGCTTGGGTAAGACAGCAGGGCGCGGCCACAAGGGTCAAAAGTCACGTGCTGGCGGTTACCACAAGGTTGGTTTTGAAGGCGGTCAAATGCCTATGCAGCGCCGGCTGCCAAAACGCGGCTTCAAATCCGCACTACTGAAATTTAATGCTGAAGTGACGTTGTCGGCCTTGAATCTGCTGGAGGTGTCTGACATCGATTTGGCGGTTCTCAAGCAGGCTGGCCTCGTTGGTGAGTTGGCTAAAGTGGTCAAGATTATCAAAACTGGCGAAGTGACCAAGGCCTTCAAGCTCAACGGCATCGGTGCAACCGCATCAGCCAAGGTAGCCATTGAAGCCGCTGGCGGCAGTGTTGCGTAATTCAGATTCAGGACTGGTGTAAGTGGCTACTAGCTCGGCTCTTTCGGCAAAAACAGACAAGTACGGCGATTTGCGTCGCCGTCTCGTCTTCTTGTTGCTCGCTCTTGTGGTGTACCGCGTGGGTGCGCACATTCCTGTGCCCGGTATCGATCCGGTCCAGTTGCAGCAGTTCTTCAAAGGGCAGCAGGGCGGTATCCTGGGCATGTTCAACATGTTCTCCGGCGGGGCGCTATCCAGGTTCACTATTTTTGCATTGGGGATCATGCCGTACATTTCGGCCTCGATCATTATGCAGCTCATGGGTTACGTTGTGCCTGCTTTCGAACAGTTGAAGAAAGAGGGCGAAGCCGGGCGTCGCAAGATCACCCAGTACACCCGTTATGGCACGCTTGGCTTGGCACTGTTTCAGTCTTTGGGGATTGCGGTAGCGCTTGAAAGCTCAGCTGGGCTCGTTATTTCACCGGGTTTTGGCTTCCGCATGACGGCAGTGGTCACTTTGACCGCAGGAACCATGTTCTTGATGTGGCTGGGCGAGCAGATCACTGAGCGCGGTTTAGGCAACGGCATCTCAATTTTGATCTTCGCAGGCATTGCTGCCGGATTGCCAAGTGCAGTCGGGGGACTGCTTGAACTCGTAAGAACTGGCGCCATGAGCATATTTGTCTCATTGTTCATTGTTGTCATGGTTGGACTTGTCACCTACTTTGTGGTGTTTGTTGAGCGTGGGCAACGAAAGATATTGGTGAATTACGCTCGGCGCCAGGTGGGCAACAAGGTTTACGGGGGGCAATCCTCCCACCTGCCCCTGAAGCTGAACATGGCCGGTGTGATCCCTCCGATTTTTGCGTCCTCAATCATTTTGTTGCCTGCAACGGTAGTGGGTTGGTTCAGCGCAGGCGATTCAATGCGCTGGTTGAAAGATATCGCAGGGTCATTGTCGCCAGGGCAGCCGATCTACGTCATGTTTTATGCAGCAGCAATCATTTTCTTTTGCTTCTTCTACACAGCATTGGTATTCAACAGCCGCGAAACGGCTGAGAACCTCAAGAAAAGCGGTGCATTTGTGCCTGGTATCAGGCCGGGTGATAACACTGCCAAGTACATTGACAAGATTTTGTTGAGGCTGACGTTTGTCGGTGCAATCTACATCACGTTGGTTTGCCTTTTGCCAGAGTTTCTGATCCTCAAGTACAACGTGCCGTTCTATTTCGGTGGCACATCCTTGCTGATCATTGTGGTGGTCACCATGGATTTCATGGCCCAGGTACAAAACTATTTGATGTCGCAGCAGTACGAGTCTTTGTTGAAAAAAGCTAACTTTAAGGCGACTTGAGGTTAAAAATTATGGCCAAAGACGACGTTATTCAAATGCAGGGCGAGATTGTGGAAAATCTTCCCAATGCAACTTTCAGGGTAAAACTTGAAAATGGCCATATTGTTCTGGGTCATATCTCGGGAAAAATGCGGATGCATTACATCAGAATTTTGCCCGGAGATAAGGTGACGGTAGAGCTTACGCCTTACGATTTGAGCCGGGCACGCATTGTGTTTCGTGCCAAGTAGTATCAACTGTTTAAGAATTGTTTAGGAGAATGCAATGAAAGTTTCGGCTTCGGTAAAGAAAATTTGCCGCAACTGCAAAATTATTCGACGCAAAGGCGTTGTTCGTGTGATCTGTACCGATCCGCGGCACAAACAGCGTCAGGGTTAATTGCAAGAGTTATAGAGGACCAAAATGGCACGTATCGCTGGTATTAATATTCCGCCACAAAAGCATTCTGAAATTGGTTTAACCGCCATTTTTGGTATCGGACGTAGTCGCGCACGCAAGATTTGTGAATCATGCGGCATCGACTACTCAAAAAAGATCAAGGATCTTACTGATTCTGATCTTGAAAAAGTGCGCGATGAAGTCGCCAAATTCACCATTGAAGGTGATTTGCGCCGTGAAACCACCATGAACATCAAACGCTTGATGGACATCGGTTGCTATCGTGGCTTCCGGCACCGTCGCGGTCTGCCCTTGCGTGGCCAGCGCACGCGTACCAATGCGCGCACGCGCAAAGGCCCTCGCAAAGCTGCGCAATCACTCAAGAAATAACAGGCACTGAAAGAACATTATGGCTAAAGCACCCGCCAATAACGCCGCTCAGCGCGTACGTAAAAAAGTTCGCAAGAACGTGGCCGACGGTATCGCGCACGTTCACGCTTCTTTTAACAACACCATCATCACCATCACGGACCGCCAAGGCAATTCTCTTGCCTGGGCATCCTCAGGTGGTCAGGGCTTTAAGGGTTCGCGCAAGTCAACCCCTTTTGCAGCACAGGTTGCTTCAGAGGTCGCTGGTCGTACTGCCATTGAGCAAGGTATCAAGAATCTTGATGTTGAAATCAAGGGTCCCGGTCCAGGCCGTGAGTCCTCGGTACGGGCTTTGGCCGCTCTTGGTATCCGCATCAATATGATTGCCGACGTGACACCTGTGCCGCACAACGGCTGCAGGCCACAGAAGCGCCGTCGTATTTAATTTTTAAACCAAGCCCACCGCCAATGTGTTCGCACATTGGCTCCCGCTTTTAGCGAGCGGTAGCTGATCAAAAGGAAATTCAAGTGGCACGTTTTTTAGGCCCAAAGGGCAAACTCTCACGCCGTGAAGGCACTGACCTGTTTCTCAAGAGCGCCCGTCGTTCTATTGGTGACAAGGTCAAATTCGATTCAAAACCCGGTCAGCACGGCCGCACCTCTGGTGCGCGCACATCTGATTTCGGCATTCAATTGCGCGAAAAGCAAAAAGTCAAACGCATGTACGGTGTTCTTGAAAAACAGTTCCGTCGTTATTTTGAAGAAGCTGATCGTCGCAAGGGCAACACCGGTGCAAACTTGCTGACTTTGCTTGAAACACGCTTGGACAATGTGGT
Source organism: Rhodoferax sp. (assembly GCF_011391645.1). Classification (GTDB taxonomy): domain Bacteria; phylum Pseudomonadota; class Gammaproteobacteria; order Burkholderiales; family Burkholderiaceae_C; genus Rhodoferax. Next base: position 3,874 of record NZ_JAABQC010000098.1, on the reverse strand, counting down.
CTACCGGATGGGCTTTGGTTCGACACGCGCTGAGTCACGCCAACTGGTTTCGCACAAGGCGATTCTCGTAAATGCCAAGTCGGTCAATATTCCTTCTTACCTGGTCAAGGTTGGTGACGTGGTTTCTGTTCGCGAAAAGTCCAGCAAACAGAATCGCATTGCTGAGGCATTGCAATTGGCGCAACAAGTTGGCATGCCTGCTTGGGTTGACGTCAACGTTGAAAAAGCCGAGGGCGTTTTCAAGTCAGTTCCGGATCGCGATCAATTTGCCGCCGATGTGAACGAGTCGCTGATTGTCGAGTTGTATTCCCGTTAAGCGCAATCAGCCTATGTTTTGGCAACCGATGGTTTATTGCTCGTCAGTTGCATCGTAAGCCTTTACCGGCGTCATTTGCCGGGGGTATTCAGAGGATTTATACATGCAAAATATATTACTAAAACCCAAGGCTATCAATGTTGAGCAGTTATCTACCAACAGAGCTAAAGTTGTACTAGAGCCTTTTGAGAGAGGTTACGGCCACACCTTGGGCAATGCCCTGCGCCGCGTGTTGCTTTCGTCGATGCCCGGTTATGCGCCCACCGAAGTGACCATTGCCGGCGTACTGCATGAATATTCTTCAATTGAAGGTGTTCATGAGGATGTCGTCAATATCCTGCTTAACCTTAAAGGTATTGTCTTCAAGCTGTTCAACCGTGATGAAGTCACCTTGAGCTTGCGCAAAGACACCGAGGGGGTGGTTACCGCTGCTGACATTCAGACGCCGCATGACGTGGAGATCATCAATCCGGACCACGTGATAGCCCATTTGGCTCATGGTGGCAAGTTGGATGTCCAGATCAAGGTGGAGCGCGGTCGTGGTTATGTGCCAGGAACCTTGCGCCGCCATCTGGATGACACCACCAAGTCGATTGGTCGCATTGTTCTCGATGCCTCTTTCTCGCCAGTCAAGCGTGTCAGTTACACGGTGGAAAGCGCACGGGTTGAGCAACGCACTGATCTGGACAAGTTGATTCTTGACATTGAAACCAACGGCGCACTTTCTGCGGAAGATGCCGTTCGTGCCTCTGCCAAGATATTGATCGAACAGATGGCTGTCTTTGCTCAGCTCGAAGGCGGAGATGTTGACTCCATCATATCTTCGCCTGTGCGCGGTGGCAGTTCCAACTTCGACCCTGTGCTGTTGCGCCCGGTTGATGAGCTTGAACTGACTGTGCGCTCTGCGAACTGTCTGAAGGCTGAAAACATTTATTACATTGGCGACCTGATTCAACGCACTGAAAATGAGTTGTTGAAGACGCCAAATCTTGGCAGAAAGTCGCTCAACGAAATCAAGGAGGTCTTGGCTTCCCGTGGTTTGACCTTGGGCATGAAGCTGGAAAGCTGGCCACCTGTTTCTCTGGAAAAAAAGTAACCACATAAATTATCTATGTGACATGAACAGTACCTGATACGGCTGTTTTATTAAATAAAGGAATCCGCTATGCGTCACGGACTTGGTCTTCGTAAATTAAATCGTACTTCTTCGCATCGCTTGGCGATGTTGCGCAACATGATGAACTCACTGATTGAGCACGAGGTTATTAAAACCACTGTGCCCAAAGCCAAGGAGTTGCGTCGTGTGGTTGAGCCCATGATTACCTTGGCCAAAGTGGCTACGGTTGCCAATCGTCGGCTGGCCTTTGACCGTTTGCGTGATCGCGACTCGGTTGTAAAACTATTCAACGTGTTAGGCCCCCGCTTTAATGCGCGTCCAGGTGGCTACACCCGAATCATGAAAAACGGTTTCCGCGTGGGTGATAACGCACCCATGTGCATTGTCGAATTGGTGGATCGCGGGCCTGAAACCGTGGTTCCAGAGGCTGAAACAGCGGCTTAATCGGTTACAATAAAGACATACCGCGCGATGGAGCAGTCTGGTAGCTCGTTGGGCTCATAACCCAAAGGTCGGAGGTTCAAATCCTTCTCGCGCAACCACTCAAAGTGTAAAAAATGGTCTACAAATGTAGGCCTTTTTTTTGTCTGATCATTGCCCCAACTGATTTCCTTCTTCTCTCGGTCTCAGTTGGGGCAAAATGGTGCATCCGCTGAACACGAGATGCGTCTGCTTTTCAGATCTGTTGCTCTGATCTTGTTCCCTCCTTTTTCCTGTTGCTGAAGCATTCATGACCCACTACCCATTGACTGAACTGCCAGAATCGTTGGCAAATGGCGCGCCGCGCTGCGCTGAGGTCGTGCGCCAGACCGCAGAGACTCAAATTACCGTTCGCGTCAATCTGGACGGTACCGGTCAGTCCCGGCTGCATACCGGCATCGGTTTTTTTGATCACATGCTTGATCAGATCGCGCGCCACGGGCTGATCGACCTTGATATTGATGCCGCCGGTGATCTGCACATCGACGGCCACCATACGGTTGAAGATGTTGGCATCACGCTGGGGCAAGCGGTTTACAAAGCCGTGGGTGACAAGAAGGGGCTCCGTCGTTATGGACATGCCTATGTGCCGCTTGACGAGGCCTTGAGCCGTGTGGTGATTGACTTTTCGGGGCGTCCGGGCCTGGTGATGGATGTGCCTTTTACCAGCGCCATGATTGGCAACTTTGACAGTCAGTTGATGCACGAATTTTTCCAGGGCTTTGTCAATCATGCACTGGTGACGCTGCACATCGATAACCTCAAAGGTGCAAATGCCCATCACCAGGCCGAAACGGTGTTTAAAGCCTTTGCCCGTGCCCTGCGCGCGGCTTTGGAGCTAGACCCACGCGCCCTGGGGAGCATTCCTTCCACCAAAGGTTCACTCTAGTTCGAATGCAAATTGAATACTGGCGTTCGCCCATCGCCCCGCCCAAGACATGAGTTCAATCGTTTCGCCTGCCACCCGGAAAATGGTTGCTGTGGTGGATTACGGCATGGGCAACTTGCGCTCTGTCTCGCAGGCCGTTCAGGCCGCAGCAGTCGGCACGGGTTTTCAGGTGGTAATCACCCAGAGCCCCGACGTGGTGCGTTCGTCTGAGCGTGTGGTGCTGCCAGGTCAGGGCGCGATGCCGGACTGTATGCGGGAACTGCGTGAATCTGGATTACAGCAGTCGGTTCTGGAAGCCGCCCTCAGCAAGCCCATGTTTGGCGTTTGCGTGGGTATGCAAATGCTGCTGGACCACAGTGAGGAGGGCGACACGCCTGGCTTGGGTCTGATTCATGGCGAAGTCATCAAATTCGATTTGAAGGGCCAACTTCAACCCGATGGCAGCCGCTACAAGGTGCCGCAAATGGGTTGGAACCAGGTTTGGCGCAACAACCACGGTGGTGCACCCCATCCGGTTTGGGGTGATGTTCCTGATGGCAGTTATTTTTACTTTGTGCACAGCTTTTATGCCAAACCGTCTGATCTGCGCCACAGCGCAGGAGAAACCGACTATGGCCAGCGCTTCAGTTCAGCCATTGCCCGTGATAATATTTTTGCCACCCAATTCCATCCCGAAAAAAGCGCTGAGCATGGCTTGAGCCTGTACCGAAATTTCCTCCACTGGAATCCTTGAACTTTTTTTCACCGTTCGGGCTAAGCTAGCCAAAGCCCATTTACCCCCCCTCCCACTGAAGCATCATGCTTTTAATCCCAGCTATTGACCTCAAAGACGGCCATTGTGTGCGCCTGCAACAAGGCGACATGTTGCTTTCCACCACGTTCAGCGAGGAGCCCGCGGTCATGGCGCGCAGTTGGGTTGACAAGGGTGCCCGGCGCGTCCACTTGGTGGACCTGAACGGTGCCTTTGCCGGACAACCCCAAAACGAAAAAGCCATTCGCCAGATTCTCAAAAGCATCGGTAGTGAGGTAGATGTGCAATTGGGCGGCGGCATTCGTGACCTCGACACGATCG
>NZ_JAABQC010000097.1 GCF_011391645.1 Rhodoferax sp. | reverse complement strand
CTGGTCTTGCACACGGTGCAGGTAGTTGAGAAAACGCGCCGTGTTCTCGGAGGTGCCGCGGGCGTCGTCGATGCGCGCCGCGACCTGGCCCAGGGCGTTGAGCGCGTCGTGTGTCAGGTAGCGCTGGGCGCAACCGGTTTCCTGGCACACCAGGCGCACGGCCTCGAGCTTGTTGAGCAGGTCGCCGCTGCTGGTGTTGATGTGGGTCAGCCGGTTCACCCGCTTGCCACTGCTTTGCTGCAGCGCCGTCATGACGGGCGCATATTGGGGTTTGAGCGCATAGTCGTAGGTCAGCGCGATGGCGTTGATGCCTGGGCCAAAACCGCGCTCGTCGGTCACGCTGTCCACCAGTTGGCCATCCAAAAACACGCGCGGCTTGTAGCGGCGCAGCGACTCGCGGTAGTCGTCACCGGACATCAGGGAGGCGGTGGTGGGTGCGTTCATGCGGCGGTCTCCGGGTTTGCGTGGGCGAATCAGTCAGCAGCAAGGTGTGATTTAAACACTTCCAATCTGCCTGATTCGACCGCATGCGCCGTGACCCTTGGGAGACAATACCCGGACACATGGCAGCAAAGCACGACCAAATCAAAACTTCCCGGGGCGGCGTGTCCGAACACAGCATCACGCTGCACACCCCGCTGCTGCGCGGGGCGCGCCGCCTGCGCATCGCGCTGGTCGGCTTGCCGGGCGCCGGCAAAACCACCTTGTTCAACGCGGTGTCAAGCACCGCGCCACAGACCGGTGAGCTCACCGACACGCACCGAATTTACCGCGCCTGCACGGTGCAAGTCGGGCTGGACGAAGCCAGCGTGGTCGACCTGCCCAGCCTGGGCTCACTGCACCACCTGCAGGACGACGACCTGAGCACACTCAAGTACCTGCTCTGGGGCAACGATCGCCCGCCGGTGACGGCGCATGAACCCGGCGCTGCGCCGGCGCCGTTTGAGCCACCCGACCTGATCGTGCAGGTGGTCGACGCCACCAATTTGCAGAGCCACCTTGAACTCTCGCTGGAGCTGAGCCAGCTTGGTCGACCGGTGGTGCTGGCGCTCAACCACATGGATGCGTTGCACCGCAAGGGCCTGCACATCAACCTGCGCACGCTGTCAAGCCAGTTGGGCATGCCTGTGGTGCCAATCTCGGCCCTGATGGGGCAAGGCATTTCCGAGTTGTTCAAGACAGCGGTGGCCACGGCGCGCCAGGGCGTTTGCCCGCTGCCGCAGGCGCCCAGCCCGCACATTGCCAGCAGCCTGGAGCCGCTCAATAACGCGCTGAAGCAGCCGGGCATTGACGCCGCCTTTCGTATGCCCCACCAGTTGCTTTTGATGCTGTTCGGCTCGGGGCATGGCTATATCGAGCGCGAGTTGCAGGAGCACTTTGCCCTGCTGATGCCGTCCCTCAACGCGCTGCGCACCACAGCCGGGCTAAGCTTGCCGCGCCCGCTGGCTGAAGAGATCCATGCCGACCGGCACCACCGCGCCGCCACCATTTTTGAAGCGGCGCTGCGCCCGGGCCCGCTGGCGCCGGGGCGTGGCTGGCGCTTCTGGCTGGATGCGTTCATGCTGCACCGGCAATGGGGTCTGCTGGCCAGCCTGGTGGTTTTTGCCGGCGTGCTGTTTGTGGTGTTCGAGGTCAGCGGCTGGATCGACGCGCAAACCACGCAGCGCCTGATCGAAGCCACCAGCCACTGGCAGCCGCAGTCCACAGCCGGGGTTGTGGCACGGGCCATCGTGGACGGGTTGATTGGGCTCATCGGCATTGTGGTGCCCTACATGCTGCCGCTGTTGCTGCTGCTCATTGCGCTGGAAGAGATGGGCCTGATGCACCGCATTGCCTTTGTGGTTGACCGGGGCTTTCACAAGATCGGGTTGCATGGCGGCGTGGCCGTGCCGTTTTTATTGGGCCTGGGCTGCAACGTGCCGGCGATTTCAGCCGTGGCACGCACCTCGTCAGGCCGCGAACGCCTGATCGCCTCGGTGCTGATCACCTTTGTGCCCTGCTCGGCACGCTCGGCCATCATTTTGGCGGTGGCGGGCAAGTACCTCGGCGTGATGGGTGTGATTGGCATCTACGCGCTGACGCTGCTGCTGATCGCTGTCATGGGCATGTTGCTGGCGCGCCGGCAGCAAGAGGTGGGGCCGGGCCAGGTGCAGGAGATCCCGCCCTATTCACTGCCCAACTGGCGTGCCATGCTGCACGAGACCTGGGTCCGCTCCAGCGATGTTTTAACCATCGTCACACCGCTGCTGGTGGGCGGCAGCGTGGTGCTGGCGCTGCTGGGCCACTTTGGCTTTGACGGCGTCATCAACACCTTGCTGACACCGCTGACCAGTTGGTGGCTGGGCTTGCCCCTGGTGCTGGGGCTTCCGCTGCTGTTTGGCGTGCTGCGCAAAGAGCTCTCCCTGCTGATGATCTTTCAGGCGCTGGGCACCCAGGAGATCAACACCATGCTGGGAACAGCGCAGATCGTGACCCTGCTGGTGTTCATCACCTTCTACGTGCCCTGCGTTTCGACCTTTGCCATCATGCACAGGACGCTGGGGCGGGCGCAGGCCTGGTTTTCGGTGATGTTGTCGGTGGGCGTGGCCCTGGGGCTCAGCGGGCTGGTGCGGCTGGTGATGGGGCTGGTGATAATGTAGGCCCCCGACGACCCGATCCTCCTCACATGAACAACCCCATGATTGCGAACACATTGACGCTTACCCGCGATGTGTCACGAAGACTGACCACACACGCCACACCCAGGGGCTGCCCATGAACCACATCGAATCCTTCGCCACCGTCCCGATGTGGGCCGGCTTCATTGCCTTTGTGCTGGCCATGCTGGCCCTGGACCTGTTCGTCCTCGGGGGCAACAAGGCTCACCGGGTATCCGTCAAGGAGGCATCGAGCTGGGTGGTGGCGTGGATGCTCCTGGCCATCACGTTCGGCGCCTTGTTGTGGTGGTATCTGGACGGCACGAGCGGCCGCGAAATCGCCAATCGCAAGGCGATGGAGTTCTTCACCGGTTACCTCATCGAACAAACCTTGTCGGTGGACAACATGTTTGTCTTTGTGATGATCTTCACCTACTTCGCCGTTCCGCCGGAGTTGCAACGCCGCGTGCTGTTGTATGGCGTGCTGGGCGCGATTGTCATGCGCGCCGGGATGATCCTGGCAGGCGTCTGGCTTGTGACGGAGTTTGCCTGGGTGCTCTACGTGTTCGGCGCGTTTCTCGTGCTCACCGGGGTCAAGATGCTGGTTTTCGCCGAGCAAAAGCCCGACCTTGAGCAAAACGGCCTGCTGCGCTGGCTGCGTGGCCACATGCGCATTACCCCGGGATTTCAGGGCGATGCCTTCTTCGTCCGCATCAACGGCCTTCGCTACGCAACGCCGATGTTCCTGGTGCTGACGATGATCGAGGTCAGCGACCTGGTTTTTGCTGTTGACAGCATCCCGGCCATCTTCGCGGTGACCACCGATCCCTTCATCGTGTTTACCTCCAACATCTTCGCCATCATGGGTCTGAGGGCACTGTACTTTCTGCTGGCCGACATGGCTGAGCGCTTTCACCTGCTCAAGTACGGCCTGGCGCTGGTGCTGGTCTTTATCGGCGGCAAGATGCTGGCAGTTCCGTGGTTTCACGTGCCGGTGCAGTGGTCGCTGTTGATCGTGGCCTCGATCATCCTGATATCCGTGACCCTCAGCCTGAAGCTCTCAAGCCAGAAATAATCCAGGAGTACCTTATGACCGACGCTGCACTGCAAGACACCTTTCCGGCGCCAGCCTTCGAGCGGCGCGATGACCTGGGACGGCTCGTTGCCGTGAGCTGGCACGCCTCCGGTGTCAACGACGGCACCGGCAGCGCGCGCTGGCTGGTGGCGGTCGACGGCTCGGCGTGCTCGTTGCGCGCGGTGGCGACAGTGGCAGACTGGGTGACGCTGGAGCACGGTGCCGAAGTTGATCTGGTGCATATTCAGCATTGGCTGAACAAGGAGGCTGCCGAGACCGAACTGCCACGGCGCGGCTGGGCGGCCACGGCGCAGGCACGCCAGTTGCTCGACGCGGCGTCGGTGCGCTGGCGCCTGCATGTCATCATGGGAGAAGGGGCGCCAGAGATCGTGGCCCAGGCCAAGGCACTGGGCAGCCGCGGCATCGCCCTCGGCTCGCGCGGGCTGACCGTTACCGAATCTTTGTTGCTGGGCTCCGTGACCTACAAGGTCGTCCACAACTCCAGGCTTCCCGTTTTGATCGTGCACTGATGCCCACCCTGGCCGGCTGACAGCACGCCAAACACAGCCAGCAGCGCGCAGGCGCCCGGATCAACGGCAGAAATTCAGGAGCTTGGCTGGTGCGCGGGGCGCGGGCTGGCGTCCCTGGTGCCCGACACGCTGCTGTCATCCAGGCCGAGCCGGCCGACAAAAGGCAAACGCAGGCCCGGGCTGTTGAGGTCCAGGCCAAAGCTCAAGCCGAGCAGGTTGAACTCCACCCCTTCCTGCACGCCCACGCTCAGCCCTAGCAGGCCCAGCAGCGAAGCCTGGACACCGGCTCCTGACGAAGAAACGCCAAGCGCACGGCTCAGGGGCCGATAGTCCTTGCCGATCGCGTTGGCGGGCAAGTCCAGCTTCAGTGCAGGCACCTCGCGGCCGATGTGGGCCAGAAAGGTATTGCTGTTGGGCCCGGGGTAACTGCGGTATTCATTGGCGTGGGGATAGCTGGCAATGGCCGCCTCGATCGCGGGCACCATGACCGCTGCTGCCTCGCCCCGGTGGTCGACCAGCAGGCTCGGTGGTTTGCCATACCAAAGCCCGTCCGGCAGCGCGTAGTTGCGCTGCACCACTTGCGGCGCGCGCCAACCGACCACGTCGTAGCGGGTGTAGGCAGTCTCGCCAGCGCGCTTGAAGATGATCCAGGGGTGCACCGCAAAGGTGCCGCGCCAGCCGTAGGTCGGGGCGGCGTAAATCTGGACGATTGCCACATCGACCAGTTGTTCGGGGTCGGGCGCGATGCCGGCGGAATGCCGTGCGGCATCGCGCCAACTGCGCTGCCCTTGCTCGGGAGTGGAGGCCACCGTTTGCGCCAGGCTGAGGGTAAAAGACAGGCCGAGCAGCACAAGCATGCCCCGTGCGATGCGATTGAAGTTATTCATGCGGTCACTTTAGCCTAATCAGAAAGCCCTGCAAATTTACCCCTTGTCGTTGGCGTCAACTTGTTAGACTGCGCACCTGCACCATATTTGTGCAGCCCAGGGTCATTTCAAAGGAGTACCGATGTTTCCTGAATACCGCGACCAGATCACCCAATTGAAGATGTCCGATATCAATTTTGTGCGCCTGTTTGAAAAGCACAATGCGCTGGACGAGAAAATCAGGCACATGGAAGCCCACATCGAGCCCGGAACCCATGAGGAAATTGAGCATTTGAAGAAAGAAAAGCTCCTGATCAAGGACAGTCTTTACATCCTGTTGAAGAAGGCCGGTAACGCCAGGGACTGAGGCCGTCGGGTGGCGCCTTCATCCGCCGTGTTGATGGCCAACTTCATTCAGCATGGCAGCTTGATCATTTCACTGGCAGATGCCTGGCGAAAAAGCGCGATGAGGATGGCGCGGCTTGGGCCGGAGTTCAGGCATCCATGGCGTGATCCAGCGCCTGCTGCAGATCGGCCAGCAGGTCGACACTGTCTTCCAGGCCCACCGACAAACGCACCAACCCTTCACTGATGCCGTGCGCCACGCGCTCCTCGGGCGTGTAAGTGGCGTGCGTCATGCTGGCAGGATGCTGGGCCAGCGTTTCCGCGTCGCCCAGGCTGACCGCGCGGGTGACAAGCTGTAACGCGTCCATGAAGCGGATGCCCGCCCGCATTCCGCCCTTCAGCTCAAACGCCACCATGCCACCAAACTGGCGCATCTGGCGCTGGGCCAGCGCGTGCTGGGGAAATGTGGGCAGACCGGGAAAGTGCACCACCTCGGTGGCGGCATGGGCCTGGATGAACTCGGCCACTTTTTGCGCGCTTTGGCAGTGGCGGTCCATGCGCAAGGCCAGCGTCTTGAGCCCGCGCATCACCAGGTGGGCGTCTTGCGCCGACATCACCGCACCGGTCATGTCCTTCAGGCCAAAGAGGCGCACCCGCTTGGCCAGCTCGGCATCGGCAAAAATGGCGGCACCGGCGGTCAGGTCGCCATGGCCGCCCAGGTATTTGGTCATGGAATGCACGCTCACGTCCGCCCCCAGCAGCAGCGGTTGCTGCAGGTACGGCGTGCAATAGGTGTTGTCAACCACCACCCTGGCGCCGCCGGCGTGGGCAATGGCGGACACCGCCGCAATGTCGACCAGGCGCATGTTGGGATTGGCCGGTGATTCGAAATACACCACCCGCGTTTTGGCGCTCATCGCCCGGGCCACGTTGTCGGGGTCGGTCATGTCCACATGGCGCACGGTGACACCAAAGCGCGTCAGGCCATGGTTCAGGAAAGAAAAGGTGCAGCCGTACAGGGTGAGGTCGGCCAGCACTTCGTCGCCCTGCTCCAGCAGCGACCACAGCGTGGCCGTGATCGCCCCCATGCCCGAGCCAAACACGACGGCGCCCACGCCCTCCTCCAGGCTGGCCAGACGCGCTTCAAGCAGGGCCAGTGTCGGGTTGGCCACGCGGGTATAAAAATAACCCGGCTCGGTGCCGGCAAAACAGCGCCCGCCATAGGCCGCATCCGGAAAAGCATAGGTGGCCGAGGTGTAGATTGGCGGCACCAGGGCGCCCTGGTGTTGTGCCGGGTGGTAGCCAAAATGAATGGCGCGGGTGCTGAAACCGGTCTTTGGGGCGTGCAATTTCGACATGATGGGTACCTGCTGTCGTTAAAAAAGTCATTGTTTTTAGGAATTTTCAACCTCTTCATGGGGAATAAAATGCCTATTTCGATTCAAATACCAATCATTATTGGCATTTTTAACCCCATTTTTTACATTTAAAGGTCATTCATGCCAATTGCTTTGATCAGACTCGATTCGGTGGATCGCCAGTTGCTGGCTGCGCTGCAAAATGACGGGCGCGCCACGGTGGGTGAGCTGGCCGAGCGGGTCTCCCTGTCGCCGTCGCCCTGCTGGCGGCGCGTCAAGCAGCTCGAAGAATCTGGCCTGATCGAGGGCTACCATGCCCGGCTGAGTCGGCAAAAGTTGGGCTACGGTGTGACCGGTTTTGTGCAACTGCAGATGGAGAACCACACCCCGCAGGCGGCAGAGTCCTTCGAGCGTGCCGTGGTCGCCCTGCCGCAGGTGCTGTCCTGCCACAACCTGTCGGGCCGCTACGACTACCAACTGGAGGTGGTCGGGGTCGATCTGGAATCGTTCGCAGAATTTGTGCGAACCCACATCCGGGCATTGCCCGGGGTTCGCGAAATTTCAACCAGCTTTTCGCTGAAGGAAATCAAGCGCTCCCTTGTGCTTCCCATCACCTGAGGGATGCGCAAGGCTTGAATGGTGCGGCAACCTGTCTGCAGCCGCCCGGCGCGCAGTCGGCCCCGGCCTTCGATTCGCCCGCGCTGGCACAGAAAGACGGCGCAAGACAAAGCTTATCGTTTTGAAAAGATCGATCTGGCTGGACAAGTCAGGGGTCACCTCCTAACATCAAAGCATGAACCCCATTCACATCGAAGTCGCCATCATCGGCGCCGGCACCGCCGGCATGGGCGCCTACCGGGCCGCCCGTGCCAAGTCCAATTCCGTGCTGCTGATCGAAGGCGGCAGCTACGGCACAACCTGCGCCCGCGTCGGTTGCATGCCCAGCAAGTTGCTGATTGCCGCAGCGGAGGCTGCGCACCAGGCCCGGCATGCCGAGCCGTTCGGGGTGCAAGTGCAAGGCGTCACGGTGGACGGTGCAATGGTGATGGCGCGCGTGCAGCGCGAGCGCGACCGTTTTGTCGGTTTTGTGCTCGAAACGATTGACGCCATTGCGCCGGCCGACCGATTGACGGCGACCGTCAGGTTTCAGGATGCCCATACCCTGGTGACCGAGGACGGCCAGTTGATTCATGCCAAGCGCATCGTCATCGCCACCGGCAGCATTCCCGTCCTGCCGCCAGTGTTGAAGGGATTGAGCGCCCGCTTGCTGACCAATGAAAACATCTTCGATTTACCCACTTTGCCAGCCCGTCTGGCGGTGTTCGGTCCTGGCGTCGTGGGGATGGAACTGGCGCAGGCCATGAGCCGCCTGGGTGTGCAGGTCAAGGTGTTCGGTGTCGGTGGCGGTATTGCCGCCATCCAGGACCCGGCCATCCGGGACTATGCCAACAAGACCTTCAACGGCGAGTTTTATCTGGATGCCTCGGCGCAGGTGAAGTCGGTCAATGAAACGGCCACCGGGGTCACAGTCAACTACCAGCACCGTGATGGCGGCTGGAAAACAGAGGCGTTCGACTATGTGCTGGCCGCCACCGGTCGGGCGCCTGATGTGGCGGGTTTAGGCCTGGAAAACACCGGCTTGCATTTGAATGAACGCGGCGTGCCACTGTTTGACCGCACCACGCTGCAATGCGGCAACAGCACGATCTTCGTTGCCGGCGATGTCAGCAACGACGCTCCGCTGTTGCATGAAGCGGCCGACCAGGGGCGCATCGCCGGCGACAATGCCGGCCGTTATCCGGATGTTCAACCCGGCTTGCGCCGTGTGCCCCTGGCGGTGGTTTTCACCGATCCGCAAATCGCATCGGTGGGCTACAACCTGAAACAGCTCAATGCGCAGTTCAAGGATCGCTTTGCCGTGGGACTCGTTTCCTTTGAGGATCAGGGGCGAAGCCGGGTCATGCTGCGCAACCACGGGCTTTTGAAAGTCTACGGCGAACACGGCAGCGGCTTGTTCCTGGGGGCAGAAATGTTCGGCCCCGCCGCCGAGCATATTGCCCACCTGCTGGCCTGGGCGGCGCAACAGCGCATGACTGTCTCCGGCATGCTGGACATGCCTTTCTACCATCCGGTCATTGAGGAAGGGCTGCGCACCGCCCTGCGCGACCTCAACCACAAGCTGCACATTGGTCCTCCGGTGATCGAGCGTTGTATGGATTGCGGACCTGGCGCCTGACTTGGGGTGACGGCACACGGGGGCGCCGCTTTTTACCCCGTCCTGTTCATTTATGGTTTCAGGTGAGCCGTTTTCCTGAGGAGAAGTCTTCCATGAAATGGTGCTCAGTGAGCTATTGGGTGATGCTGCGCAGATAGGCCCGCCAGCCGCCCAGATGGCTGATGTCTTTTGACTGCGAGATAGCATAAGCCTCGCAGACAAAGCCCTGCACCTGGCTGCCATCCGAGAGTTCAACCGAGCCAATGCCCAGCGGCGCCGGAATGCCCGCCACAAAGGACCCAAAATTCTGCGCCGGCAGTTCCCAAACCTCCAGTTCAATGGCGGCGCCATCTTCTGCCACCCGCACCATGCCAGGCCGGTACGGTGGCCCGCCGGGCAAGGCAAACAGCTTGTAGCAAGGCGCGCTATGGGTGGCTTGCACCAGCCGGGCGCCGCGCTGCGTCAGTTGCCAGTTCAGCGGCAAACCGCTCAAATGCGCGCCGCACACCGCCACACGCACCAGGCCCGTTGGAAAGTCTGCTGCATCTGGCGTGGCACTGGGCAACAAGTGCGGCGCGTGCTCAGTGGCACCCGCGGTGGCCACGGTGTGCGCGTGCAGGCGCGCGGCCAGCGACAGCAAAGGCAGGTCCTGCCCGGCCGGTGCCACCAGCGTCACGCCCCAGGGCATGTTGGCTCTGGCCGCGCTCATGAAACCGGTGGGAACGGCCACGGCGGCCAGATCGAGCAGGTTGACAAAGTTGGTGTAATGGCCCAGGTTGGAGTTGAGCCGGACCGGGTCCGCCTCGACCGCGGCAATGGTGTAAGCCGTGCTGGCAGTGGGCGTGACCAGGCAGTCGATGTTGTCCCACACCGGGCGGGTTTGCTGTTGCAGTTCTTTCAGCCGGTACAGCGCGGCAAAGGTGTCGGGGGCTGAAATCTGGATGCCTTTCTCGGTGATGGCGCGTGTGACCGGGTGCAGCGCGTCGGGCCGGGCCTCGATAAAGTCCCGGATGGCCTGGTAGCGCTCGGCCACCCAAGGGCCTTCATAGAGCAGGGTCGCCACCGCGCGAAACGGCGTCAGGTTCACGGCGACCGGCGTGCCGCCCAGGGCGACCAGGTGCGCCACCGCCTGGGCAAACTGGGCCGGGCCCTCCGGGTTGCCATGAAATTCCAGATCGACCGCGCGCGGCACACCAAAGCGGAAAGCGCTGGCTGCGCCAAAGTTGTGGCCGTAGGGCGGCAGGTTGCGCGAATAGGCGTCCAGCGGGTCAGCGCCCTGCGCGGTGGCCAGCACGGTGGCGGCGTCACCGGCAGTGAGCGCAAACACCGACACCACGTCCAGCGTGCGGCAGGCCGGCACCACGCCGGTGGCGGGCAGCCGACCACAAGTGGGCTTCAGCCCCACCAAGTTGTTCAGCATGGCCGGCACACGACCGGAACCAGCGGTGTCGGTGCCCAGCGAAAAGCTGGCCAGACCGCGTGCCACAGACACCGCCGAACCCGCCGACGAGCCGCCCGAGATGTAGTCCGGATCAATGCTGTTGCGGCACGCGCCATAAGGCGAGCGCACACCCACCAGGCCGGTGGCAAACTGGTCCAGGTTGGTCTTGCCCACGGGAATGGCACGCTGGGTTAGCCCGCCGACACCGTCCATGCCA
>NZ_JAABQC010000096.1 GCF_011391645.1 Rhodoferax sp. | reverse complement strand
ACCGCAACCGTGACCAATCATGCAGCGGATCTGGCTGGCAACACCCTGGCAGTCAACAAAGTGTGGCAGTTCACCACGGCGAATGCAGTGGTGGATGTGCCGCTGATTGACTTGAACTCCGTGGCACCCTTCGGCACGTTTGGCGGCACCGCCGGCATGACCAACATGGGAACGCTGACCATCATCAACGGCGACATTGGCACCACTGCCACGGCAACAGATTCGATCACGGGTTTTCATGACAAGTTGGGCGATATCTATACCGAAACAACCCTCAACAAGGGCTTTGTCAACGGCAAGATCTTCACCTGTACCAACTCGGTGACAGGCCCCACGTCGACCGGCCCGAACGCTGTCGCCTGCGCCGCTGCCACCCAGGCCCGCCTGGATGCCGAAACTGCCTATTTGGCCCTGGTGGCTACCCCCGTGGGCGGCGCAAGCCCGGCACCAGGCGCCAACCTGGCAGGCGTCACGTTGTTACCCGGCACCTATGTGGCGCCCGGTGGCTCCTTCCTGATCGAGGGCGGCAACCTGACGCTTGATGCGAAGGGTAATGCAAACGCCACCTGGGTCTTTCAGATGGCCTCCACGCTGACGGTTGGCGGCCCGGGCGCCGCTGCGCCGCAAAGCATCATCCTGGCCGGTGGCGCCTTGGCCAAGAACGTGTTCTGGCAAGTCGGCTCCACGGCCACCATCAACGCAGCCGGTGGCGGCACCATGGTGGGCACCATCATTGCGCAGGCCGGGGTCAAGATCTCGACCGCTGACAACGTCAACATCGTCACGATCAATGGCCGTGCCCTGTCGCTGGGCGCCTCGGTCACGATGGTCAACACCGTCATCAACGTGCCAGCCCAATAAACCGGAGACTCACATGAAACACACATCACGTAAATTCGTCAGCAAAGGCAAGCTCAGCCTGCTGACACTCGCCCTCATGGCTACCCCGTTCGCCATGGCGCAAGACGACGGCTGGTACCTGGGTGGCAACATCGGCCAGTCCACGGCCACCATCGACGAGGCCCGGATCTCCAGCGGCCTGCTCGGCAGCGGGTTGGTGGCGGGCCCCTTCAACAACACCGACGACGACCTGGGCTTCAAGGTCTTTGGCGGCTATCAGTACAACAAGTATTTTTCCGTCGAAGGAGGCTACTTTGACCTCGGGCAGTTTGGCTTCAGCACCACCACCACACCGGCCGGCAGCCTGAGCGGTGACATCCGCGTGCGGGGGCTGAATCTTGACCTGGTCGGCACACTGCCCCTCACGGAAAAGTTTTCTGCCTTTGGCCGTGTTGGCGGCACCTATGCCCGCGCTGAAGACCGTTTTGTTGGCACCGGTGCGGTCAACGTGCTCAACCCCAACCCAAGTGAGGACGCCGCCAACCTGAAGGTCGGTCTGGGCGTGCAATATGCCTTCACCGAGGCCCTGAGCGTGCGCGCCGAGATCGAGCGCTATCGCATCAACGACGCGGTGGGCAACAGGGGTGATATCGATTTGGCTTCGATCGGCCTGGTTTACCGCTTTGGCGGCAAAACACCCACGCCAGTGGCGCGCGCTTACACAGCGCCGCCTGTGGTGATCGCCCAGGCAGCGCCACCGGTTTACGTGGCACCACCACCGCCACCAGCACCACCCCCGGTGGTGCCACAAAAAGTGAGTTTCTCGGCTGATTCGCTGTTCGACTTCGACAGCGCAGCCGTCAAACCCACCGGCAAAGCCGAATTGGACAAGCTGGCAGCCGATTTGCGCGGCGTTGACTTTGACGTGATCAACGTCACCGGCCACACCGACCGCATCGGTCGACAAGCCTACAACCAGAAGCTGTCCACCCAGCGCGCCGAAGCGGTCAGCAGTTACCTCGTGACCTCGGCAGGCATTCCGGCCGGCAAGATCAGCGCCAGGGGCGTCAATGGCTCCGATCCGGTGACCAAGCCGGGCGATTGCGTGGGCACCAAAGCCACTCCTGCCCTGATCGCCTGCCTGCAACCCGACCGCCGGGTGGACATCGAAGTCACCGGCAAACGTTAACCCTTGGCCCGCACTGCACAGCGCAGTGTGGGCATGGAACATCTCTATGCATAAATCAACGTCAACACCGCGCCAAGACTGGTGCACCGCCTCACGCAGTGATGCAAGCAAGTCTTCCGGCACCGATTTACTGGTATTGGGTGAGCACCTGAGTGCCTGCCCGCAAGTGCACCGGCACGTCATGGCCCTGCATGGCGTGGCCACGGCGATCGACGGCTTCGTTGCCACACGCTTCGTGACCACCCTGGTGGTTGTGGCGTTGCTGTTTGGCTTTGGCTATTGGGCGCTGTAGCGCGCATGACACACCCAAGCCTGCAAGGACTGATTCCCGACAAAGCGGCCGATTTCTACCAACTTCTGGACAGTGCGCGCGGGGTTGTCGAGCCACCCATTCGGGCCGAAATTTTTGGCCCCCAGCGCTTCGCCCAGCATGGCCGCAGCCTGGGGCAAACGCATCGAGCCACACATTCAACCTGGCGTTCAGCCAATTTTTTCCCGCGTATCAAGCGCAACCTGATTGCCTTGCGCGAAGCGCACCACTACATTGGTGTGCAGGCCAGCAGGGGCTATGACATCAGTCCGGCAGCAGAATGGCTGCTCGACAACTTTCACCTGATCGAAAGCCAGCTCACCGAAATCAACGCCGGCTTGCCGCGCAGCTACTTCTCGGAACTGCCCAAATTGCTGGACGAACCGCTGGCAGGTTTGCCCCGCGTGTACGGCGTGGCCTGGGCCTTTGTGGCGCACACCGACGGTGCTTTTGACGACGCCATGCTGGTCGAGTTCCTGAGCGCTTACCAGCAAACGTGCGAGCTCAACTTGAGCGAAATGTGGGCCCTGCCAACCACGCTGCGCGTGGTCCTGATCGAGAGTTTGCGACGGCTCGCCGAGCGCGTGGCCACCAACAAGGCCGCGCGTGAAGCCGCCAACCTGTGCTTTGACAAAATTGACAGCCACACGCCGGACACGCTCAGCCAAATGCTTGGCCTGCTGGACGGGCGTGGTGTCGGGCGGGTCTTTCTGGTGCAGCTGGCGCAGCGCCTGAACGACCTTCGCCCCGTGGATCCAACGACCGGGCAAGACGAATTTCAGCACTGGTTAGACCGCGCCCTGCCCGATCCGGCTGCCGCGCAACTGCAGCAGGGTGCCGATCAGGCCGCTGACAACCTGAGCATGCGCAACGCCATCACCTCGCTGCGGGCGATTGGCGACGCTGACTGGCCAGACATCATCGCGCGCGCCAGCGTGCTGATGCAACTGATGCTTGCTTCACCCGTCTTTGAGGCAGAAGACAACACCACGCGGGACCAGACCCTGCACGCGATCGAGCGTCTGGCCAAACGAAGCCGCCAGTCCGAGATCACCGTGGCGCAGCGCCTGATGGCACTGATGAATGTGCCAACCGACGCCAACGACGCGCATTCGGTGGCGGCGCACTGGTTGCGCGGACCCGGCCAGGCAGCACTCTGGCGTGCACTGGGGCTGAAGGCACCCGCAGCCATCGCCTGGCGATCTTTCGCCAGGCAGTGGCTGTTGCCCGGCTACCTTGGCGTGCTCTCTGTCACCGTGGGCTTGCTGGTCTGGCTATTGCTGCGCCACAACACCGCAGACTCGATCGGTGTCATGCTGCTGGTCATGTTGCTGGCGCTGTTTCCGGCCTCCGAGGCGGTGGTGGCGGTGATTCACCGCTTGATCAGCGAATCGGTGCGACCGCAACACTTGCCGCGCCTGGCTTTGGCGCGCGGCATCCCGCCCGAGCACCGGGTGATGGTGGTGATTCCGGGCATGCTGACGAGTGCGGCATCCGCCCTGGCGTTGGTGGACCGGTTGCAACTGCACTACCTGGCCAACCCGGAGCCGCAGGCCCAGTTTGCCCTGCTCACCGACTGGGCTGATGCCGACGCGGCGCAACTCGACACCGACAACGCTTTGCTTGAATCAGCCGTGCAGGGTGTGCGCAACCTCAACCTGAAGCACCCCAGAAGCCCCACTGAGGCCAGCCAGGCGCCGCGCTTCATTGTGTTGCACCGGGCGCGGCATTTCAGCGAATCCGAGCAGCGCTGGATCGGCTGGGAGCGCAAACGTGGCAAGCTGGAACTGCTGGTCACGGCGCTGGCGCTGCGCAATGGCAGCGCATTTCTGGATTTGGGTGAAACGTCCCGCATCGAGCCGGGCACGCCCTATATCGTCACCCTGGACAGCGACACCCAGCTGCCCCCCGGGCGTCTGCGTGAGTTGGTGGGTGTCGCGGCTCACCCGCACAACCTTCCCCAACTCGATGCCGCCGGGCACAAGATTGTCAGCGGTTACGGCATCCTGCAACCCCGGGTGGCGATGCCTCTGCCGGCCGCGCGGGAATTCACCCTTTACCACTGGTTGTTTGCCGGTCAGTGCGGCATCGACCCCTACAGTGCTGCCAGTTCCGAGATCTACCAGGATGTGTTTTTTGAGGGAACGTTCACCGGCAAGGGGCTGCTCAATGTGCGCGCCATGCATGCCGTGCTCACCAACCGATTGCCACAGGAACAGGTGCTGAGTCATGATCTGCTGGAAGGCGCCATTGCGCGCTGCGCCGCGGTCAGCGACATCGCGGTGCTTGAAGACGCGCCATTTCATTCAGACGTTGCCGCCTCCCGCGTGCACCGCTGGACCCGAGGCGACTGGCAACTGCTGCCGTTTTTGCTCAACCCCGGGCGCTACCACCTGAGCGCCATCAACGTGTGGAAGTTGACCGACAACCTGCGCCGTTCCCTGGTGGCCCCCATGTCATTGGCTTTGTTGCTGGCCACCCTGTTTGGCCTGGCTATGTCGCCCTGGGTGGCGCTGGCTCTGGTGACTGCCGCCTTTACCGCCGGCCCGGTGATGGGCTCTCTGGCCGGGTTGGCGCCCAGCCACAGCGACATCGCCAAAGGCCATTTCTACCGTGCGGCGCTGCTTGATCTGGTGCGCGCGCTGCTGGGCGGCCTGTGGCTGTTGGCGCAGCTGTTGCAGCACGCCATGCTGGCACTCGATGCCATTGGCCGCGCACTTTACCGCATGGGCGTGAGCCACCGCCACCTGCTGCAGTGGACCACCGCTGAAGCGGCCCAGGCACAGGCTCGAGCCGACCTGCGCGGCATCTTGCGCCAGCACCGCGCGGCACCTATCGTCGCCCTCTCCCTGCTGGCGGCCCTGCTTTGGGCCGGATCACCCGCACCGGGGTTGGCCATCGCGCTGTGCCTGTTGTGGGCGGCCTCGCCCGTGTGGACCTGGTGGGTCAGCCGAACCCAGGCCGTCGACGAAGAAGTGACATTACCCGCTGCCGAGCGGGCCTACCTGACGGGCATTGCGCGTGACACCTGGCGATTTTTTGAGCGCTGCGTGGGGCCTGATGACCGCCACCTGCCACCCGACAACCTTCAGTCCACGCCCCACGACATGGTGGCGCACCGGACATCGCCCACCAACATCGGACTCTATTTGCTCAGTGTCGCCTGCGCGCGGCAGTTTGGCTGGATCGGCACCCAGGATTTGCTGGCCCGCCTCGATGCCACACTCAACTCACTGCTCACGCTGCAACGCCACCGCGGCCACTTCATGAACTGGTACGACACGCAGAGCGGCGAACCCCTGTTGCCGATGTACGTGTCAACGGTCGACAGCGGCAACCTCAGCGGGCACCTGCTGGCGGTGGCACAGGCTTGCCGGGAACTGGCCGCAGCACCCTTTGACGGCGCGGGTCGGCTGGCCGTCAGCGCGGCCAAAGCGCGGATTCAACCCCTGCTGGCGCGACGCCCCGAACTGTCCAGGCCGGAGCGTGCCGAGCTCAAGTGGCTGTTGACAGACCTGCGCGCCACCCTGGCTTCCAACCGCCTGGACGCGCTGGCGCAATCAGACCTGCCGTCTGCGCTGCCCGTGGCAAGTCAACGCCTGCAAGCCCTGGGCGATGCCCTTGAACAATTGGCCTGGCAGCCCGACTTCAGCTTTTTGTACAGCCGCAGGCGCCATCTCTTTCATATTGGTTACCGCGTGGCAGAGCACCAGCGCGATGCCGGGTTTTATGACTTGCTGGCCTCGGAGTCGCGCCTCACCAGCCTGCTGGCCATCGCCAAGGGCGATGTGCCGGTGCGGCACTGGAGCGCGCTGGGCCGGCAATTCTTTGCGGTTGGCTCCCGCGCCGGGCTGCGCTCCTGGACCGGTTCCATGTTTGAATACCTGATGCCCGGCGTGGTGCTGGACGAGCCTTACGGCAGCGTGCTGCATGAAGCCAGTCACGCGGCGCTGCGCGAGCAGATGGCCTTTGCCAAAGCCCAGGGTGTGCCCTGGGGCATTTCCGAGTCTGCCTACGCCGCCAGCGATTTCACCCTGGCCTACCAGTACGCGCCGCATGGTGTGCCAAGGCTGGCGTTGCGCCGCACGCCCCCGGACGAGCTGGTGGTGGCGCCATATGCCACCGCACTGGTGGCACAAATCGCACCGCTCTGTGCCTGCCTGAACTTCAGGGCCTTGCAAGCGCTCGGAGCCCGTGGCCACTACGGCTTTATCGAAGCGCTTGACTACTCTGCGGCTGGCCGCACCGGAGGCGAACCGTTCACGCCGGTGGACACCGTCATGGCGCATCACCAGGGCATGAGCATCGTGGCGCTGACCAATCTGCTGCTGGGCGGCGCAGGCTTGCGCTGGGGCATGGCCAATGCACATTTGCAGGCGGTGTCTTCCTTGATGCATGAACGGGTGCCGCGCGAAATACCGGTGCTGCGGGATTTGCCCACAGCGCTGCAACCGCACAGCCAGAAGCGACGCGCGCCCGGGCTGTTCCGCGAGGTGCTGCCAGGCCACAACGCCATTGAACCCACCCACATCCTGTCCAATGGGCGCTACAGCGTGGCGCTGCGCGCCAACGGGGCAGGTGCAAGCCGCTGGGATCAGACCGGCATCACGCGCTGGCGCGATGACGCGCTGCGCGATGCGTTCGGCAGCTTCTTCTTTGTCAAGTGGCAAGGGCAAGCCCGGCCGCACTCGGTCACCCAGCACCCGGCACCGGACCCGCAGGCGCTGTACCAAAGTGTGTTCCATGCCGACCGGGTGAGCTTCGACGCGCAGTGGACCGACCTGCAGGCGCACACCACGGTGTGGGTCAGCCCCGAGGATGACATTGAGTTCAGGCAGGTGGAACTTCGCAACCTGAGTGATCGCACGCTGAGTGTTGAACTGACATCGGCGTTTGAGGTCACGCTGTCAGACCCCCGTGCCGACGAAGCCCATCCGGCGTTTACCAACTTGTTCATCACAGCCCAATGGCTGGCCTCGCAACAGGCGCTGCTGTTTGAGCGCAAGCCCCGTTTGCCGAGCGAGCAGGGTCTCAAGCTGGCGCACTTTCTGACCGACATGAGCGTGCCGGTGACTGATATCCGGCTGACCACGGATCGCCAGCGCTGGCAGGGGCGCAACCACTGCACCAGCCACCTGGCGGCGGGTTTGGACGCCGCACCCGAGGCCCCGGATGACCAGCCTGTGGCGCTGGACACCGGCCTTGACCCGGTCTGTGCCCTGGCAGTCACGCTGCGCATTGCACCGGGTGCCAAGGCCCGCCTGACCTTTGCCACCACAGCGTCGCTGAGCACGCACACCTTGCGCGCCGTGGTTGACAAATACCGCCTGACCAGCAATGTGCAACGGGCTTCGCTGATGTCCGCCACCATGACCAGCATCCGGCTGCGGGCACTGCGCGTCACGCCCGAGAATTTTGCCGCCATGCAAACGCTCAGCACCCTTCTGTCGCTAAGCCTCACACGGGTGCAGGCCCGGGCTGTGCGACCCGATGGCACCGCCACCGAGGTGTGTGACCGCCGCCTGCTGTGGCGCTTTGGCATTTCAGGCGATCGCCCGATCATTCTGGTGCTGGCCGGCGTGAGCCACGGCCTGGGCCTGCTGCGCTCGCTGGCGCAGGCGTTGAATCTGTGGGCCTGGAGCCGGCAGGCCTGCGATCTGGTGGTGGTCAACGCCGAGACCGCGTCTTACCTGATGCCGCTGCAGCGGGAAATTGCCGCCCTGCGTGACCGCCACAGCGCTGACTGCAACGCCAACGGCGGCCCGGCCAGCACCGCTTTTCACCTGATCCCGGCCATTGAGTTGTCCCGCAGCGAGCTGAGCACCCTGCACAGCCTGGCGCGCGTGTTGCTGCATGCCGATGGCCGCCCGCTTGCCTTTCATGTGCAAGAACTCAACCAGCGGCACGAACTGGCCCAGGCGCTGCGGTTTGGCACCTCAACCAGCGCACTTGAGATGTCTGCCGACAGCGTTGCGGCTGCGCCTTCGCAAGGCAAGTTTGCTGCCACGACAGGAGCCTTCGCGTTCGAAGTCAGCGCCAGCCAACGGCCACCGCGGCCCTGGATCAATGTGCTGGCCAACCCGAACTTTGGCGCCCAGATTTCTGAGGCCGGCGGCGGCTACACCTGGGCCGTCAACAGCCGCCTGAACCAGCTCACGGCCTGGTCAAACGACCCGGTGGGCGATCCAACGTCAGAATGGTTCTTGCTGCAAAATACCAAAACCCGCGAAATCTGGCGCCTGTCGCCTTCAGCGGGTGCGGGCGACAGCAGCACGTTTCAGGTGTCGCACAGCCAGGGTTCAAGCGCCATCAGCCACCGCCTGGGTGAGCTCGAGGTGTCGGTGACTTGGTGCGTGGATGCGCAAACCAGCGTCAAGCAGATCCATGTCACGCTGCTCAACCGCGGGCACAAAACCCACCCTCTGCGCCTGATTGGCATGGTGGAATGGTTGATGGGCGCCAACCGCAGTGACCGCGGCACCGTTCGCACCGCCTCGTTTCATCAGCGCCTGCCCGCCCCTGCGCAGAAACTGACCGCCATGATGAGCACGCAACGCGATGTGTCGGCTGGTTTTGGGGGTGGCACCGCTTTCTTTGGCATGGCCAGCGCGGCCGATGATGCCGAAGACTGGACCTGTGACCGGCGCGAGTTTTTTGATGCCCGCGGGCGTCTCGTCATTCCGGACCATTTTGGCCAGCGCAGCGGCGACGGGCTTGACCCTTGCGCCGCGCTGTCCACGCGCATCACCCTGAACGGCGAAGGCAGCGTCACGCGCACCTTCCTGATGGGCTACGCAGAAAATCTGGATGCGGCGCGCCAACTGGCCACGCTGGCGACTCAGACGTCGGCCCAGCAGCGCCTTGATACGGTCACTGAGCGCTGGCGCCGCTTGCTGGGCGGCACCCGGGTGACCACGCCGGACCCCTTGTTTGACGCGATGGTGAACCACTGGTTGCTGTACCAAACGGTGTCATGCCGCCTGTGGGCCAAGGCCGGCTTTTACCAGGCCGGCGGCGCCACCGGCTTTCGCGACCAGTTGCAGGACACGATGGCACTGGCCTGGGCCGCGCCGGACATGCTGCGCGCGCAGATCATTCTGAATGCCTCGCGCCAGTTCGGCCAGGGCGATGTGCAACATTGGTGGCACGAACCGCTGGGGGTTGGCGTGCGCACCCATTTTTCTGACGACCTGCTTTGGTTGGCGCATGCCTGCGTGGTTTACCTGCAGGCCACGGACGATGCCGCACTGCTGGACGAACAGGTGCCATTTCTGGACGGCATGGCGATTCCCGCTGGCGCCGAAGACGCCTACTTTGCGCCCACCGTCGGCACCGAACAGGCCTCGGTGTATGAGCACGCCGCCCGCGCCATCGACCGCAGCCTGGCTGTGGGCGTGCACGGTTTGCCCCTGATGGGCAGCGGCGACTGGAATGACGGCATGAACCGGGTCGGCATCGAAGGCCGTGGCGAGTCCGTCTGGCTGGGCTGGTTTTTGTGCCAGCTGGTGGCAGACTTTGCCCCGCTGGCGCATCAACGCGGTGATGCCCTGCGCGCCGTGCGCTGGGAACAGGCCGCCATGGGTTGGCGCACCGCCTTGAATGGCACCGCCTGGGACGGCCAATGGTTCAAGCGGGCCTTTTTTGACGACGGCCAGGCACTTGGCTCACAGCACAACCCCGAGGCCCGGATTGACCTGATTGCGCAAGCCTGGTCGGTGTTGTCACGTTCCGCGCCGCTGGAACAACAGCAGACAGCGATGGCCGCCGTGGAAGACCATCTGGTTGACGTTGATGCGGGCCTGATCAAGCTGTTGGACCCGCCCCTTGTCAACGCTGTGCCGAGTGCCGGTTACATCCAGGCCTACCCGCCGGGGATCCGCGAAAACGGCGGACAGTATTCGCATGCGGGCGTCTGGGCACTGATGGCACAAGCCGACTTGGCCAAACAAATTGCCAGCCAGCCCGAGGCGGGCAGGCCTGTGGCTGCCGAGCACGCGGGCGATCTGGTCTACCGCTACTTCACCTACCTGAGCCCGGCGCACCGCGCCAGCCACCCCACCCGCGGCCCCGCCTATGGCATTGAACCTTATGTGATGGCGGGCGACATCTACAGCCAGCCGCCTTATACGGGGCGCGGCGGCTGGAGTTGGTACACCGGTGCCGCCGCCTGGCTGCACCGCGCCGCCATCGAGTCGATGTTTGGCTTGCAGCAGCGTGCCCAAAGCCTCAGCTTCTGGCCCTGCCTGCCTTCACACTGGCAGCAAGCCGAGTTAACCTTGATCAGAGAGCAGCGCAGCATGCGTTTCATCATGATCCGCGCCAGCAGCGCAGAGGCGCTGCAAGCCGCCGCTGTGCCAGGCGCGCAACTGCTGCAAGCCGGCGAAAGCCTGTATTGGTCCGAGTTGACCGGGTCGAACT
>NZ_JAABQC010000095.1 GCF_011391645.1 Rhodoferax sp. | reverse complement strand
CCATCACCATGAGCCAGGCCTCATGGCTGACTGCCGTGTTCCGGTACAGCCCGACCACAATGACCATGGCGCCGGTAGCCGGCAGCTCTGCCGCCTCCACCGGCTGGAACAGTGACAGTTTTGAAGAAATGAGCATCTGGTTCAATGCGTTGATGGCTGATTCGTTCGCGTGAACCACCAGAATTGAACGGTGGTTTGACCCGGCTCTGTCCGGGTTTCTTATTTTTGAGATTGGTGCGTCGTTATGTGTGCTGGCGAACAATGAAGCACAGGATCATGAGCTACATTGCGTCGGGGCTCCTAAGTCCCAAGCTTGTTTTTACCTTCAGCAGCGAGAACGAGATTTAACCCAGCACTAGCCCTGCTGGGTTTTTTTTGCCTGTTCAACTAAAAACTTCGCATTTTTGAATTGGTGGGACATTTGATGGGAATGGAGCCACCAAAAGAAAAAACCCTAAGTAGATCAACTACTTAGGGTTATATCTGGCGGAGCAGGGGGGATTCGAACCCCCGGGGGATTTAACTCCCCGCACGCTTTCCAGGCGTGTGACTTAAACCACTCATCCACCGCTCCAGAGCTGCGCATTCTACCTGCCCGGGCCGATGCTTTCGCCAATGCAGCGCTGCGGCCATAAAAAAAGGGAGCAAACCAGAGTTTGCTCCCTTGCAGGCTGACACTGCGGTGTCAGCGCTGGTTTGGTTTAGCGAATGACGGCCAGGGTTTCCAGTTGGCCAGCGCGAACGGTTTTGAGGGTCAAAGCACCGTTTTTGATGTCACCTTTTTCATCAAAGGAAACCGGGCCAGAAACGCCTTTGAAATCGGCCGTGGTCGCCAGCATGGGCAGGTACTTGGCAGGATCAGCCGAGTCAGCCTTGACCATGGCAGCCACCATGATGTTTACCGCGTCATACACGTAAGGTGCATAAAGCTTCACGTCGGTGTTGAACTTGGCCTGGTACTTGACTTTGAACTCTTCCATGCCAACCTTGGCTTCGCCATCGACACCGCCGGCTTCAGCGCAGTAAACCTGGTTGTCTGCAATGGCGTCGCCACCCAGCTTGAGCAGTTCGGTTGTGCAGATGCCGTCACCGCCCATAAACTTGGGCTTCATGGCCAGACCCTTCATTTGTTTCATCATGGGGCCAGCAACGGCGTCCATGCCGCCAAAGAAAACCACATCGGGCTTCTTGGCCTTGATGGAGGTCAGGATAGCGGTGAAGTCCGTGGCCTTGTCGGTGGTGAATTCCTTGGCAACCACTTTGCCGCCAGCGGCTTCAACGGCCTTGGCAAATTCTTCAGCAACGCCCTGGCCATAGGCAGTACGGTCGTCAATCACGGCAATCGACTTGCCCTTGAGTGTGTCCACTGCATATTTGCCCAATGTGCCACCCAACTGGGTGTCGTCAGCCACCATACGGAAGGTGGTCTTGAAACCTTGACGGGTGTACTTTGGATTGGTTGAAGAAGGAGAAATTTGGGGAATGCCCGCATCGCTGTAGATCTTAGAAGCAGGGATGGTGGTGCCCGAGTTCAGGTGACCCACCACGCCAGCAACCTTGGCATCAACCAGCTTTTGCGCCACAGCCGTGCCCTGCTTGGGATCAGCGGCGTCGTCTTCGGCCAGCAACTCAAAGGTGACCTTTTGGCCGCCCAGCATGACGCCCTTGGCATTGAGTTCGTCAATGGCCATGCGAGCACCGTTTTCGTTGTCTTTACCCAGGTGGGCGATTGCACCGCTGGTGGGGCCAACGTGGCCAATCTTGATCACATTGGAAGCAGGAGCGGGAGCAGGAGCAGCTGCGGGCGCTGCGGCCGGTGCTGCCTCTTCTTTTTTGCCACAAGCCACCAACAATGCTGCGGCAGCGATCAGGGTCAAGGTACTTTGAATGCGCATAAATACTCCAGGTTAAAAAAAATTGTAGAAATAAATTCTAGCCGTGCACGATAGCTTAATTTGAGTGACATCGCCATAGGGAAGTTACTCATTTGGTGCATATATTTCAGAAATCTTCAGGCGCACGGTTGGCTTCGGATCGATTCTGGGGCGTCAAAGCTTCACTGACTGCTTGACGCACCATCGATTCAAGCTCACTTTGCATCCGGGTACTGAAGCCACGCAATTCTTGTGCCAGTGTTGCGCGCAGCCATTGTTCAGATTCCTGTCGCAGCAACAGGTCGGCCATGGGTTGAACCTGTTGCAGGATTGTTGCAACCAGGGCTTCCTCGTCAATGCCCGAGTGTGTTGCGGTCTGGTTGGAAGCAGAGGGGTCGATCACCTCGGTGAGCGTTGGCACAAAGCGGGGTGGTTGGCGCATGGGAACGGTCATGCTTCGGCTTTGGCTTGCAGGGTGTGGCTGGTCAATTTGCATCCCGATGCGGCGTACTGTTTCCAGCGGCTGCGGGCTTGACGCTTGTCGAGCGCATCTTCGCTCACGATTTCAATCAGCCGTGCGAACTGCTCAAAACCAGCGGGCACCGTCGAGCCCAGGTTTAGCAAAATGGTCTGTGTCGCCTGGGGTGGCAGGTCGGAAGTCAGCACGATGGGGGAGTTTTCAAGCACCTGCGCGGGAGCGTCCTGCAAACAGTGGGGCACAAAATCGGTGCTGGAAAACGACCAGAGTTGCTGGTCGAGTTGCCTCAGGGTGTCGCTGTCTGCGGTGACGAGCACCCGCGCGGCGCTGCTGGCTGCCTTGCGCAACAGGCGACAGGCATACAGCAGCCGGTCGGGTGCCTGGGTATGGAATTCAACTTCGGTCACAGGCATCAGGCGGCGCTGGTTTGCAAAGACAACACGTAGTGCAGCAGCAAGCCCACCGGACGACCCGTGGCACCCTTGGCGCTGCCGCTTTTCCAGCCGGTGCCGGCAATGTCCAGGTGGCCCCATGGGTATTTGCTGGTGAAGCGCTGCAAAAATTTGGCCGCAGTGATGGCCCCACCGGGACGTCCCGCAACGTTGGCCACGTCGGCAAAGCTGGTTTTCAGGCCCTCGGCGTAGTCCTCGTCCAGCGGCATCGGCCAGCACAGGTCTTGCGACGACTCACTGGCCTTGGCGAGCGCCGTCGACAAGGTGTCATCGGTGGTGAAAAAACCGCTGCGCACGCCGCCCAGCGCAATCACGCAGGCGCCGGTGAGCGTGGCAATGTCGAGCACGGCCAGCGGCTTGAAGCGCTCGGCATAGGTCAGGGCGTCGCACAGCACCAAGCGGCCCTCGGCGTCGGTGTTGAGGATCTCGATGGTCTGGCCGCTCATGCTGGTGACCACATCGCCCGGCTTTACCGCGCGGCTGCTGGGCATGTTTTCGCACGCAGGAATCAAGCCGATGACATTCACGCGGGGTTGCAATTCGGCCAGCGCCTTGAAGACACCCAGCACGCTGGCAGCACCACACATGTCGTATTTCATCTCATCCATCTCGGCGGCGGGTTTGATGGAAATGCCACCGCTGTCGAAGGTGATGCCCTTGCCCACCAACACCACCGGTGCCTGGGTTTTTGACGCTCCCTTGTAGTGCAACTCAATAAATTTTGGTGGCTCGGCAGAGCCTTTGGCCACGGCCAGAAATGCCCCCATGCCCAGTTTTTCGGCGTCCTTGAGGTTCAGAATATCGCACTTGATGCGGGGAAATTTGGCCAGTGCCTGCGCCGCCTTTGCCAGGTGGCTGGGGGTGGCATGGTTGGCCGGGCGGTTGGCCCATTCTTTGGCCAGTTCAATGCCGCTGATGGCGGCCACGGTCTGGGCGAACGGGGTTGCCAGGTCTGCGCCGTAAGGCACGCCGACTTTGACGTGGGTAAGGGTGCGTGGCTCGCACTTGCTCAAGGTGGTGGCGTAGACATAACTGGCCTCAGCCACCGTGGTCAACGCCACATGCAGCGTTTGGTTGTCGGGGGCTTGGGCAAAACACACGCTGAGCTTCTTGGGCTTGGCGGCTTTGATCAGGGCCATGGCCGCCCGCACGCCCTTGCCGATGTTGCCTGCCTTGGCATCACCCACCTGCACCAGCACCAGACGGGCACAAGCCAGACCGACCGGACGGTAAATATCGAGCAGGCTGGCGGGCTTGTCCGCCAGGTCGCCCGCTTTGAGCGCCTTGCTGATCAGCGCGGACAGCGGATCTCGGCCGGGTTTGAACGTGGCTGCGAGAAGCATCAGCAAAACATCACATTTTTCATCGCCCGCGCTGGCAGTGTCCCAGGTCATCAGTTCAAAGTTCATAATTCAGCCTTTCAAGTTGACGTAATGTTATTCCATTCATCCATACGCAAAGAGCTGTCCCGAAGTTTTGGCGCGACCCTGATCGTGCTGGTCACGGTGGTCATGACCATCGTCCTGATCCGCACACTGGGCTTGGCCTCGCGCGGCAGATTTGATCCTTCAGACGTGTTTTTGGTGATGGGCTATAACGTGCTGGCCTATATGCCCACCCTGTTGACCCTGGGTTTGTTCATTGCCATCATTTCGACCTTGTTGCGCATGTATCAGGACAGCGAGATGGTGATCTGGTTGTCCAGCGGGCAGGGGCTGTTCGCCGTGATCAGGCCGTTGCTGCAATTCGCCTGGCCGGTGTTTGCTGTGGTGGCCGGGCTGGCCCTGGTGATTCTGCCGTGGACCAATTTGCGCATTGAGGAACTCAAGAACCAGTACGAGCAGCGCGGCGATCTGGATCGCATTGCGCCCGGTCAGTTTCAGGAATCTGCCGACGGCAAGCGGGTGTTTTTCATTGAAAAGGACGTGTCGGGGGAACAAAGCGGCGCCAATGTCTTTATTGCCACCGCCGAGAAGGGCAAGGAGACCGTGACCTCGGCGCGCAGTGGCCGCATTGAAACGCTGCCGACGGGGCGCTTTTTGATTCTCAACAATGGTCAGCGGCTGGAGCGCTCGCTGGAGACCGACGAGATCAAAGTCAGTGAGTTTGAGCAATACGGCATCCAGATCGGCAGCGAGGTGCTTGAGGCGATGAATTTTGTGCCGGTCAAGACCCGCACAACGGCCGAACTCATTGACAATCCGACGCCCCAGTATTGGGCTGAATTGTCATGGCGGCTGGGGCTGGTGCTGATCTCGTTTAATTTTGTGATCATTGCCGTGTCAGTCTCCAGTGTGAATCCGCGCGTGGGCCGAAGCGCCAATCTGGTTTTTGCGCTGTTCACTTTCGTCTTCTACTACAACCTGCTCGGGCTGGGGCAAAACATGATCGAGAGCGGCAAATTCAGCTTTGCCCAGTTGATGCTGGGTTTGCATGGCAGTGTGTTTGTGTTGGCGATACTGGTGCTTGCCAAGAGCCATATGAACTTGCAATGGCGCGAGATGCTGGGCTCGTCGCTCTGGCATCGAAAGGCGGTTTCGAAGTGAAAACCATTCGCCGGCTGCTCTATGGTGAGGTGCTCAGGGCGGTGGCTTTTGTCACGCTGGGCTTTTTGTCTCTGCTGTTATTTTTTGACCTCGTCGAAGAAATCCAGGCTGTGGGACGCTACACCGCGACCGGTTACACCCTGGCGCATGCGCTTGGCTATGTGGCCCTGATCATTCCCACTCACCTCTACGAACTCATGCCGATTGCGGTCTTGATTGGCACCATTTTTGTCATGGCGCGGCTGGCGCAGAGTTCCGAGTTCACCATCCTGCGCACCAGCGGGCTCGGCCCGTGGCGTGCGCTCAAGGCGCTGTTGATTCTGGGAATGGGCTTTGTTGTGCTGACCTTTGCCATTGGGGATTATCTGGCACCGGCGGCTGACCGTGCGGCCCAGTTGCTCAAGGCGCGGTACACCGGGCGCATCACACTGGGCCAGACGGGTGCCTGGCTCAAAGAGACGCAGGACTACGGTCAGAGCGCTGTCAACGTGGGTGAACTGGCCTCTGATGGCGAGATGCACGATATCCGGATTTTTGAGTTTGACAACCGGGGTTTTCTGATGTCGATCATGCAGGCCAAGTCTGCCTCGGTCTCTGATGACGAGGCCTGGCTGCTGCAACAGGTCAGTCGCGTAGAGTTTCCGGCCGCAGGCGCCACAACAGCCAGCATTGACCGCACCCAATTGGCCTCACTGCGCTGGCCCAATCAACTCAGCTCCGAAATGGTGGCGGCAGCCCTGCTCAAGCCCGACCGCATGCGCGCCGTTGACTTGTTTCAGTACATCCAGCACTTGCAGAGCAACGCCCAGGCAGCACAGCGCTATGAAATCGAGTTCTGGCGAAAGGTTTTTTACCCCTTGAGTTGTCTGGTCATGGTGGTGCTGGCGTTGCCCTTTGCCTATTTGCATTTCCGTTCCGGAAGCATCACCACCTATGTGTTTGGGGGCGTGCTGGCGGGCATCAGCTTCTTTTTGCTCAACAACGTCTTTGGTTATATTGGCAATTTGCAGAACTGGCAGCCCTGGCTGTCGGCGGCCCTGCCCGGCATGATTTACTCGGTGTTGTCGCTTTCGGCCTTTGGCTGGCTGGTGCTCAGGCGATGATGCCCACCCGTGGACGCTTCCCCAACTACTGAAAGACAGCAACATATGAAGGCAACCATTCTTTTTGGCCATGGCTCGCGCGACCCTGTTTGGCGGGTCCCGATAGACACCGTGGCCCAGCGCATGCTGACCATTGACCCGCAGTGTTGTGTGCGTTGTTCGTTCCTTGAGCTCACGGAGCCTGATCTCGCCACCACCACGGCGGAACTGGTGGCGCTTGGCGTTGACAGCATCACCATCGTGCCCATGTTTCTGGGAGTGGGCCGGCACGCCCGCGAAGACTTGCCGGTGCTGGTCACTGCGCTCCAGCGGGACTACCCGCAGATCAGCTTTCTGTTGCAGCCGTCGGTGGGCGAAGACGCTCGTGTGGTTGAGTTGCTGGCACAGATTGCCATGCCCGCGTCGAAGCCGTAACACTCCGTGACGACATGAATCTGCACCAATTCCGCTTTGTCCAGGAGGCGGTCCGGCGAAATCTCAATTTGACTGAGGCCGCCAAGGCGCTGCACACGTCCCAGCCGGGTGTCTCCAAAGCCATCATCGAGCTCGAAGAGGAACTGGGCATTGAAATTTTTGCCCGCCATGGCAAGCGCCTCAAGCGCGTCACCGAGCCAGGCCGGCAAGTGCTCAAAAGCATTGAGCTCATTCTGCGCGAAGTCACCAATTTGAAGCGCATCGGCGAAGAATTCAGTTCGGAAGACAGCGGCACCCTGTCGATTGCCACCACCCACACCCAGGCGCGTTATGTGCTGCCAGACCCGGTGGCCAAGCTGCGCCTGGCTTACCCCAAGGTCAACGTCAGCCTGCACCAGGGTTCACCCGATCAGGTGGCGCAGATGCTGATCGATGAAGTGGCCGAGATCGGCATTGCAACCGAGTCGCTGGATGGTTATGACGAGCTGGTGACCTTGCCGTGTTACGAGTGGCAGCATGTGCTGGTGTTGCCGCTTGGGCATCCACTGTGCAGCAAAGCCCATTTGACGCTGGAAGACATTGCCCACGAGCCCCTGATTACTTACCACCCGTCCTACACCGGGCGCACCAAAATTGACCATGCCTTTGCCACGCGCAAGCTTGAGCCCCGCATTGCCCTGGAAGCCATCGACTCGGATGTGATCAAGACCTATGTCAAGCTGGGTCTCGGGGTGGGTATAGCCGCCGAAATGTCGGTGCGTGATGTGGTGGAGGGGGGCGCGAACAATGAACTGGTGATCCGGCCGGCGGGCCAGTTGTTTGGTCAGAATGTGGCGCGGGTTGCGTTCAAGCGCGGCGCTTATCTGCGCAATTTTGTCTATCAATTTGCCGAACTGCTCAGCTCCCGGCTCACCCGCAACCTGGTGGCCCGCGCCATGACCGGCCAGGTGAACGATTATGAATTGTGAAACCTTGCGGGACAGACCAAGATTTGCGAGGCAAATTTGCTCTGTCCTCAACAAATTAGAGACCTTGCGGGACAGACCAAGATTTGCGAGGCAAATTTGCTCTGTCCTCAACTAATTAAAAATGATCACTCTCCAATCCAAACTCCCCAACGTCGGCACCACCATTTTCACCGTCATGTCGGCTCTGGCGACCGAGCGAAATGCGGTCAATCTGGGTCAGGGTTTTCCGGACTTTGACTGCGACCCAAAGTTGGTCGATGCCGTGACCCAGGCCATGCAGCAGGGCAAAAACCAGTACCCGCCGATGCCCGGTGTGCCGGTGCTGCGTGAAGCCGTGGCGGCCAAAATTGCCGCGCTTTACCACCGCCAATACAACGCAGCCACCGAGATCACCATCACGGCAGGTGCCACGCAAGCCATCCTGACCATCATTTTGGCCGTCGTGCACCCCGGCGACGAAGTGATCGTGCTGGAGCCCTGCTACGACAGCTATGTGCCCAACATCGAGCTGGCCGGCGGCGTGACGGTGCGCGTGCCCTTGACCCCTGGCAGCTTCCGCCCCGATTTTCAAAAAATTGCGTCCGCCATCACGCCCAGAACGCGGGCCATCATTGTCAACTCGCCGCACAACCCCAGCGGCACGGTCTGGACGTCGGTCGAAATGCGGCAACTGGAGGCTTTGCTGGCGCCCACCAATGTGTTGCTGATCAGCGATGAGGTGTATGAGCATATGGTTTTTGACGGCCATAAACACCAAAGCGCGGCCCTGTTTCCGGGCCTGGCCGAGCGCGCCTTTGTGGTGTCGAGCTTTGGCAAAACCTACCATGTGACCGGCTGGAAAGTCGGTTATGTGGCGGCCCCGGCGGCGTTCACGCAGGAGTTTCGCAAGGTGCACCAGTTCAATGTGTTCACCGTCAACACCCCGGTGCAGCACGGCCTGGCCGCCTACATGGACAACCACGACGCCTACCTGAACCTGCCCGCTTTCTACCAGGAAAAGCGCGACCTGTTTCGCGCCGGGCTGAAAGACAGCCGGTTCAGGCTGTTGCCCTGCGAGGGCACCTATTTTCAGTGTGTGGACACCTCGGCCATCAATGACCTGGGAGAAGCCGACTTTTGCAAATGGTTGACCACCGAGATCGGTGTGGCTGCCATTCCGCTGTCGGCTTTTTATGGTGATGGCTTTGACCAGCAGGTGGTTCGGTTTTGCTTTGGTAAAAAAACAGCCACGTTGAACCAGGCGCTGGAAAAGCTGCAGAGCCTGTAGGCGGGCGACGCCGCCGAAGCGCGGGGCCTGACGCTCCGCCGTGATTCAGGTTCGACATAAAGCTTGAGGTTCGTCAAGGTGGACCCGGCAAGGGATGGGCATCATGTTGTCAGCACTTTGAACAAGGACTGACCATGAAAACTCCTGAAAAATTTGTCTATGTGTTTGGCAGCAGCCGTACCGAAGGCGCTGCTTCCATGAAAAACCTGCTAGGTGGCAAGGGCGCCAATCTGGCCGAGATGTGCCGCCTGGGCATCACGGTGCCCTCGGGTTTCACCATCAGCACCGAAGCCTGCACCGCCTTCACCGAGCAGGGTCGCGAGGCCGTGTTCGAGCTGATCCAGGGCGAGGTGCTGACGGGCGTGAAGTTTCTTGAAGCCGAGATGGGCAAGACCTTTGGCGATGCCAGCGACCCGCTGCTGTTGTCGGTGCGCTCGGGTGCGCGGGCCTCCATGCCCGGCATGATGGACACCATCCTGAACCTGGGCCTGAATGACGAGGCCGTGCTGGGCCTGGCGCGCAAAACCAGCAATGCCCGTTTTGCCTGGGACTCCTACCGACGCTTTGTGCAGATGTATGGCGACGTGGTGATGGGCCTCAAACCCGTTTCCAAGGAAGACCACGACCCGTTCGAAGTCATCATCGACATGGTGAAGGCACAAAAAGGCGTGAAGCTCGACACCGACCTCGACGCCGATGACCTGAAGGAACTGGTGCAGCGTTTCAAGTCGCTGATCCGGGCGCGCATTGGCCGCGACTTCCCCACCGACCCGTGGGAACAGCTTTGGGGCGCGGTCTGGGCGGTGTTTGAAAGCTGGAATAACGAGCGCGCCTGTGTTTACCGCGAGCTCAATGACATTCCCGCCTCCTGGGGCACGGCGGTGAACGTGCAGGTCATGGTGTTTGGCAACCTGGGTGACCACAGCGCCACCGGCGTGGCTTTTTCGCGCGATGCCGGCACTGGCGAGGATTTGTTCAACGGCGAATTTCTGGTCAACGCCCAGGGCGAAGACGTGGTGGCCGGTATCCGCACACCGCAGCAGGTGTCGCTGGTCGGGTCGCGGCGCTGGGCCGATCTGGCGCTGGTCAGCGAAGAAGAGCGCCGCCTGCGCTACCCCTCGCTGGAAGAGCTGATGCCCGACATCTACCAGCAGTTGCTGCATGCCGAGACCACACTGGAAAACCATTTCAGGGACATGCAGGACATTGAGTTCACCATTCAGGAGGGCAAGCTCTGGATGCTGCAAACCCGCAATGGCAAGCGCACCGGTGCCGCCATGGTACGCATTGCCGTGGAGATGCTGCAGCAAGGCATGATCGACGAGAAAGTCGCGCTGCAACGGGTCGCGCCCGAGCGGCTCAATGAGCTTCTTCACCCCATTTTTGACCTAAAAGCGCTCAAGGCGGCAACGCCGATTGCACGCGGCTTGCCAGCCTCGCCCGGCGCCGCCACCGGTCAGATTGTTTTTCATGCCGATGAAGCCGAAACCTGGGCCAAGGCCGGCAAGGACGTGATTCTGGTGCGCCAGGAAACTTCACCGGAAGACCTGCGCGGCATGAGTGTGGCCAAGGGCATTTTGACGGCGCGTGGTGGCATGACCTCGCACGCCGCGGTGGTGGCGCGGGGCATGGGCAAGTGCTGTGTCTCGGGCGCGGGCGCGGTGCATGTGGACATGAAGGCGCGCACCATGACCCTTGGGGACACGGTTTA
>NZ_JAABQC010000094.1 GCF_011391645.1 Rhodoferax sp. | reverse complement strand
GTGGTGGTGTAGACGCGGGTGCAAACACCACGGCGCTGGGGAGAATTTTCCATCGCCGGGCTCTTGGACTTGACGGTTTCAACCGCACGCCCCTGACGGATTAACTGATTGATGGTTGGCATTAAGCCTCCTAAAAACTAAACGTCCCTAAACGTTTGAAAGCATGTTATTGACAAAAACGTGAATCCCTTCGGAACATCCGAAAAGCCCATCACTATATCAGGTTGGGCCCCGGTTGGCAAATTCCTCATTTGATCCACAGGCGCAATGCATCCCAGGCCCGGCCCAACACCCCGGCCTGCTCCACACCTTCCAGCACCTGCAAGGGCACTTCTGACACTGGCTGGCCCGCGCTGCTGATTTTGAGCAGGCCCACCTGCTGACCCTTGCTCAACGGCGCGATCATGGGCTCCGGCCGGACCACCTGGGTACTGAGCTTGGCCCCCATGCCCGCAGGCACCACCACCACGATGGCACGGGTCTGGCCCAGCGCCACGGTGGCCGCCTTGCCCTTCCAGACGGCGGGCGTCACCACAGCCTGATTGGCATCAAACAGCTTGACCGCTTCAAACGCCGTGTAACCCCAATTCAGCAATTTTTGAGATTCGTTGGCGCGTGCATTCTCGCTGGCCGCACCCAGCACAATCGACAACAGGCGGCGACTTCCCAGGGCTTCAGGCGAACCGGCGGCCGCGCCAGCCTGGCCCAGTCCCGGCACGTCGCGTCGCGCGGTGGCAATCAAACAATAGCCCGCCGCTTTGGTATGGCCTGTCTTCAGGCCATCGACCGTTGGATCACGAAACAGCAGCAGGTTGCGATTGCTGTCATTGGCTGCGGGCGTGCCCTCGTAGCGGTATTTTTTGATCGCGTAATACGCCACATAGTCAGGAAAATCGCGCATCATGCGGGACGCCAGAATACTCAGATCGCGCGCCGTGGTGGTGTGGCCTGACTCGGTCAGGCCCTCGGGGTTTTTGTAGCTGGTGGCCGTCATCCCGAGCGCCTTGGCCTGATCGTTCATCAGCTGCACAAATCGCTCCAGCGAGCCGCCCACGCCCTCGGCCAGCGCCATGGTGGCATCGTTGCCGCTCTGCACAATCATGCCCTTGATCAAATCCTCCACCGGCACCTGCATCTTGGGATCAATGAACATGCGCGAGCCGGGCATCTTCCAGGCACGCTCACTCACCGGCAGGGTTTGCTTGAGGTCGAGTTTTTTGCTGCGCAAGGCGTCAAACACCAGGTAGGCCGTCATCAGCTTGGTCAGGGAGGCCGGTTCGACGGGTGTGTCGATGTCCTTTTGCGCCAGGATTTGACCGGCGGTGACATCCAGCAACAAATAGGCGCGTGCCGCAATTTCAGGCGGTTGCGGGGTTTGAGCGGCAGCAGAAAGGCACATGGCCGCAATCAGTGACAAGAGTAGTTTTTTCATTGGGATATTCCCCTCGTCAGTCGAGAGGTCAGTCGAGTATTAATTTAAATTTGACAGCCACTGGCGCCTGCGCGACAGCAACCAACGAAGCAATGGATTCAGGCGATGCTAGCGCCCCAGGTCGGCTGGCGTCAGCAGCCGCTCAACCACTTTCCCGTTCTTCAGGTGCGATTCGACGATCTCATCAATGTCGCTGGCATCCACATAGCTGTACCACACAGCCTCCGGGTAGACCACGGCCACCGGGCCGGCGGCGCAGCGGTCCAGACAACCCGCCTTGTTGACGCGCACTTGCCCGGGTGCGGCCAAACCAGCCGCCTTGACCTGCGATTTGCAACGCTCGAATGCCGCTGTCGCATCGTGGTGGGCGCAGCAAGCCTCGCCGTTGCTGCGTTCATTCAGGCAGAAAAAAATGTGGCGCTGGTAATAACTGGCCGCAGGTGTTGGCGCGGCTCCAGGCTGAGTTTCGGAAATGGGAGATATTGGATGTGTCATGCAGCCGATTTTAGATTTTTGAGTCTTTGTCCCACAGCAAACTCAACAAATAAACCAACGCTGCAAAAGGCCACAGCCAGCCAAGCCACTGCGCCAGGCCATGAAACCGGATGAACCGCCCCTGCTCCCACAGAAACAGGTTGTGCTCAAAGTAAGGACTCACCCAGGTCTGGTTGAGCAGACTCAGGTGCACCCCCAGGGCCAGCAGCGCCAGCGCGGCACTGGCCCGGCGCGGCACCCACAGCAACAGCAACGCCATCACCACCGCGCTCGTCAACGCCACCTTGACCGGCGCACTTAGCCAAACCCAGGCATGCTCGGGGCCGACGCTCAGAGCGGCGCTGAGTGCCGTCACCCAGACGCCAAAAAAGCACACCCAGGCAACAAACCAGGCGCGCTTGTCCACCTTGCGAATAATGCAAAACCCCAGCAGGCACGGAATCAACAGGCCCAGCAAGACGCATAACCATTCCACCGAGGGCAACAAAGGCTGCAGTTCCGTCTCACTGAGCGGCAGCCAGTCCAGAAATGGCGTGTCAGTCAGCAGGTCACTGATTCTGGCTTGCAGACGTTCCACCACCTGACCCAGGCCGAGCGGAACCGAGGTGGGAAACAGCAACGCCAATGGCCACAAGGCCAGCAGCACCAACCCACCGCGCGCATCCTCCACAAACCAATGCGCCCTGAACCGGCTCCAGCGTTGTAAAACACCCAGCTTTTCCAGACTCCAGGCGCTCAAGGCACCCAGTGCACCGCCCGCCATGTTCAGCATCAGGTCAAGATTGGACGGCACCCGGTTGGGCAGATAAACCTGAAGCAACTCCAGCAGCAGCGACAGCAGCGAGGCAACCAGTACCCCCAGGCGCAGGGCGTAGCGGGAACGCCCGCTGCGCAGCGCGCTCAGCACCAGGAAAAAACCCAGCGGC
Source organism: Rhodoferax sp. (assembly GCF_011391645.1). GTDB lineage: Bacteria > Pseudomonadota > Gammaproteobacteria > Burkholderiales > Burkholderiaceae_C > Rhodoferax. The sequence goes on along the minus strand of NZ_JAABQC010000094.1, from coordinate 7,962 downwards.
ATGTACCCAACCAGATTGGTGACCACGTCAAAACCAGTCCAGTATTTGGGCAGCGGGGCGGTCAGAAAAAACCACGGTGCCACGCCCTGGTCTCGCCAACCTGCAAACGGGAAAAGGCTGGCGTAAACAATCAGGCCGCCGTACACCAGTGCCAAAGGCCACGCCGAAGACTTGTGCATCGGCATACGCGTGTCAGAAGGGCTTCAGCACAACCAGGCAGACGATGATCAGCATCAGGATCACCGGCGCTTCATTGAACCAGCGGTACCAGACATGCCCATGGCGCTGCTGGCCGAGCACAAACTTTTTCAGCATCACGCTGCAAGCATGGTGGTAGCCGATGACCAGCAGCACCCCCAGCAGCTTGGCGTGCATCCAGCCGTTGCCCGGCCCCCAGCCAATGCCATAACCCGCCCACAACCAGACCCCAAAAACCAGCGCGGGAACGGCAATGATGGTCATGAAACGCAACAACTTGCGCGCCATCAGCAACAAGCGCTCACGCTCGGCCACCGAGCCCGCAGGCACCATGGCCAAGTTCACAAAAATGCGGGGCAGATAGAACAGGCCGGCAAACCAACTGGCCACAAAAACGATATGGAGAGACTTGATCCAGAGCATGCAGACCGATCTGAATTGGGATTTACGCAAAAAAAACCCCAGCACAAGGGCTGGGGTGGTAAGCCTATTTGCTGTCACACATCAAGGCCCCGCTCAGGGAGGAAAAGCGGGGAGCAGTAAACTGCCCAGTCCGTAATTTAACAAAAAAAATCAGCAGTTTCAAGTCATTGACAAAAAAAATGTCGCTACGATGACACATCATTGCCCAAAAATCGCATTCACCATGACCTATTTCGCTTCTTTTCCGCAAGGTCGGCCCCGCCGCTTGCGCCGCGACAGTTTTACCCGCAATCTGGTGCGCGAGCACTCACTCACCCCGAACGACCTGATTTACCCGGTGTTTGTGGTGGACGGCCAGCAGCAGCGCCAGGCGGTGTCCTCGATGCCCGGCGTGGAACGATTGAGCCTTGATCTGCTGCTGCCGGTGGCTGAAGACTGCGTCAAACTGGGCATTCCGGTGATGGCGCTGTTCCCGGTGATCGAGCAGCACCTCAAAACCCCCGATGGCCGCGAAGCGTTCAACCCCGACGGCCTGGTGCCGCGCGTGGTGCGTGCCCTCAAAAAGGAGTTTCCGGCGCTGGGCGTGATGACCGACGTGGCGCTGGACCCGTTCACCAGCCACGGTCAGGACGGCCTGCCCAGCCCCGACCCAGCCGAGGACGGCTACATCATGAACGATGAAACTGTCGAGGCGCTGGTCAAACAGGCGCTGACGCAAGCTGCCGCCGGCGTTGACATGGTGGCGCCCAGTGACATGATGGACGGCCGCATTGGCGCCATCCGCCAGGCGTTGGAGGCCAACCACTTCATCCACACCCGCATCATGGCCTACAGCGCCAAATACGCCAGCGCCTTTTATGGCCCGTTCCGCGATGCCGTGGGCTCGGCCGCCAACCTGGGAAAAAGCAACAAGAAGGTTTACCAAATGGACCCTGGTAACAGTGACGAAGCGCTGCGCGAGGTGGCCATGGACATCGCCGAGGGCGCCGACATGGTCATGGTCAAGCCCGGCATGCCGTATCTGGACGTGGTGCGCCGCGTCAAGGACACGTTCAAGGTGCCAACCTTTGCCTACCAGGTCTCGGGCGAATATGCCATGCTCAAGGCCGCTGCCCAAAACGGCTGGCTCGACCATGATGCCGTCATGATGGAAAGCCTGCTGGCCTTCAAGCGCGCCGGAGCCGATGGCGTGCTGACCTACTTTGCGCGCGATGCAGCCAGGCTGTTGCGCCCATAACCAAGCCAGCACCCGTCATGCGAATCTTCTCGATCAGCGCCAGCCGCGCGTCTGAAATCGCTGCCGGCGCGATGCCTGAAGGCTTGGCTGATTTGCAACTGCCAAAGACCGGCTTCCTGTGGATTTCGTGCACCCGCGCCGAGCTTGAACGTTGGCAAACACCGCTTCAAACCACCCTGCAAACGCTGTGCAAACTGCAATTGCTCGACCTTCACGTGTCGGACCTGCTCAATGCGCAACTGCCCTCACGCTTCGATTTCACCTCGCAATACGATCTGATGGTGTTTCGCGGCCTGACAAGCGCCCACGCCCCGTCGGTCGCGCCAGCCAGCCAGCCGCTAAAGCATTTGCCAGAACGCGGCGGCCCGCCCATCTTGCGGCGCATCGACACCAGCCCGGCCGGGTTCGTGGTGTTCGACCGCGTCCTGCTCACCATCCACCCCAACGCGCACAACCTGCGCGACGCCTACGCCGCACGCCTGCTGGCCGACAGCGGCACCGACAGTGCGGCCAATGCGGCGCCGGGGGTGCCCGACAGCCGCTCCACCGGGGCGCGCGGTGTTCCCGCCAACCCGGCCGACCTGATGCTGCGCATCGTCAACCAAATGGTGGACGGCTATCTGGCGCTGCGCAGAGAGCTCAGTCAACAACTTGACCACTGGCAGGCCGAACTGCTCAACCCCAAGACCCGCTTCAACAACTGGAACGCCCTGCTCAGCGCCCGTTTGTCCTTGCACCACCTGGACGAAATCTGCGAAGACCAGCGCGCCGCCATCCAGGACTGGATCGAATCCCTTAAAAGCTGGCCGGATCACGACGAGTTGCTGAGCAGGCACCAGCGTGACCTGTTGCATGTGCGCAGCCGCGATGTGCTGGAGCACATCGAGCGTGTGTTGCACCATGTGCAACGGCTGGAGCAAAACGCCGAAACCACAGTGCAAATGCACTTCAACGCGCAAAGCCACCGCACCAACGAGATCATGCGCACGCTCACCGTGCTGACCGCCATTTTTCTTCCGCTCAACCTGATAGCAGGCATTTTTGGCATGAACTTTGAATTCATCCCGTTGCTGCACATGAGCAACGGCTTCTGGCTGGCCATGGTGTCAATGGGGCTGACGGCCGCCGCTCTGGTATTGTTCTTCTGGCGCAAGCGTTATCTGGAACGCCCGTCGCGCTGAAGTTCCAGGCTCTTCAAGAAAATACCTCAATGGACCTCAAACCTCTCGTCACCTTGCTGGCCATTGTGAATCCGCTGGCGATCGTGCCATTTTTCATCCACTACACCCATGATTTCACGCGTGAACAGCGGCATCGCACCATCTGGATTGCCTCATTCAGCACGTTTGTGGTGATTGCCGTCAGCGCCCTGATGGGCCTGCACATCCTGGAGTTTTTTGGCATCTCGCTGGCCAGTTTTCAGGTCGGCGGCGGCATGTTGCTGCTCACCTCTGCGCTGGCCATGCTTAACGCCCAGCCCGCCGAGGCAAAGTCCAATGAAGAAGAAATGCACGACGCCTCTGCCCGTGCCAGCATTGCCGTGGTGCCCCTGACCATTCCGCTGCTGACCGGCCCGGCCACCATGTCCACAGTGGTGATTTATGCCGACAAGGCCAAGACGTTCTGGCAACTCGGCGCGCTGGTGGGTTATGGTGTGGTCATCGCGCTGGCCACTTTTTTGTGTTTTTCGCTGGCCAACCCGATTGCGCGGGGACTCGGCAAAACCGGCATCAACGTCATGACCCGGCTCATGGGACTGATTCTGGCGGCGCTTTCGGTGGAGGTGATGGCAGACGGGCTGGTCAAGCTGTTTCCCATCCTTGCAAAATAGCAAGCCACGCCCCATCTCGTGGTGGCCCTGATTTTTTTCTGGAGGTATTTATGAAACGCTGGCTTTTGATTTTGATGACCGCCCTGACCCTGACGGGCTGCGGCTACAACGACTTTCAACGCCTGGACGAGCAAACCAAATCGGCCTGGAGCGAGGTGTTGAACCAGTACCAGCGCCGCGCTGACCTGGTGCCCAACATTGTGGCCACCGTCAAGGGCGAGGCAGCTTTTGAGCAGGAAACCCTGACCAAGGTGATCGAGGCACGCTCCAGGGCGACGTCGATTCAGGTCACACCCGAGACGCTCAACGACCCGGCGGCGTTCAACAAGTTTCAGGCCGCGCAGGGCGAACTTGGCTCGGCGCTGAGCCGCCTGATGGTGGTGGCTGAACAGTACCCCAACCTGAAAGCCAATCAGGGCTTCAGTGATCTGCGCGTGCAACTCGAAGGCACCGAAAACCGGGTGACAGTGGCGCGCAACCGCTACATCCAGGCGGTGCAAGAATACAACGTGCTGGCGCGCAGCTTTCCGAGCAACCTCACGGCCATGGTGTTCAGCTACTCGCCCAAGCCGAGCTTTACGGTACAAAACGAGGCAGCCATTTCAACGCCACCGGTGGTTGACTTCAACAAGAAATGATGAATTTGCCACAGCTGATGCGTGGCTGGCCACCGCTAACCCGGTGGCTTGCAGCGCTTTTGCTGCTGTGCTTGATGGGTTTTGGCGCGGCCCGGGCGCAGCAAGCCGTGCCTGCCCTCACGGGCCATGTTGTCGACACGGCGGGCACACTCGACGCAGCCCAGCGTGGCGCGCTTGAAGCCAGGTTGAGCGCCTTCGAAATAGCCAGCGGCTCGCAGGTGGTGGTGTTGCTGGTGCCCGGCACCCAGCCCGAAGACATTGCCAGTTATGCCAACCGCGTGGCCAACACCTGGAAAATTGGCCGCAAGGACATTGGCGACGGCCTGTTGCTGATCGTGGCCGTGCAAGACCGCAAGTTGCGCATTGAAGTCGCCAAAACGCTTGAAGGCGCGATTCCCGACCTGGCCGCCAAACGCATCATTGACGAGGCGATCACGCCGCGCTTCAAGCAAGGCGACTACGCTGGTGGCATTGATGCTGGCGTCACGCGCATCATGGGGTTGATCCGGGGCGAGGCGCTGCCCGCGCCTTCGCAGACAGGCAGCCAGGCTCCTGCTGGTTTTGACTGGATGCAACTCGGCATCTTCATGTTCATCGTCGTGCCGGTGATCGGTGCGGTTGCCAAAGGCATCCTGGGTAACCGGCTCGGGGCTGTCGCCACCGGCGGCGTGGCCGGCGTGATTGCCATGGCACTCACTGCCAGTTTGTTGATTGCCGCGCTGGTGAGCGTCGCTGCCATCGTCTTCACCTTGGTGCGAAACATACCGGGCAAACGCAACGGCGGCTGGCCGGGTGGTGGCAACGCGGGCTGGGGCCACGGTGGTGGCGGCTTTGGTGGCGGCGGTGGTGGTGGATTTAGTTCGGGCGGTGGTGGCAATTTTGGTGGCGGTGGCGCCTCGGGAGGTTGGTGATGTGGACGCGTCTGATCCGAATCTTCAAACATCGCTGGCAAAGCGATGATGCGGCACAGCGGGCCGTGCCGCCGGCACTGCTCGACAAACTGGCCGCACAGGTGGCCCACAGCGAAGCCGGGCATAGCGGAGAAATTCGCATTTACGTCGAACCTGGCTTGCCGCTGAGCTACCTGTGGCAGCCTGCCAGCATGGCGCAGATCACGCATGAGCGCGCGCTGGCCATGTTCGGCAAGTTGCGGGTGTGGGACACCGCGCACAACAACGGCGTGCTCATCTACCTGCTGCTGGCAGAGCACCGCATCGAAATTGTGGCCGACCGCGGGCTGAATGAACGGGTTTCACCAGACACCTGGCCGCGCCTGGTGGCGAGCATGGGCGCGGCGTTCAAGGCCGGAGACTTTGAGGGCGGCTTGACCCAGGCGGTGCAAGAGGTGTCTTCGCTATTGCAACAGCACTTTGCGTTGCAGAGCGGGCAGGTCAACGCCAATGAGCTACCCGACCTGCCGCTGCTGCGCTGAGCCTGCAAACTCAAGACTCAGCCAGCCGACCTTTACTTGGCAGGCGCAGGTGCTGCCAGCGACTGCACCGACACATCCACCCGGCGATTTTTGGACCGGCCCTCTGCGGTGGCGTTGTCTGCCACCGGCTCGGACTCTCCCTTGCCAACAGTCTGCACGCGCTTGATGTCAACGCCACTGCTCACCAGATAGGCTTTGACCGCGTCTGCGCGCGCCAAAGACAGGCGCTGGTTGTACGCATCACTGCCCACGCTGTCGGTATGCCCCGTGGCAATGACCACGTCAAGCTGCATGCCCTTGATCTTGGCCACCAACTCGTCAAGCTTGACAGTGCCCCCCAACTTGAGCACCGACTTGTCAAAGTCAAACAGCGCGTCAGCGGCCAGGCTCACCTTGGTTGCCGCAGGAGCGGCTGGCACAGCAGCCCGCGCACGCGGTGGAATCACGATGCCGGCCTTGATCTGGTCCATGGTCGCCACCAAGGTTTCGTCCACCGGGCACAACTCGGCCGGATCAAGACTTTCGCGGTCCTGGCCCGCATCCTTGGCGCTTGGCAAGTCTTCACGCTTGACACCCACGGTGGACACCAGCTGCCCCATGGCCGCCAGCGTGCGCGCCTGCGCAACGGCAGCGTTGTGGCGCGCATTGATGTATGCCCGCGTGGCTTCAAAGTACTCGTTCTGGCTGTCCAGCAAGTCAAGCAGCGTGCGCTGGCCAATATCAAACTGCTGGCGGTAGGCCTCGCGTGATTTTTCTGTCGCCAGACGGTGCAGATTCTGGTACTTTTGCTGCTCGTCCAGACTGCGCACATCACTGTAGGCAATTGACAAGTTTTGACGCACATCGCGACAGGCCTTTTCCTGCAAGTCGCGCGCCTGTGCCGCCTGGTCCACCGCCTGACGCTCACGGGCCTTGTCGGCACCGCCACGGAACAGGTTGTAGTTCAGCACCAGTTCAACACCATTCACCTGGGTGCCACCGCTGATACCACCAGTGTTATTTTCATCACGGGCATAGGCACGCAAGTCGAGGCGCGGCCAGTAAGCCGCCTTGCTGGACTCGATGGCCGCCTTGTAGGCGCGCACGTTCTCAAACGCGGCGTTCAAGGTTGGGCTGCCCTGCATGCCGTCATTGAGCAAAGCCGTGGTGGACACCGGCATGGTCCCCAGCTTGAACGGCTCGGGCAAAGCCGGCAGGCTGGCCGGTGGCTTTTCACCCACGATGCGCAAATAGCGCGCGCTCACATCATGCAGGTTGGTCAACTCGGTCAGCAAATTGGACTCGGCCAGCGCCAGCCGGCCGTTGGCCTGCTCAACGTCAACCCGGCGACCCACGCCGGCATTGGCGCGCTCTTCAACCTGCTGCGTGCTTTGTTTGTGTTCCACGTAATTCTGCGTGGCGGCGTCCACCAACTCGCGGTAACGCACCACATCGGCATAGGCACGCAACGCTTCCTGGGCAGCGGTCTCGGAGGCCTCCAGCAACTCGTAATAACGCGTCAGCTTGGCATAACTCAGGCGCTTGACCTCATTGGGCGTGAACATGCCATCAAATAACATCTGGTTGAGGGTGAGCTGGGTGGCATTGAAGTCGTAGCGGCCGTAGTTGATTTGGGGCGTCTGGTTGTCCTCGCGCCCGATGGTGGCGGTCAGGTCCAGGCTGGGGAAATAGCCACCACGCGCCACATCGCGCTCGTTACCGGCGGCCTTGAAGCCGTTCCAGCGTGCCTGCACCTCAGGGTTGGTGGTCACTGCCTTGCGCACCGCCTGTACGATAGGATCAGGCAAGGTTTGCGCCTGGACACCCATTGCAAAAAGAATGGATAGCGCCAACACTGACAACCGGTAGTCTTTAAAATTCATACATCCCCCGAAAAAATTTGCGTAACACTTTGAAAAAATACCCCTGCACCAAAGCAAGGAAAAATATTATGGCCTGTTTTGAATTTTTTTCAAAAACCTTTCTGCCATGAATGTCACCCTTGCACAAATCACCGGGCCACCCCGTGACTCGTGCAGGCACGCTTGGGCAGTTTCAATCGGCTTGTTGTTACTGTTTTTAACTTCTTTCGCCGCACCCGATCTTGACAATACACAATCCCTGGCACTCCAACGTTATGGCAGCCAAGCCGCTGCAACCGTCGCCGCCTGGCGCCAGTTAATGGAGGAAACCCGCACCCTGCCCGACCAGGACAAACTCGCCA
>NZ_JAABQC010000093.1 GCF_011391645.1 Rhodoferax sp. | reverse complement strand
CAGCAGCGGCAAGGTGTACAGCGGGTCGATGATGAAGATGCTGCCCACGCCATACGGACGGTTCGAGAACGGCAGCGCGAGCTGGGTCCCGTATATCGTCATCGCGTCGAGCAGCGGATGCGTGACGAGCACCAGCCACATGGCCAGCCACCAGCGCCGCCACAGGGACCACTCGCCATTGAGCCTGGCGACCAGCGCCGCGAACGGCAACGAGAACAGCGTCAGCCAGAACGGCGCGTGGGTCTCGGCGCGATGCAGCACCATGTTGCGGATCGGGTCGCCATGGTCGATGATGACATCGAGGTCTGGCAGCGTGCCGGCCACCGCACCCCAGGCAGCGGCCTTCCATACGGCGGTGCGCCGGCCCATGATGGCGACACCGACGGCCGCACCCAGCGCAATCTGTGACAAGGAATCCATCGCGTGATTCTGCCAGCCGGTGCTCGGTCAGCGCTGGGGTAGGGGCAATGAAGGTCGTGACCAAGCTGCAATCCACACCTGAGCAATTGCATGATTTGATGTTCGCCTGGACTCGGCGCGTATTGCCAGCATCAAGGCCGAACATGCCGGTTTAAGCCTGAAGGGCACGGCCGTGGCCAGTGATGCCTTCTGCCCGTTCCGCGACGGGCTTGCCGTCGTCCTTACCCTGCGCCACCCGGTCAGCGTTTTCAGCGGTAGCGCCGGTCCAGGCTGTAGTCGCTCAGTCCTGGGCATGGGAGGTGTGTTTCGTTGCTTGAAGCCTGCTCAGGCGACATGGGCGCTGGGTCTTCAGCCGCCACGGCGATCCGGGTGGCCCTGCGTTCCCGTGCATCGGTCAAATCGGCGGGCAGGCCCGGATAGGCCTGGCCATCTGGCTGCCACTCGTGCAGTGCGATGGTGTACCCGGTCGACTGGTCGGCATGGCGCAAGACTAAGGTCAATGGTGTTTGCGCGGTGAGCGTTGGGTGCAAGCCCGAGCTTGGCACAAAACTGGCGTAGCGAATGCCAAACACCTTGAGCGCACTCCGGCTGTCGCGTTCATGGCGCAGCGGCAGGCAAACGCCATCCACAGCCAACTGCCATTGCATCCAGTTGTCCATAACGCTTGCATCAGCCTCTGCCGCAGATGGCGGTCGCCAGCGAACTTCGATGCGCGTTGTGCTGGCATCGACCTGGCGTGAATTGCCTGTCTGCTCGGGGCTGGCGGCGTCCCCCACCAGCGGCCAGAACTCAAGACCCCGCCACAGCTCAAGCGAGCCACAGGGCAAATCCACCTTGCCAAAAAACCGAAATTCGTTTTGTCGCAACACCTCTTGAAGCGGCCTCCCCAGGCCGAGTTCAGCTTCTTCCAGTTCGGCAAACACCGCATCCAGGTCTTCCTGCAGATAAAAAGGCAGCGCAAACCGGTCGTGCAACTCGCGTCCCCAGTCGATCAGCGGCAAGCGGTAGGGGCGCTTTGTGAGCATGGCAATCAGCGCGCGAAACAGGCAGGCGATGGCCGTGGCGCGTTGCGGTGTGTGCTGCATGCGCAGCGAGCGAAGCTCCACCAAGCCCAGTTGTCCGCGTACCGGCAGATAAGGATTCCAAAGCTTTTCGATGTTGATCTCGGCGCGATGGCTGTTGCCAACCGCGTCACACAAAAAAGAGGCCAGGCTCTTCCAGAGCAGTTCGGGTGAAAGGTCTGATTCGCGCTCCAGCAGTGCCAGCGCCAGCACCAGATCGTCAAAGGCATCGGCGCCGCGCTCATCCGGGCGAACCGACTGGCCGCTGCCACCGACAAAATCATGGGAAAACAGGTAGCTCAACGCCGGGTGCCGGTTCAAAAATCGTACCAATCCCGGCAGCAGCCAGGGGTTCTGAATGAATGGACTTGCTTGGGGTGTGGGTCCGCCAAAGGTCACCTGACCGGCGCCGCCTGAATCAGCCACCTGGCCATTGAAATACAAGCGGTAGGGGAAAAGCTGTTGCGCTGCCGCCGCGGCATAAACCTGCTGGCTGCGCCAAAGGAACTCGGCGCAATTTGTGCTGGGCGCCGTGTTGATCTCAATGACGGCCGGGTCTGGTGTGATGGTGGTCAACTCAATGCTTGCGTCCACAGGCGGGTTGGCACCAGCAAACACCAGCGCTGGCAGACCACAACCCAGCGCGGCGCGCTCAATGCATGCCAAGACCAGCAGAAATTGGTCAACGCGGGTGATCACCGGCAGCGCAAGAGTGGCACAGGGAGCCGGGTCGGCGTCTGACCGGTGCTCAAACATCTGGGCTTGCAGCAAAAAGCACAACGGCTGCGCTGCCCCATCGGCCGCCTCAACGCTTACTGTCCAGGTTGGTGTGCCATCTTCGTTGGGGGTTTCGTGGCATTGCGCTGGCCAGCTCTGATCAACGAAAGCAGTTGTCAGGGCGGCGGCGAATTCAGGCAGGACAAGCGGCGTCACGGCCGGCTGGGGCTCTGTCTGCATCGGGTCAGGCGGCCCCTGCCACAGCGGCTGGCCATCACGCCGACGCAGCAGCCCAAAGTTCCATCGGGGTGCTTTCTCACCCGGATAGAGCCGCCCCACGCTGCGCAGCAGCATTCCATTGGGCATCAGCTGGCTCAGGCTGCACAGCAGTTGTTGGGCTCGCTGCTGTTTGTCGGCTCCCAAAGCGGTGTAGAGCCAGGCTGGGTCCAACGCTTGCCGGTCGGTAAACGTGGGCTCAGACCCAACCCAAATGGGGGTGCCCAACGCAGCAATACGCGCGTCATGCCGCTGCACTGCCAATTCGAATGCGTCGCTTGTCTGCATTTTTGTTTTGCTCGAAAAATGCCGGGCTTCACCAAAAGTCCGGCAATGAATGTCAGTTCACCAAGCAAATAACGCGCCACTCTGTTGGCGGACAACACTGGCGAGGCATTTCAAGCACCCAAGCAATCGGTTTTGCTTGAATCTGACCCACCGTTCGCAAGAAGCAAATGCCCGGCGCGCGAGACACCGGATGCTGTTATGCGGAGAGCAACTTGAAAACCTCACGCGCCGCCGCCACCGTGTGTGCTATGTCCTCTTCGGTGTGTGCGGCGCTGACAAAACCGGCCTCGTACAGCGCCGGCGCAATGTAGACACCGCGATCGAGCAGGCCGTGGAACAACCGGTTGAACCTGGCACCGTCTGATTTCATCACCTGGCTGTAAGTGTGGGGCAGGGTGTCAAGCAGAAAAAAGCCCATCATGCCGCCCTCGGAGTCGCCACAAAACGGCACACCCTCGGCCGCAGCAGCTTGCTTGAGGCCGCTGATCAGGGAATGGGTCTTGCGGGCCAGGTCTTCGTAAAAGCCGGGTTTGCTGATCTCGGCCAGGGTTGCCAGGCCACAGGCCGTGGCCACCGGGTTGCCTGACAGGGTGCCGGCCTGGTAGACCGAGCCCAACGGCGCCAGGTGTTCCATCACCGCGCGCTTGGCGCCAAAGGCGGCCAGCGGCATGCCGCCGCCAATCACCTTGCCCATCACCGTCATGTCGGGCTCGAAGCCGGGAATTTCCTTGGCGTAGACGCTTTGTGCGCCGCCCAACGCGACGCGAAAGCCGGTCATCACCTCGTCCAACACCAGCAGCGCGCCGTACTCGGTACACAGTTCCCGGCAGCGCTTCATGAACGGAACGCTGGCGCGCACAAAATTCATGTTGCCGCAGATCGGCTCCATCATCAGGCAGGCTATTTCCCGGCCCTGCTCGGCAAAAGCGGCTTCGAGTTGATCGATGTTGTTGAATTCGAGCACGATGGTGTGCTGCACCACTTCGGGCGGCACGCCCGCGCTCGTGGGGTTGCCAAAGGTGGCCAAGCCCGAGCCTGCCTTGACCAGCAGCGCATCGGCGTGGCCGTGGTAGCAGCCCTCGAACTTGATGAATTTGCGTCTGCCTGTAGCACCGCGCGCCAGGCGGATGGTGCTCATGGCGGCCTCGGTGCCCGAACTCACCAAGCGCACCATGTCCATGCTCGGCATCAACTTCAAAATAGCCTCGGCCAGTTCCACCTCACGCTCGGTCGGGGCGCCGAACGAGAAGCCTTCCAGCAGCGCTTTTTGCACTGCTTCCACCACCGCCGGGTGGCCGTGACCCAGAATCATCGGACCCCAGGACCCAATGTAGTCGGTGTAACGCTGGCCGTTGGCGTCCCACATGTAAGCTCCCTGGGCGCGGCTGATGAAGCGCGGCGTGCCACCCACGGCGCGAAATGCGCGCACAGGGGAATTGACGCCGCCGGGGATCACCTTGGCGGCGCGGGCAAACAGGGTGGCATTGTGATCGGAGGTGGGTGTCATGGGTTTCTTAAGGCAAAATTGAAGGATCCGCACCAGGGTTGATTGTTGGAATCAGTCTGGAGTGCATGGACATTGACATTCTATGGGAAGGCTTTGGACGCAGTGACGCAATCAACAACCTGGATGTGCCTGATTTGTGGCTGGATTTATGACGAGCAGGCGGGTGATCCTGAACACGGCATCGCGCCGGGCACTGCCTGGCGCGATGTACCGCTGAACTGGACCTGCCCCGAATGCGGCGCCCGCAAGGAAGATTTTGAGATGGTTCAAATTTGAGGCAAGGGCACGCTTGACTTCTTGACCACGGCGTAGCGTGCCAGTGTTTTCGTCCGGGCCACGTCATGTGCCACGACGGGCTGCGGGTAGCTTTGGCCTAGCGCCACACCCGCCATTTGCAGCTCCAGCGGTTTGGCGAGCCAGGGCGCATGGATGGCCTTGTCAGACAGCTTCGCCAGTTGCGGCAGGTAGCGGCGGATGAATTTGCCCTGCGGGTCAAACTTTTCGCTCTGGCTGACCGGGTTGAAGATGCGAAAGTAGGGCTGTGCATCGCAACCGCTGGACGCCACCCATTGCCAGCCGCCATTGTTGGCCGACAGGTCAAAGTCGTTGAGCTTTTCGGCAAAGTAGCGTTCGCCCCAGCGCCAGTCCAGCCCCAAATCTTTCACCAGGAAACTACCCGCCACCATGCGCAATCGGTTGTGCATGTAGCCGGTCTGGTTGATCTGCGCCATGGCCGCGTCAACCAGCGGGTAGCCAGTGCGCCCTTCGCACCAGGCGGCAAACAGTTCGTTTGCGCGCGGGCCGCTTTCCCATTGAATGGCATCGTATTCAGGCTTGAACGCACGACCGGCGACATGCGGGAAGTTAGCCAGAATGGCAAAGTAAAAATCGCGCCACACCAGCTCGCTGAGCCAGACTGCCGCGCCCGCGCTGCCGGCGGCCTGGCGCTGCAAGGCAATTCGCACCAGTTGGCGGATCGACACGGTGCCAAAGCGCAGGTGCACGCCCAGGTAACTCGGGCCTTTCACCGCCGGAAAGTCGCGCGTGGCGTGGTAGTCGTCCATGCGCTCAAAAAAGGCTTCGAACAGGGTCTGGCCACCCGATTCGCCGGTGGGAATTTTCAGGCTGGCCAGGTTGGTGACTGTAAAACCGATGTCGCCCAAGCTTGGCACGGGTTGCTGCCATTCTGGCGGGCGCTCCACCAGTCGCTGTGCCAGCGGTGTGCTGTCGTGGGGCGCGAGGTGTTCGGGTGCCACCCGTGACAGCCAGTTGTTCTTGTAAGGCGTAAACACACCATAAGGCGTGCCGGACTGGGTCAGAATCTCGCGGCCTTCAAAGATGACCTGGTCCTTGCAGGTGAAAAATGCGCAGCCCGCTTGCGCCAGCGCGTCGCGCACGTCCTCGTCGCGCGCCAGCGCTTGCGGCTCGTAGTCGCGTGCGGCAAAGACCGCCTGCGCCTGGAGTTGTGCTGCCAAACGGGGCAGTTCGTCGCTGACCACCGCATGGCGCACGATCAGGCCGGCACCCGCCCTGCCGCTGAGCTGGCGCAAGCTTGCGTCGAGTTCCACCAGTGATTCGCGAATAAATTCGACGCGCCGGTCGGTCTGCGGCAGTTTGTCCAGAATGGTCCGATCGAACACAAAAACACAGTGCACGCGCGCGCAATGGCTCAGCGCCAGATGCAGTGCGGCGTTATCCACCACGCGCAAATCGCGCCTGAACCACATCAGGCCGGTTTCAAAGTTTTGGGTCGTGTTCATCGCTAGAATTGTTCCATGTCTTCTGATTCTGCCCCCATCAACCTGACGAATCATTTTTTGATCGCCATGCCTGGCCTTCAGGATCCGCTGTTTGGACACAGTGTCATCTATTTGTGCGAGCACAGCCCCCGGGGCGCCTTGGGGCTGGTCATCAACAAACCCTGCGAGATTGACCTCAAGGGTCTGTTTGACAAGGTGGACTTGCCGTTGACCCGCCCCGACCTGCAAACTGCCCCCGTTTTTTACGGCGGCCCGGTGCAAACCGAGCGCGGCTTTGTGCTGCATGAGGCCACCTTTGCCGATGACGACCAGCCTGAGCACCCGGTCTATGCCAGCACCATGGTGATCCCCGGCGGCCTCGAGATGACCACCTCGCGCGATGTGCTGGAGGCCATCTCCACCGGCAGCGGGCCGCGCAAAGTACTGATCTCGCTGGGCTATTCGGCCTGGGGTGAGGGTCAGCTGGAGTCTGAACTGGGCGATAACAGTTGGCTCACAGTCGAGGCCGACGCCCGGCTGATTTTTGAGACCCCGGTGCCTGAGCGTTACACCCAGGCGCTCAAGCTGCTGGGCCTGGAGCCCTGGATGCTGGCGCCCGGCGCCGGACACGCATGAGCCCACTGCCAGACAGTTCAAGCGTCGACCCACGGCCGGCAGTGGCTGCCCATTTGCAAACTTTCATGGCGCTGGACTTTGGCCTCAAGCGCACCGGTTTTGCCGTGGGCAACCGCATTCTGCGCACGGCCCAGCCGCAGGGCACCATCAGCGCCGAGGGCAAGGCAAGGTTTGACAAGGTGGCGCAACAGCTCAAAACCTGGCAACCCGACGCGCTGGTGGTTGGGGTGCCATTTCACCCGGACGGCGCTGCGCACGAAAACACGCTGCGGGCGCGCCGCTTTGCGCGCCAGTTGCATGGCCGCTTCAACCTGCCGGTGTTCGAGGTGGATGAGCGTTACACCACCACCGAGGCCCGCTCGCAGGGCGCGGTTGACGCCGATGCGGCGGCGGCCTGCATCATTCTGGAACAGTTTTTAAGGAGTCTTCCATGAGCACACTGGCACTCGATGCCGAGGCGCTGTATGCCGACCTGGCACGCAACCTGAGCCCCCTGATGCAGCCGGGCACGCAACTGCTGGGTATCGCCTCCGGCGGCGTCTGGCTGGTTGAGCGTCTGCAGCAGGACCTCGACCTGGCGCAGCCGTTTGGCGTGATCTCGTCGGCCATGCACCGCGACGACTTCGCCCGCCGCGGCATGACCAGCAGCGCGCAGACGCAAATTCCGTTTGACGTCAATGGCGCCCATGTGCTGCTGCTCGACGACGTGCTGTTCACCGGGCGCACGGTGCGCGCGGTGCTCAACGAGCTGTTTGACTTTGGCCGCCCGGCCAGCGTCAAGCTGGCGGTGCTGGTGGACCGCGGCGGCCGCGAGCTGCCGATCCAGGCCGACCTGTTCAGCGCACGCGTCAGCCTGCCCGCCACCCAGTCGCTGGCGCTGGAACGCCATGAGAACGGCCGCTTCAGCTTTAACGTGAAAGACATTAACGTGAAAGGCATCTAGCCATGCTGTACCAGCGCAACCCGCAGCTCAATAAAAACGGCGAGCTGATCCATTTGCTCTCGACCGAGGGCCTGCCCAAAAGCATCCTGTCCCAGGTGTTGGATACCGCCGCCAACTTTGTCTCGGTGGGTAACCGCGAGGTCAAAAAGGTGCCCTTGCTGCGCGGCAAAAGTGTCTTCAACCTGTTTTTTGAAAACTCCACCCGCACCCGCACCACCTTTGAAATCGCCGCCAAGCGCCTGAGCGCCGACGTGATCAACCTCGACATTGCCAAGTCGTCGGCCGCCAAGGGTGAATCGCTGCTCGACACCATTGCCAACCTGAGCGCCATGGCCGCCGACCTTTTTGTGGTGCGCCACAGTGAGTCGGGTGCGCCCTACCTGATTGCCCAGCACGTGGCGCCGCATGTGCATGTGGTCAACGCCGGCGACGGGCGTCACGCCCACCCCACCCAGGGCTTGCTCGACATGTACACCATTCGCCACTACAAGGGCGACTTTGCCAACCTGACGGTGGCCATTGTGGGCGACGTGCTGCACTCGCGCGTGGCGCGCTCCGACATCCACGCCCTCACCACGCTGGGTTGTGCCGAGGTGCGCGTGGTGGGCCCCAAAACGCTGGTGCCGTCCGACATGGCACAGATGGGCGTGCGCGTGTGCCACACCCTCGAGGAAGGCATCAGGGGAGCCGACGTGGTCATCATGCTGCGCCTGCAAAATGAGCGTATGAGCGGCGCGCTGCTGCCGTCGAGCCAGGAGTTTTTCAAGAGCTTTGGTCTGACCCCGACCAAGCTGCAACTGGCCAAGCCGGATGCCATCGTGATGCACCCGGGCCCGATCAACCGCGGTGTTGAAATTGACTCGGCGGTGGTCGATGGCCGCCAGAGCGTTATCCTGCCGCAAGTGACCTTTGGCATCGCGGTGCGCATGGCGGTGATGAGCATCGTGGCCGGCAACGAAGCCTGAACCCTTCAAGAGAACAACAGATGAACAAGCAAACACGTGTGCTGATTCAGGGCGGCCGGGTCATCGACCCCGCCAGTGGCCTCGATGCGCAAGCCGATGTCGCCCTGGCCAATGGAGCCGTGCTGGCGATTCAAAACATTCCGGCAGACTTTCAAGCCGATATCACGATTCCAGCGGCTGGCTGCCTGGTTTTACCGGGCCTGGTGGACCTGGCCGTGCGCCTGCGCGAACCGGGCAACGAGCATGCCCGCATGCTTGAGTCTGAAATGGCGGCGGCCATGGCCGGTGGTGTGACCAGTCTGGTCTGCCAGCCCGACACCGACCCGGCGCTCGACGAACCCGGTCTGGTTGAAATGCTGCGCTTTCGCGCCGAAAAGCTGGAGCAGGCGCGGGTCTATCCGCTGGGCGCGCTGACGCGCAACCTCAAGGGCGAAACGTTGACCGAGATGGTGATGTTGACCGACGCCGGATGCGTGGCCTTCAGCCAGGCTGAGGTGATGCTGTCCAACACCCAGGTGCTGCAGCGCGCGTTTCAGTACGCCAGCACCTTTGGCTACGCGGTGTGGCTGCGCCCGCAGGACTATTTTCTGGGCCAAGGCGTGGCAGCCAGCGGCCCGCTGGCGACCCGCATGGGCCTGAGCGGTGTGCCGGTGATGGCCGAGACCATTGCCCTGCACACCATTTTCGAGCTGATGCGCAGCACTGGCGCCCGCGTGCACCTGTGCCGCATCAGCAGCGCCGCCGGTGTCGCCCTGGTGCGCCAAGCCAAGCTGGACGGCCTGAAAGTCTCGTGTGATGTCAGCATCAACTCGCTGCACCTGACCGACACCGACATGGGCTTTTTCGACAGCCGCGCGCGTCTGAACCCGCCCTTGCGCCAGCAGCGTGACCGCGACGCGTTGCGCGCCGGTCTGCTCGACGGCACCATCGACGCGCTGGTGTCAGACCACACGCCGGTGGATGAAGACGCCAAAAACTTGCCGTTTGCAGAAAGCGAGCCCGGCGCCACCGGGCTGGAACTACTGCTAAGCCTGGCCTACAAGTGGCATCTGGACAGCGGCATAGAACTGGCGCGCGCCATCGCGGTGGTGACCGATGGCCCGGCCAAGGTGCTGGGCGCGGCGCTGGGCCCCCGCCTGGGTCGCACCGGCCATTTGCAGGTGGGCGGTCTGGCTGATGTCTGCGTGTTTGACCCGCAAGCCAGTTGGACGGTGCAAGCAGACACGCTGGTCAGTCAGGGCAAACACACGCCGTTCTCAGGTTACGAGTTGCCCGGGCGTGTGCGCTGCACACTGGTTGGCGGGCGGGTGGCCTACCAGGCGGGGTGAAGATATGCATATCCTGGCGGAGGTGGCTGTGATCAGTGGTTTTATAAGAGATATGACCCCAGCCGCTTTGTCGCCTGGTCTTATAGCCTTAACGTTGTCATCAATCTGAGTCGTCGATTCGATCAGCGCCTGTCGGCTGAAGGGCCGACGTTTCTTGGCCTGTGCCCGCCATCCGTCCATCCGCCTTGATTGGATCTTGATGCGATCGTGTGGGGAGAGGTCGGCTTGAGACCCTTAGCCGAAATTCAATTTGTTGATCCGCCCGCCAGTTAGCCGACATTGGACGGCATGATCGGGCTGGCATCGGTTGATGCGCCGGAGGTTATGTAAAGTGGCAGTTGTTCTTGAGTAACTGCTACCCGGCGGTCAAATCTTCGACCTTAGACTTCGACTTTCAAATCCCTCGCTGCGCTCTCGATCTTGGTGTACCCACATAAAAGCTGAGCTGACCCGAAGTGTTTCATCGCCCAGTTTTGCTTGATCCCCATTGATCAAGCAGTCGCTGGTCATGTGCGCTTTCTGCTTCGATGGTGTCCTGCGGCAGTTGTTTGAGGCATTCTTCCAGTGCCTGAGGGTCGAGTTTCTCAACTGGCTTCGACTCGACCTGAACTTGAGGTGATTTGCCATCCCAAGCAAACGGGTTACGAAATGCTGGAAGGTCAGGTAAACAGTCATCCTTGTAGATGGGAGGACCGTCAGATGCAAAAGGTGAGAACGAAATGGTTTTTTCAAAAATCAATGGCTTGCCTGTCGGGGTCGGGGGTGAAGGCGGCATGTTTTCGATGGCCTTGCGAGCCAGTTGCTCGGCAACAGTGGATGTGGTCCATAGCGTTTCCAGCTTCGCCAATGTCCCATCGGGCGCAATTTCCACCCGCAACCGGACGAGACCCTGGTCTGGACCCTCGACAGCGGTGCCCATCATGCTGCGAACCTGCTGACTCCAGGTGTGCCGGTAGCCCTTGCTGTTTTTGAGTGTGTATTTGGCAGCGAAGG
>NZ_JAABQC010000092.1 GCF_011391645.1 Rhodoferax sp. | reverse complement strand
AAACAAGTCCAGCCTGGGCAACACCAAGATCATGCGCGGCGCCATCACCGCCGGTGAGATCGACATCTATCCCGAGTACACCGGCAACGGCGCCTTCTTTTTCTCTGACGAGGCCAATCCGGCCTGGAAAAATGCCAAGGCCGGTTTTGAGCGCGTGAGCGCGCTGGATCTGGAAAAAAACAAAATCGTCTGGCTGGCCGCAGCGCCTGCCAACAACACCTGGGCGATTGCGGTGCGCAAGGACGTGGCCGCCGCCAACAAGCTCAAGACGCTGGACGACATGGGCAAGTGGATCAGCGCGGGCGGCCAGTTCAAGCTGGCAGCGTCGGCCGAGTTTGCCGAACGCTCTGACGCGTTGCCAGCGTTTCAGGCTGCCTATGGTTTCAAGCTCAAACCCGATCAATTGTTGACCCTGGCCGGCGGCGACACGGCCGTGACCATACGTGCGGCGGCCGAGAAAACCTCGGGCGTCAACGCCGCCATGGCCTACGGCACCGATGGCCCGTTGGCTGCTTTGGGCCTGGTCATCATGGACGACCCCAAGGGTGTGCAACCCATTTACGCGCCCGCGCCCATCATCCGCGCCGAGGTGCTGGCCAAACAGCCAAAAATCAGGGACGTGCTGGCGAACGTCTTCAAGCATCTGGATGGCCCCACGCTGCAGGGCCTGAACGCCAAGATCCAGCTTGAAGGGCAGGACGCCAAAAAGGTGGCGGGCGAGTTTTTGCGTGCCAAGCAATTGATCAAGTAAGCGGGGGCCTGCGGCGTGCGGGGCAACCCGGCCTTTTCAGTGTTGGCCGCGCTCGGGCTGGGCGCGGTGCTCTGGTTGCCCTTGGTCACCGTGGCGCCCAACCGCCTGGTGTCGGGCCAGGGGGTGTCGCTGTGGCAGGTGGGGCAAACGCTGGCGGCGCCCGTCGAGGCGCTGGGTGTCTCATTGCCGGTGCAACTGCTCATGGTGGCGACGCTGCTGACGGCATGCCTGGCCGCCGTGTTCGTCAAAACGCCACGCTGGGCCGGCGCTGCGGTGCTGGTGTTGGCCGCGCTGCTGCTGCCGGGCTTGCTGGCGCTTGGCGGGCTCTATGCCGGGCAGGTGTCAGAAACCCAATCCAGCCTGGCGCGCACCGCGCTGGGCAGCGCCTTTTGGGTGATGACATTGGTGCTGTGGCTGGCCGTGATGGACGCGCTGCACCGTATGCAGGCGGGCCTGGCGCTTCGTGCCACGGTCTGGATGAGCATCGGCCTGTGTGTGCTGTGGCTGCTGGCCTCGGGTTGGTGCGACCAATTGTCTTTGATGAAAGAGTACGCCAACCACGCCGACATCTTTGCTGGACAGGTGCTTCGCCACCTGCAGATTGTGGTGTTTACCCTGCTGCCCACGCTGTGCATCGGCTTGCCTTTGGGCTGGGCCATCAACCATTCAGCCAGGTGGCAGCAGTGGCTGTTGCCACCGCTCAACATCATTCAAACGGTGCCCTCGATTGCCTTGTTTGGTTTGCTCATGGTGCCGCTGGCCTGGCTGGCCGCGGCCTGGCCGTGGTTGGCGACTTGGGGTGTGAGTGGCATTGGGCTGGCACCGGCCGTGGTGGCGCTCACCCTGTACAGCCTGCTGCCGGTGGTGCGCGGCGCGCAAGCCGGTCTGGCCCAGGTGCCCGTTGCCGTGCTCGACGCCGCGCGCGGCATGGGCATGAGCGCCGGGCAAATTTTTTGGTCGGCCCAGTTGCCGCTGGCCGCCCCGGTGATTTTGGCTGGCGTGCGCACCGCCACGATTCAAACGGTGGGCCTGGCCGCCGTGGCGGCCTTGATCGGCGCTGGCGGGTTGGGTGCCATCATGTTTGACGGGCTGTTTGGCAGTGCGCAAGACCTGGTGCTGCTCGGGGTGTTGCCCATTGTCGGGCTGGCACTGTTGCTGGACTTGGGCTTTGAAGTGCTGGCCCGGTGGGCGCAGCCACCCTCGGGAGCGCCCGCGTGATCAGGTTCGAGCACATTGGCAAGTCCTACGCCGGTGTTGCCGTGGTGGACGACCTGAACCTGCACATTGCCCGTGGCGAGTTGCTGGTGCTGATTGGCGCGTCGGGCTCGGGCAAGTCCACCATCCTGAAAATGATCAACCGGCTGGAGCCGCATGACGTGGGCCGCATTCTGTTTGACGGCCAGGAGATTTACGCCTTCAAGCCGCGCGACCTGCGCCTGCGCATGGGGTATGCGATTCAGTCGGTGGGCTTGTTCCCGCACTGGACGGTGGCGCGCAACATTGCGAGCGTGCCGCAGTTGCTGGGCTGGCCGGCGGCAAAAATCACCGCGCGCGTTGATGAACTGCTGACCCTGCTTGACCTGCCGCCTGAGCAGTACCGCCAGCGCTTTCCGCATGAACTCTCGGGCGGCCAGCAGCAGCGCGTGGGCGTGGCCCGTGCGCTGGCCGCCGACCCCGATGTGCTGTTGATGGACGAGCCTTTTGGTGCGCTTGACCCGGTCACGCGCGCGGCCTTGCAGCAAGAGCTCAAGCGCATTCACCAGCTCTCGGGCAAAACGATTGTGCTGGTGACCCACGACATTGATGAGGCGCTGCTGCTGGCCACACGCGTGGTGCTGATCGACCAGGGCAAGGTGGTGCAGGTGGCGACACCACTGGCGTTGTTGACCCAGCCTGCCAATGCGTTCGTGGCCGACTTTGTGGGCCGCAGTGACCTGGGGCTGAAGTGGCTGTCACTGCGAAGCGCGGTCGAGCTGGCGCGCGCGCAGCCGGCCGTGCCTGGCATCACGCTGCCCGCGCAAGCCTCGTTGCGTGAGGCGGTGTCGGCCATGGCCTTGCACCGGGTTGCCAGCGTGAATGTGGTGGATGCGGCGGGCCTGCACGCGGGTGTGCTGTATGCCGCCGACGTGTTTGCGCCGCCAGGCGGGTGCGCATAAATGTTGCTTGCTCGTGCTGCAAAAGTGTTTGCCCGGGACCGCCTGACCTGGGCGGCACTGGCGCTGGTTGTTCTGGTGCTGGCGCTGCCGGCGTCCGAGCCACTTTTTGCCTCCCTGTTCCCCGCGCTGGAGCGCCCGGTGTACCGCCAGGAGCCGTTTGCCCAGTTGCTGTGGCAGCACTGCGCCTTGGTGGGCGCATCAAGCCTGGTGGCGGTGCTGGTGGGCAGCCTGGCCGGCATCTGGGTGACGCGCCCGGCCGGTCAAGCCTTCAAGCCGATGGTGGACGCACTGGCCGCCATGGGGCAAACCTTTCCACCCGTGGCGGTGCTGGCGGTGGCCGTGCCACTGGTTGGTTTTGGTGAGTTGCCGGCCCTGATCGCGCTGGCTTTGTACGGCGTGTTGCCGGTGCTGCGGGGCACGGTGGCGGGCTTGCAGGCGGTGCCGGAGCCGATGCAGCAAGCCGCGCGCGGCCTGGGCATGACGCCCTGGCAAGCGCTGTGGCAGCTGCAAGTGCCACTGGCGCTGCCGGTGTGGCTGGCCGGGGTGAGGTCGTCGGTGATCATCAACATTGGCACCGCCGCCATTGCCTCCACCGTGGGCGCCAAAACGCTGGGCTCACCCATCATTGTTGGCCTGAGCGGCTTCAACACCGCCTACATCTTGCAGGGCGCGTTATTGGTGGGCCTGCTGGCCGTGGTGACTGACATGGCGTTTGAGCGCGTGGCGCGTCGCGTCGCCTGGCGCGCGTGAGGCCAGCAGGGCCTTTTCAAAGCGCGATGGCGTGGGCAGCAGACCTTGCAGCACGGTTCGCACCTGATTGAGCCGGGGGTCGCTGGCGTGCGCGTCGTCGGTGGTGTCGTTGATGCAAAAGAAGTCAAGCTTGCCAAATTGCACCGCCACCTGGTCGAGGCCGTGGGGGCCGTGCAGGTGGCCGCTTGACACATGCACATGGGCGTAGTCCCGGACTCTGGCCAGGCCATTGGCAAGCGACCAGCGCAGCACAAAATCCGACACGATGGTGGGCTTGTCCCAAGTGCGAAACACGGTGGAGCGCACAGCCGCAAACAACTCGGGCGCCAGCTTTTCCAGCTCGAACAAGACCGACTTGCGCATCGGCCGCGGCGAGTGCGCAAAGGTGCGGAACATCGGCGTGTCGTGCCCGGCGGTGGGAGCGCGGTCATGCAGCCACTGGTTTGACAGGCGGCAGGCATTTTCAAGCGCGGTGGCGTCCATGCGCAGCGGCTCGTTGCTCACCTCGGGCTCATCAGACCATCCCACATACACACCGCCTTGCCAAAACCAATCGTCCAGCTTGACCGGTGCCCCAAAAAACACGTCGTCATTGCAGTAAAAATAACGCTCGGACAAGTTGGGAATGCGGTGGATGTAGGACTCGATGTGGCCCGAATCAAAGGTGGGCAAGGCGCTCGCCGGGATCAAGTCCCGGTGGTCAATCACGGTGATTTGCGGGTGCGCCCGCAGCCAGGCCGGGGTTTGCGCGTCGGTCACGATGTAGACATGGCCGTGGTTCGGGAAAAACCGCTCCAGCGCGCGCAGGCTGTAGCGCAACTCGTCGTTGTCCCGAAACCGGCCCTCAACGTTGCCAAAGGCGGCCATGGAGTCGTGGTCGGCACCCAACTGCGTCAGCGCACGGCGTCGCTTGCTGCGCCAGATGAGGTCGTCACCATTGACCCACAGGTAAACCAGGTCAACGGGCTGGGTCAGGTCCATTCGGTTCAATCCAACAACAGTCGTCGGGCGGTCAGGCAACCTTGACACCTTTCCAGAACGCCACGCGGCCGCGAACGGCCTCGGCTTCAGGCTTGGGGTCGGCGTAGTACCAGACGGCGTCGGGGTTGGTGTCGCCATTGACGATCAGCGTGTAGTAGCTGGCCTGGCCTTTCCAGGGGCACGATGTCTTGTGGTTGCTGAAGCTGATGAATGCCTTGTTGAGCGAACTCTCGGGGAAATAATGGTTTCCCTCTACCAAAACGGTGTCGTCACTCTCGGCAATCACGGTGTTGTTCCAGGTGGCTTTCATGGGGGCCTTTCAAGGCGTTGAATTAAAAAACGAGTTGTACCGGCTGCTGCACCCACACGTGCGCCCCGAGCCTTGCTGCCGGCAAAAGCGGCGTGTCGACTGTCGCAATGTGCCAAAAAACACAGCGCAAACGACACGCAAACGACAGCGAGATGTACCAGAAGGCGCCGATTGGGACACAAACTGCTTAACCCTTGTTGTCCAAATGATTTTGCAAGCGGCCGCGCGAGGCTGCAAAATATGCACGCAAAGCAGTGCAGTCTGGCAAAGCTTTTGACAACTGTGGCGAGGTCATTTTTACAGCAGGAATTGCACCATGTCTCCACTCCAAACAGCCTCCCACGCAACGGTCATCAGCCCGAGTGACACCCATGTGTTTCACCGCCAGTTGCAACATGAATTGCCACTGGCGGTGTCCGGCAGGGGTGTCACCCTGCTCGATGCAGGTGGCAAGTCTTATATGGATGCCTGTGGCGGCGCGGCGGTGTCCTGCCTGGGGCACGGCCACCCTGAGGTGCTGGCAGCCATGCATGCCCAGATTGACCGGCTGGCCTACGCGCACACCAGTTTCTTCACCACCGAAGTGGCCGAGGAACTCGCCGATGTGCTGATCGAATCGGCGCCGGCCGGCATGAGCCATGCCTACTTTGTCAGTGGCGGCTCGGAGGCGATGGAGGCGGCGCTCAAGATGGCGCGGCAGTATTTTGTCGAGATCGGCCAGCCGCAGCGCCGCCATTTTGTGGCGCGGCGCCAAAGCTACCACGGCAACACGCTGGGCGCGCTGGCGGTGGGTGGCAATGAATGGCGCCGCGCCCAGTTCAAGCCGCTGCTGATGGATGTGACCCATGTGGCGCCCTGCTACGAATACCGCGACCGCGCGCCTGATGAAACGCCCGAGGCCTATGGCCAGCGGCTGGTGGCCGAGCTTGGGCAGGCCTTTGAGCGGCTGGGGCCGGAAAACGTCATGGCTTTTGTGGCCGAAACCATGGGCGGTGCCACTGCCGGCGTGCTGCCAGCGGTGCCGGGTTATTTCAAGGCGATACGCGAGCTCTGCGACCGCCACGGCATTTTGCTGATTCTGGACGAGGTGATGTGCGGCATGGGCCGCACCGGCACGCTGCACGCCTGCGAACATGAAGGCGTGGTGCCTGACCTGTTGGCCATTGCCAAGGGCCTGGGCGGTGGCTACCAGCCGATTGGCGCGGTGCTGGCGCAGAAAAAACTGGTGGAGGTGTTTAGAAGTGGCAGCGGCCTGTTCCAGCATGGCCACACGTATTTGGGCCATGCCGTGGCTTGCGCTGCCGCGCTGGCGGTGCAACGGGTGATTGCGCGCGACGGCCTGGTGGCGCAGGTGCGGGCGCGGGGCCACACCTTGCACGGCCTGCTCAAACAGGCCTTTGCCGAACACCCCCATGTGGGCGATATTCGCGGGCGGGGTTTGTTCTGGGGGCTGGAACTGGTGGCCGACCGGGCATCGCGCCAGTGGTTTGACCCGGCACAAAAATTGCACGCCCGCATCAAGCGCGAAGCCATGGCACAAGGTCTGCTGGTTTACCCGATGGGTGGCACGGTGGACGGGCGCTGCGGCGACCACATTTTGCTGGCACCGCCTTTCATTGCCAGCGAGGACGAGCTTGAGCAGATGGTGGGGCGCCTGGTCCGGGCGATGCAGCTGGCCATGCCGGCATGATTTTGGAGTATGCATGATTTGCATGAAAAGGCTGGGTTACTACTTACTCATTCATTCAGGGGGAGGTCTGCCTTTGATCTAAGATGTCACACCTTGGTCACAAACTATTTTTGGTCGTTCGAACTTTTAGCACTGGAGATTCCATGAAGAAATTGTCTTTTTATATCAGCGCCGTTGCCGCCGCCACCGCCATGCTGGCCCCCGTGGGCAGCGTGCAGGCGCAGCAAAAATTCATGACCATTGGCACCGGGGGTGTCACGGGTGTGTACTACGCCGCGGGTGGTGCCATCTGCCGCCTGGTCAACAAGGACCGCGCCAAGCACGGTTACCGTTGCTCGGTGGAGTCCACCGGCGGTTCGGTGGTAAACATCAACACCATCAAGGCCGGTGAGCTTGACTTTGGCGTGAGCCAGTCTGACGTGCAGTACAACGCCTACAACGGCGCCAAGCAGTTTGAAAAAGACGGCAAGCACTCCGACCTGCGCGCCGTGTTCTCGATTCACCCCGAGCCCTTCACCGTGTTGTCGCGCAAGGAAGCCAACATCACCAAGTTTGAAGACCTCAAGGGCAAACGCATGAACGTGGGCAACCCTGGCTCTGGCAGCCGCGCCGCCATGGATGAATTGCTGGCCTCCATGAGCTGGAAAACATCTGACTTTGGCCTGGCTGCCGAGCTCAAGGCCGACGAGCACGGTGCCGCCCTGTGTGACAACAAGATCGACGCCTTCTTCTACGGCGTGGGCCACCCAAGCGCCAACATCCAGGACCCGATCACCACCTGCGGCGCCAAGCTGGTGCCCATCACCGGCCCGGCTGCAGACAAGCTGGTCAAGGCCAACAGTTACTACGCTGCGGTTGACATTCCGGGTGGTTTGTATGCCGGGCACCCCAACCCGACACGCACCTATGGCGTGCTGGCTTCGTTTGTGAGCTCGGCCAAGGTGCCTGACGCCACGGTGTACGAGTTGGTCAAGGCGGTGTTTGAGAACTTTGAAGAGTTCAAGAAACTGCACCCCGCTCTTGTTGGTCTGGACCCCAAGCGCATGATCAAGGACGGCCTGTCGGCACCGCTGCACCCGGGCGCAGTCAAGTACTACAAGGAAAAGGGCTGGATGTAATCCTCCCAAGCTGAGCGTCTTCGGACCACAGCCGCAAAAAAAGCTCTGACCTGTCAGAGCTTTTTTTATGAATGACCATACTTTGATAAAGAGATTCTTATGAAATCAGCAACGGCCAACGACAGCGTGCCCGAAATTGACGTCGAAAAGTTCGTCGCCGACAACGACACCGGTGCCCGCAACCCCGGCCCGTTGATGAAGCGCTTTCTTCTGTTTGTGGCGCTGGCCTGGTCGCTGTTTCAACTGTGGATTGCGTCGCCGCTGCCATTCAGCACCGGTGTGCTGGTCTTCAACGACACCGAAACACGGGCCATTCACCTTGGCTTTGCGGTGTTCCTGTCGTTCATGTCTTATCCGGCCTTCAAGCGCTCGCCGAGCGACCGTGTGCCGCTGACAGACTGGATTTTTGCCATTGTGGGCACCTTTTGCGCGGTCTACCTGTTTGTGTTTTACCGCGAGTTGTCAACCCGGCCGGGGCAACCGACCACGCTGGACATTTATACCGGCCTGGTCGGTATCGTGCTGCTGCTGGAGGCCACGCGCCGGGTGCTGGGCTTGCCGATGGTGATTGTGGCGCTGGTCTTTTTGGGCTACACCTTTGGCGGCCCCTTCATGCCCGACATGATTGCCCACCGGGGCTTCTCGCTCAACCGTGCCATGAGCCACCAGTGGCTCACCACCGAGGGCGTGTTTGGTGTGGCGTTGGGCGTTTCCAGCAGTTTTATCTTTTTGTTTGTGCTGTTTGGCTCCTTGCTCGACAAGGCGGGCGCCGGCAACTACTTCATCAAGTCAGCCTTTGCGCTGCTCGGCCACATGCGTGGCGGGCCGGCCAAGGCGGCGGTGTTGTCGTCAGCGGCCACCGGCATTATTTCGGGCTCGTCGATTGCCAATGTGGTGACCACCGGCACCTTCACCATTCCGCTCATGAAGCGCGTGGGTTACCGCCCTGACCAGGCGGCGGCGGTCGAGGTGTCGAGCTCGGTGAACGGCCAGTTGATGCCGCCGGTGATGGGCGCGGCGGCTTTTCTGATGGTGGAGTACGTCGGTATTCCCTACATCGAGGTCATGAAACACGCCTTTTTGCCGGCCATCATTTCCTACATTGCCCTGCTCTACATCGTGCACCTCGAGGCTCTTAAAAACAATATGGTGGGGCTGCCGCGGCGCAGTACCGCGTCGGCGGGCGCGCGCCTGTTGTCATTTGGCCTGACCGTGGCTGGTTTCATTGTGCTGTCGGGTGCGGTCTACTGGGGCATTGGCTGGGTCAAGACGCTGATGGGCGACTCGGCAGTCTGGGTGATCGGCGTGGGCTTGCTGGCGGCCTATGTCGGCCTGCTGTGGTTTGGCGCCAGGCAGCCCGAGCTGGAGCTTGATGACCCCAACGCGCCAGTGTTTGAATTGCCCGAAACCGGCCCCACCGTCAAATCCGGCCTGCACTACCTGCTGGCTGTGGTGGTGCTGATCTGGTGCCTGATGGTCGAGCAGATGTCGCCGGGCCTGTCGGCTTTCTGGGCCACGATATTCATGATTTTTGTCATGCTGACGCAAAAGCCGATCATTTCCTGGTTCCGGGGCCGGGGAGATTTGGGGCAGGCTGCCAAACTAGGCTTTTTCGACCTGATTGAGGGCTTGGCCATAGGTGCGCGCAACATGATTGGCATCGGCGTGGCCACCGCCGCTGCCGGCATTATTGTGGGCACCGTGTCGTTGACCGGCATCGGGCTGGTGATGACCGAGATTGTTGAGCTGCTGTCGGGCGGCAACCTGATGCTGATGTTGGTGCTGGTGGCGGTCATCAGCCTGATTCTGGGCATGGGCCTGCCGACCACGGCCAACTACATTGTGGTCTCCACCCTGATGGCGCCGGTGGTGGTGGAGCTGGGCGCGCAAAGCGGCCTGATCGTGCCGCTGATTGCGGTGCACCTGTTTGTTTTCTACTTTGGCCTGATGGCCGACGTGACGCCGCCGGTGGGTCTGGCGTCATTCGCGGCTGCCGCAATTGCGCGCTGCGACCCGATCAAAGCGGGAGTTACCGCCTTTTTTTACAGCATGCGCACGGCCATCCTGCCGTTTCTGTTCATTTTCAACACCCAGTTGCTGATGATCGGCATCGACGGGCCGTTCCACCTGATCTTGACGGTGGTCAGCGCAACCGCGGCGATGCTGGTGTTTGCGGCGGCCACGCAGGGCCATTTTTTGGTGAAGTCGCGCTGGTATGAAAGTATTGCCTTGTTGTTGATTACCTTCACGCTGTTTCGCCCGGGTTACTGGTGGGACATGGTTCACCCGCCTTACACCGAGGTGCCCGCATCGCAGATCAGCCAGTTGATTGAGGCGCAACCCGCCAATGCCGGCAAGCGCATCTGGATTGAAGGCACGAACATCGATGGCAAGGACATCCGCAAGGGTGTGCTGCTGCCGCTGGGCCCCAAGGGCACGGCGCGTGAGCGTTTGGCCAGCGCTGGCGTGAACGTGATGGCGCAGGGTGACGAACTGCTGATCACGCAGGTGCGTTTTGGCAGTCGCGCAGAAAAGCTGGGCATGGAGCAGGGTTTTCGCATCGTCTCGGCTGAAACGCCGGCCGATCGCCCTGCCAAAGAGTGGATGTTCCTGCCGACCATTCCGCTGTTGCTGCTGGTGATTGCCTTGCAGCGCGCCCGCGCCCGCAAAGCCAAGCCGTGACCCGTGTCGCGCTGATCCACGCGCTGGCGCATTCGGTGGCGCCCATCAACTTGGAGATGGCGCGGGCCTGGCCGGCGTGCGAACGCATGAATCTGCTCGATGACAGCCTGTCAAGCGATCTGGCGCGCAGCGGCAGCGGGTTAGACGCGGCCATGCACCAGCGCTTTGAGGCGCTGGCAGCTTATGCCGAGGGCACAGGCGCGCAAGCCATTCTGTTCACCTGCTCGGCCTTTGGGCCATGCATTGACGCAGTGGCCGCCCGGCGCCCGGGCATGCCAGTGCTCAAGCCCAACGAGGCCATGGTGGCCGAGGCTGTTGCGCTGGGGCAGCGGGTCGGGCTGATCGCTTCTTTTGCGCCGACACTGGTCTCCATGCCGGCCGAATTTCCACCAGGAATCGAGGTGGTGCCACGCCTTGCCGAAGGCGCCATGCAGGCGCTTGACGCGGGTGACACTGCCGGTCACGACGACCGTGTGGCACAGGCCGCGCTGTGGTTGCAGCAGCAGGGCTGTGACGTGATTGCGCTGGCCCAGTTCAGCATGGCGCGCGCCGAGACGACGGTGCGCCAGGCCGTGTCGGTGCCGGTGCTGACCACGCCCGCCAGTGCCGTGCGCGTG
>NZ_JAABQC010000091.1 GCF_011391645.1 Rhodoferax sp. | reverse complement strand
CGATGGAGTCAGCTATGTATATCGGTGTCGGCACTATTGTGTTTCTCATTATTCTTTACGTCTTGTTGCGCTGATCCCTTCGGTCAATCGCAGGTCGTCAAGCCAAGGCGTTTGCCACGGCAGCTTCCAGCGCCTGCACAAACATGGCGGCCACGTCAAAGCCGGTCTGGTCAAAGATCTCCTGGAAGCAGGTCGGGCTGGTGACGTTGATCTCGGTCAGGCTGTCGCCAATCACGTCCAGACCCATCAGCAACAGGCCGCGTTGGGCCAGCACCGGGCCGATGGCTTCGGCAATTTCACGGTCGCGCGCGCTCAAGGGCTGCGCCACGCCCTTGCCGCCAGCGGCCAGGTTGCCGCGCACCTCGCCGCCTTGCGGAATACGCGCCAAGCAAAACGGCACAGGCTGGCCGCCAATCACCAAAATGCGTTTGTCGCCCTCCGAGATAGCGGGCAGGAACTTTTGCACCATCACGGTCTGCGCGCCGTCTTGGTTTAGTGTTTCGGTGATGGCGCCCAAGTTCAGGCCGTCGGCCTTGACCCGGAAAATGCCCGTGCCACCCATGCCGTCGAGCGGTTTGAGAATGATGTCGTGGTGCTCGGCATGAAAGCGTTTGATGTCCTGCGCGTCGCGCGTGACCAGGGTTGGGCCGATGAACTGGGGCCATTCCATGATGGCCAGTTTTTCAGGGTGGTCACGTAGCGCGCGGGGCTTGTTGAACACCTTGGCACCTTCGCGCTCGGCTTGTTCCAGCAGGTGGGTGGCGTAGAAAAACTCGTTGTCAAACGGCGGATCCTTGCGCATCACCACGGCGTCAAATTCGCGAATGGCCTGGCCCCGCTCATCGGGCTTTTGCTGGAGCGCGGTGAACCAGTCCACCGAATGCCCGGTGAGCGTGATGTCGCGCACAAAAGCGGTCACGGCCGCACCGCGCTGCCACATGATGTCTTTGGGTTCGCAGACGCTCAAACGGTGGCCGCGCGCCTGCGCCTCGCGCATCATGGCAAAGGTGGTGTCCTTGTAAATTTTGAAAGATTCCAGCGGGTCGGCGATGAACAACAGGTGCATTTGAGTTCCTAATCAGTTGGGGACAGAGCTGAAGATCTGTCTTGAATCAGTTGAGGACAGAGCAAATTTGCTGCGCAAATCTTGGTCTGTCCCGCAAAGTATCAGGTTTTTAAATTTCAATCTTGCTGCCCAACTCCACCACCGAGTTGCTGGGCAGGTTCAAAAAGTTGGCCGCTGCGCTGGCGTTAAGGTGCATTTGGGCAAACAATTTCTCCCGCCATGGGGCCATGCCGCCAGCCAGCGATGGTGCGATGGTGTCGCGGCTCAGGAAATAGCTGGTGCTCATGGGTTCGAGTTCGAAGCCGCGGCCCTTCATCAGTTTCAACGCGCGCGGCAAGTCGGGGTCGTTCTTGAAGCCATAGTTCACCACCACCTGCCAGCAATCGTGCCCGAGTGCTTCCAGTTCCAGCCGCTTGTCCATGCCGATCCACGGCACTTCATGGTTGACCACGGTGACGAACAGGTTGACCTCATGCAGCACCTTGTTGTGCTTCAGGTTGTGCAGCATGGCGTTGGGCACAGTGCCGGGCGCAGCCGTCAAGAACACTGCTGTGCCTGCGACACGGGTGGGCGGGCTGACAAAAACCGCCTCCAGAAAGCTGGTCAGGTCAATGGCGTCGGCGGCCAGTTTTTTGTTCAGCAGGCGCCGGCCGTCCTTCCAGGTCAGCATCACGGTGAATATGCCGGCTGCAATCAACAAGGGGAACCAGCCGCCATCGAGCAGTTTGAGCAAATTCGATGAGAAAAACGCCAGATCGACCACAAAAAACAAGCCGGTGGCGCCCACGCACAGCACCAAAGGGTAGTGCCAGGCGTAGCGGATGACAAAAAACGTGAGCACGGTGGTGATCAGCATGTCCAGCGTCACGGCAATGCCGTAAGCCGCCGCCAGGTTACTGGATGACTTGAACAGCACCACAGCCAGCACAATCAGCACAAACAGCCCCCAATTCACAAACGGCATGTAGATCTGCCCGGTTTCCTTGACACTGGTGTGCCAGATTTGGAAGCGCGGCAAATAGCCCAGCTGAATCACCTGTTTGGTCACAGAAAACGCGCCTGTGATCAGGGCCTGCGAGGCAATGACCGTGGCCATCGTGGCCAGCACCACCAGCGGAATCAAGGCCCAGGCGGGCGCCATCATATAAAACGGATTCTTGACTGCAGCCGGGTTGCTCAGCAGCAGCGCGCCCTGACCAAAGTAGTTCAGCGTCAGGCACGGCATGACAACGAAAAACCAGGCCAGGCGAATTGGTTTTTTGCCAAAGTGCCCCATGTCGGCATACAGGGCCTCGCCACCGGTCACGCACAGCACCACCGCGCCCAGAATGATGAAAGTGGTCATTGGCTCGGCCCACATGAAGGCCAGTGCATAGTGCGGGCTCAGCGCCAGCAGAATTTCCGGGTTGTGCATGATGTGCGACACGCCCAGCACCGCAATGCTGACAAACCAGACCAGTGTGATGGGGCCAAAAAACTTGCCAATGTCGGCAGTGCCACGCTTTTGCACCACAAACAAGCCGAACAAAATCACCAGCGTGAGCGGAATCACCGCCTTCTTGAAGTTGGGCGACACCACCTCCAGCCCCTCAACCGCTGACAGCACCGAGATCGCCGGGGTGATGACGCCGTCGCCATAGAACAGGCAAGTGCCAAAAATTCCCACCAGCAACAACACCCGGCGCAACTTGGGCTTGTCCTTGACGGACTGGGACGCCAGCGCCAGCATGGCCACCAGGCCGCCTTCGCCGTTGTTGTCGGCGCGCAGCACCAGGGTCACATATTTCAGGGAAATGATGACGGTGAGCGTCCAGAAGAAGATCGACAGAATGCCCATCACGTTGTCCACCGTGAAGGGCACATGCCCCGAACCAAAAACTTCCTTGACGGCGTACAGCACGCTGGTGCCGATGTCGCCATAGACCACACCAATGGCCCCCAGGGTGAGGGCGCGCAGCGAAGTTTGAGATGTTGCCAGATAGTCACCCGCAGGCTTCAAGCCGCCGGGCTCCGTGTCATGTTGGAGCGCTATTTTGCGTCAGAACCGCCGCTTACTCGAAATCCTGTGCGTCGGGGTCGGTGGCTTCGAGCTCATAACTGGCGGCCAGCATGGCCAAACGTCCCACCACGCCATACATGTAAAAGCGATTTGGCACGCTGGCACCCGGTTTGACGCCAGGCTGGGGCAATTGGGTGCTGTGCTCAAACGCCAGCGGCACATAACCGGCACCGGGGGCGTTGAGGTTTTCATCGATGCCGCGCCCGGCATGCACCCGGTAGAAGCCGCCCACCACATAACGGTCCATCATGTAGATCACCGGCTCGGCTACCGCATCGTTGACGCGTTCCTGCGTCAGGACGCCCTCCTGGACCATGAAATCGTGGGGTAAATGGGGTGCTTTGCGGCCCTTGTTCAAAGTCTTGATGCGCTCTTGCAGCGCATCCATGTCCTTTGTATCGCGCACCGTGACAATGCCCAGCTCGTGGGTGCCGTGATCGGCTTTCACCACCACGAATGGCTTTTCCTTGATGCCGTATTCTTTGTACTTGCGCTTGACGCGGGTCAGCACGCTGTCGATCTGGGTTTGCAAACAGTCCAGCCCGTTTTCCAGGCCCAGATTGACGTTTTCACAGCGGTCAAACAGCGGATAGATCAACCAGGGGTCAACGCCCAGCAGTTTGCCCAGTCGCTTGGACACTTCTTCGTAGCACTTGAAATGTGTGCTTTTGCGCCGGGTGGGCCAGCCTGCGTGCAGTGGCGGCAGCAGGTATTGCTCGTAGGTTTCTTCCAGAATGCCGGGCACGCCGGCGCTCAGGTCGTTGTTGAGCAGAATGGTGCAGGGGTCAAAGTCTTTCAGGCCGAGGCGGCGCTTGGTGCGAATGACCGGCTCCAGCGTGACATGGTCGCCGTTTTGCAGCTCAAACGTGGTGTTTTTCTTGATGGCCGGGTCAATCGAGCCGAGCCGCACATTCAGGCCCGCCATGTTGAAAATGCGCTGCAACTGGGCCAGGTTGGACAGGTAAAAGCTGCTGGGCTGGCCGTTCTCCGGGATCACCAGCAGGTTGCGCGCTTCAGGGCAAATTTTCTCGATGGCGGCCATGGCGGCCTGCACTGCCAGCGGCAGCATCTCGGGCGTGAGGTTGTTCCAGCCGCCAGGGTACAGGTTGGTGTCCACCGGGGCCAGCTTGAAGCCGGCATTGCGCACGTCCACCGAACTGTAAAACGGCGGGGTGTGCTCCATCCACTCCAGTCGGAACCAGCGCTCGATGGCGGGCATGGAGTCCAGCACGCGCTGCTCCAACTCGTTGATGGGGCCCGTCAGGGCGGTGATCAGGTGCGGAACCATAGGAGACCTTGCATAGTGTTAACCCTGATTTTAAGCGCTCTCACCCCGCTCAACGACGCACCTCGCCCGCGCCCAGCACCACATACTTGAGCGAGGTCAGACCCTCGATGCCGACCGGGCCGCGGGCGTGGAACTTGTCGGTGCTGATGCCAATCTCGGCCCCCAGGCCGTACTCGAACCCGTCGGCAAAACGGGTGCTGGTATTGACCATGACGCTGGCCGAATCAACTTCGCGCAGGAACTGCTGGGCGTGCATGTGGTCGCGCGTCAGGATGGCGTCGGTGTGGTGGCTGGAGTATTGGTTGATGTGGGCAATCGCCTCGTCCACCCCGGCCACGACCTTGATGCTGATGATGGGCGCCAGGTATTCCTCATACCAGTCGGCCTCCGAGGCGGGCTGAAGCACCATTTTTTCAGGGCAGGCCTGCAGCAGGGCCAGGGCCTCGGGGTCACAGCGCATTTCGACCCCCTTGGCCGCATAAATGGCACCGATCAAAGGCAAAAACTCGGCGGCCACGCCGCGCGCCACCAGCAGGCTCTCAGTCGCGTTGCACGGGCTGTACTTGCTGGTCTTGGCGTTGTCGGCCACACTGACGGCCATGGCCAGATCACTCGGGTCGTCGACATAGGTGTGGCAATTGCCGTCCAGATGCTTGATGACCGGCACTTTGGCGTCGCGGCTGATGCGCTCGATCAGACCCTTGCCGCCGCGCGGAATGATCACATCCACATATTGCGGCATGGTGATGAGCTCGCCCACCACGGCGCGGTCGGTGGTTTGCACCAGTTGGACCGCATGGGCGGGCAGGCCGCTGTCAAGCAGGGCCCGTTGCACCAACCGGGCCAGCGCCTTGTTGGATTCAATGGCCTCCGAGCCGCCGCGCAAAATGCAGGCGTTGCCGCTCTTGATGGAGAGGCTGGCGGCCTCGATGGTGACGTTGGGGCGGCTCTCAAAGATCATGCCAAAAACCCCGATGGGCACGCGCATCTGTCCCACGCGGATGCCACTGGGCTGCTGGCGCAGGGCGGTGATCTCGCCGATGATGTCGGCCATGGCGGCCAATTGCTCGCAGCCCTGGGCACAGGTCTCGAGCACCTTGGGGCTGAGCTTGAGCCGGTCCACCATGGGGGCTGCCAGGCCCGCTGCCACAGCGCGCTCCAAGTCTCTGGCGTTATCGACCTGCAGCGCATCGACGTTGGCGCGCAGCAGTTTGGCGAGGCCGCGCAGCGCGGCGTTTCGGCTGGCCGCGGGCGCTTTGGCCATCAGCGCGGAAGCCTGCTTGGCCTGCAGCCCAAGGGTCTGGGCGGTTTCTGGCGTGTCGGGTGTCGTCATGGACGGTCTCGTGGTGGGGTTGGCTTGGGTACAGGCGTCGAATCGTACTTGATTTATGAGGGTTGCCGCCTCGGGCGCCGGGTCTGAAAAATAAGCGGCTGTGTGGGGGAAAACACCAGCAGACAAGGGGGGCGATCCGGTCAACAATAAATTTGTCCTCATTTTCTGCCATCGCTTACCTACTGGAGATTGAACCCATGCGTCTTGTCAAAAAATTCACACTGGCCTTGAGCCTGGGCGCGGCCATCGTCAGCAGCGCTGCGCTGGCCCAGCAGCAGCAATTCATCAATGTGCTCACCGGCGGCCAAAGCGGGGTGTATTACCCGCTCGGGGTGTCCTTGTCGCAAATCTTTGGCAAAGCCATACCCAACGTTCGTTCCACGGCGCAGGTGACCAAAGCCTCTGCGGAAAATCTCAACCTGTTGCAGGCGGGGCGTGGTGAGCTGGCGCTGGCCTTGGCCGATTCGGTCTCAGACGCCTGGAAGGGCGACGAAGAGGCCGGTTTCAAGACCAAGCTTGAC
Organism: Rhodoferax sp.; assembly: GCF_011391645.1. Taxonomy (GTDB): domain Bacteria; phylum Pseudomonadota; class Gammaproteobacteria; order Burkholderiales; family Burkholderiaceae_C; genus Rhodoferax. The sequence continues at coordinate 5,409 of NZ_JAABQC010000091.1, read as the reverse complement.
AAGCTGCGCGGCATCTCGGGCACCTACAACAACTACATCCAGATCGTGGCCAATGCCGACTCTGGCATCAAAACCCTGGCTGACCTCAAAGGCAAGCGCGTGTCTGTGGGAGCCGCCAAATCGGGCACCGAGCTCAACGCCCGTGCCATCTTCAAAGCCGCGGGCCTGACCTATGCCGACATGGCCAAGGTGGAGTACCTGGCCTTTGGCGAATCGGTGGAGCTGATGAAAAACCGCCAGCTCGATGCCACACTGCAGTCTGCCGGCCTGGGGGTGGCCTCCATTCGTGACTTGGCCACGGCGGTGAAAATTGTGGTGATTCCCGTGCCCGCTGACGTGGTTGCCAAAGTGGGCGACGCGGCTTACCAGGCGGCCATGATTCCGGCCAACACCTACACCGGGCAAACCGCCGACATTGCCACCGCGGCCATTCCCAACTTTTTGATCACCCACGCCGGGGTGTCCGACGAGCTGGCCTATCAAATGACCAAGAGCATGTATGAGAACCTTGACACGCTCTACGCGTCGCACAACGCGGCCAAGGCGATCAAGCGCGAGAACGCCATCAAGGGCATGCCGGTGCCCCTGCACCCGGGCGCCGAGCGTTATTACAAGGAAGTGGGCCTGGCCAAGTAAGCGCTGACCGTCCTTCATCCGGACCGACCCCCGCCGCGGAAGGTCGATTCGGATTCATCTTCAAGAGGTACCCATGAACGAACCCAGTACCGATTCCGAAGATAGATCACTGGAGCCGCCCAGCGGCGCGATTTTCTGGGTTGCGATTTTCTTCTCCAGCTATCAGCTGTGGATGGCGGCCTTTCACCCCTTGTCGAGCTTGGTGATCCGATCCATCCATGTCGGCTTTGTCTTGCTGATGATCTATGCCATTTACCCGCCGATGGGCGGGCGCTCGGCGCTCTGGCGGGCCATTGGTTGGGCCATGGGTCTGACCGGCTTTGCTTTCAGCATCTACCAGTGGGTGTTTGAGGCTGACCTGACCCAGCGCTCGGGCGATCTCACCACCTTCGACTGGGTGGTCGGTGTGGTCACGGTAGCCCTGGTGTTTGATGCCGCCCGACGCGCCATGGGTTGGGGCTTGCCCGTGATTTGCGCTATTTTTCTGCTTTACGGCATGTTCGGCGAGCATTTGCCGGGGACGCTGGCCCACCGGGGCTTTGGGCTGGATCAGATTGTGAGCACCCTGGGCTTTGGCACCGAGGGCATTTACGGCACGCCCACCTATGTGTCGTCCACCTACATTTTTCTTTTCATCCTGTTCGGCTCCTTTCTGGAGCAGGCCGGCATGATCCGCCTGTTTACCGACTTTGCGCTGGGCACCGTGGGCCACACGCGCGGCGGGCCGGCCAAGGTGGCCGTGATCTCGTCGGGTTTGATGGGCACCATCAGCGGCTCCGGCGTGGCCAACGTGGTCACCACCGGGCAGTTCACCATTCCGCTGATGAAACGCTTTGGCTACAGCCCGGCGTTTGCCGGCGGCGTGGAGGCCACCGCCAGCATGGGCGGTCAGATCATGCCTCCGGTGATGGGGGCGGTGGCCTTCATCATGGCCGAGACCATCAATGTGCCCTACATCGAGATCGTCAAGGCGGCAGTGATTCCGGCCATTCTGTACTTTGTGACCGCCTTCTGGATGGTGCATCTGGAGGCCGGCAGCAAGGGCCTGACGGGCCTGGCCAAAGAGGACTGCCCCAACCCGTGGACGGCAGTGCGCGAGCGCTGGTACCTGCTGCTGCCGCTGGCGGGGCTGGTCGGCCTGCTGTTTTCCGGCTACACGCCGCTGTTTTCCGGCACGGTGGGGCTGGGACTGACGGCGATTCTGATCTTTGGCGCGGCCGTGATCAGCGGCGTCAAGCGCACGCCACTGCGCGCCCTGGCCTGGGTACTGCTGGGCTTTGCCTGCTCGGGTTTTTTCCAGTTTGGCGTGGGTACTTTTTTTGTCCTGATTGCCCTGCTGGTGGCGCTGACCTTCATTCTGCGCAACGGCGCTGACGCGCGCAAACTGGCCGTCAAAGCGCTGGTGGACGGTGCCCGCCACGCCCTGCCGGTGGCGATTGCCTGTGCGTTGGTAGGCGTGATCATCGGCATGATCAACCTGACCGGCGTGGCCGCCGAACTGGGCGGGCGCATCATTGCCGTGGGTGAAAAAAGCCTGTTTCTGGCGCTGCTGCTCACCATGGTGACCTGTCTGGTGCTGGGCATGGGCATACCGACCATTCCCAACTACATCATCACCAGTTCGTTGGCCGCGCCCGTGCTGCTGCAGTTGGGTGTGCCGCTGATCGTGTCACACATGTTTGTCTTTTACTTTGGCATCATGGCCGACCTGACGCCGCCGGTGGCGCTGGCGGCCTTTGCGGCGGCACCGATTGCGGGCGTGAGTGGCCTGAAGATCAGCATACAGGCCATCCGCGTGGCCATTGCGGGTTTCATCGTGCCGTTCATGGCGGTGTATAGCCCGGCGCTGATGCTGCAGAGCGGTGACTGGCTCGACACCACTTGGATTGTCTTCAAGGCGCTGGTGGCGATTGGCATGTGGGGTGCGGGCGCCATCGGCTTTTTGATCACGCGGCTCAACCTGGTGGAGCGTGTGGTGGCCATTGGCTCGGCCAGCCTGCTGGTGGTAGCGCTGCCCCTGACGGACGAACTGGGCCTGGGCCTGATTGCCGCATTTGTCGCCTGGCATGTGTGGCGCAGCCGCGCCAAATGAGCCTTTGCGGTTGGCCCTGCAAACTTCTGCATTGGCGGATTGACGCATGGCATCTCTTGGCATTTGCCTGAGCCTGGCTGCCGCGCTCCAAGGCACCCCAGTGGTGTTTGTGCCAGTCACCGAATTTACGCTGGCCTGGACCCATTCGATTGAAAAAGTGCGTTGGGAAGAGGACTACGCGGTGCGGTTTGATGCGGTGCTTGGCCAGCCGGTGCTGCACGCGGTGCAGGCCAGGGTGCGCGGTTCAGGCGCCGGCATGGAGCCGCCTCCTGATGCGGTGCTGCGCCAGGGCTGGTACCGCTACACACCAGTCACCAAGGTGCCGCCTGAGTTGCGCCTGACCCGCTCGGAGTTCACCCCCGACTACGAGCTGTGTGTGCCGGGCCGCTGCCAGCCCATGGCTCACTGGTTGCCTTCAGACGGCGGCGTCACGCTGCTCAAGGCCTGCCGCGGGCCCGAGTAGGCAGGGCGGCATCAGCGTGCTGCAGGCAAAAACAGCGCCTGCAAATCGTTCAAAAAGTCAAAACCGCGCACACTGGGCTGGACGTGGCTGCCGTCCACGGTGAGCAATCCCTGCGTTTGGGCCTGGTTTAACCCGGCTTGCAGGGCAGACAGCGGCATGCCTGTGCGCTCGGCAAACAGACCGACATCGAAGCCGCCCGCCAGCCGCAGCGCGTTGAGCATGAACTCAAACGGCAACTCGCTGCGCTTGACATCCACGTCCTGCACCACACATTGCCCGGCCAGCGCCTGCGTCATGTAAAGCTCGGGGCTGCGGGCGCGCACCTGGCGCACCACCCGGTGGGCAAAGCTGATCTTGCTGTGGGCGCCGGCACCCAGTCCCAGGTAGTCGCCAAATTGCCAGTAGTTCATGTTGTGCACACTGGCGTGGCCGGGCAGGGCGTAGGCCGAGACCTCGTAGCGCTGCAGGCCTGCTGTGCCGGTCAGGTCGGTGATCAGGTCCAGCATGTCGGCGGCCAGATCGTCTTCCACGGCGGCGGGCGGGAACTTGGCAAAGTAAGTATTGGGCTCGATGGTGAGGTGGTAGATCGACAGGTGCCGGGGCGCCAGCGCCAGCGCGGTGCTCACATCGGCGCGCAACTGCTCGAGCGTCTGGCCGGGCAGGGCGTACATCAAATCAAGGTTGAAGGTGTCAAAGGCAAGTGCTGCCTCTTCGACCGCCGCGATGGCCTGGCCGCGGTCATGGACCCGGCCCAGCGCGCGCAAAAAGTCGTCGTTGAAGCTTTGCACACCGACCGACAGGCGCGTGACACCGGCGCCACGGTAGGCTCTGAAGCGGTCTTTCTCGAAGGTGCCGGGGTTAGCTTCCAGCGTGATTTCGGCGTTGGGCGCCAGCCGCACCCTGGCTCGTATGCCGGCCAGCAGTTGGTCAATGGCTTGCGGCGAAAACAGGCTGGGCGTACCGCCGCCCATGAACACGGTTTGCACGCTGCGGCCCCAAATGAGGGGCAGCGCGGCCTCCAGGTCGGCCATCAGTGCGTCGATGTAGCGTTGCTCGGGCAACTCGGCGCTGCGCATTTCATGCGAGTTGAAGTCGCAATAAGGGCACTTTTTGAGGCACCAGGGCAGGTGCACATACAGCGACAGGGGCGGCAGGCTACCGAGTTGCAGCGTGCCGGGGCGCATGTAGTGCTGGATGTCGCGCGGGCTGCTTGCCAGTTCTTGTGATGAGTTGTCAGGCTGGATCGGGATCATGGGGTCGCTTCAAGAGGGCAGGGTTCAGGGCGTTTGGCGTGCGTGCCGCGCAGCAGCCCGATGGGGCGACCGCCTCATACTGGGGTACCAGAAATCGGCGATCACCCCATCGGGCTGCTGCGCTGACAGGGCGGAGCGCTTGCAAAGGCTTTCCGGAGTCCAGCAGCATAAGTAACGATTGGCGATCGATGTTTTTGATCGAGCAACTAGCGAGGTAGGCCCTGTGGGGGGCTGACGATTTCTGGTACCCCAGTATGAGGAAGCCGCCCACAGGGCCTACCTCGCGGGTTTGGGTACCAAGGGCTCCGGTATCCGTGGCTCACCCCTCACAGCCACCGCTCACGCATCAACGCCACCATGGCCGCAGCAGCCCGCCCCCGGTGGCTGTTGGCATTCTTGACCTCCACCGGCAGTTGGGCAAAGGTCTGACCAAACTCGGGAATGAACATCACCGGGTCAAAACCAAAGCCGTTGGACCCCAACGGCTCGCGGGCAATTTCGCCCACCACCCGGCCCACCGCCACCAGCGGTTCCGGGTCGTCGGGTGAGCGCAGCGCCACCAGCGTGCTGACCATCGCCGCACGCCGGTTGTCGATGCCCTGCATCTGCTCCAGCAAGGCCCGCACATTGTTGTCATCGCTCTTGGGGTAGCCGAACTGCGTGGCATAAAAAGCGGTTTGCACGCCTGGCAGACCACCAAAGGCGTCCACACACAGGCCGGCATCGTCGGCCACGGCAGGCAGGCCGCTGTGCCGGGCGGCATGCCGCGCCTTGGCCAGTGCGTTTTCAACAAAGGTATGAAACGGCTCATCGGCTTCGGGAATGCCCAGGCTACCCTGCGGCACCAGATCGAAGCCCAGCGGTGCAAACATGGCGTGCAACTCGGCCAGTTTGCCGGCGTTGTTGGAGGCCAGAACGATCTTCATACGCGCGCTGACCCGGCCAGGGCGGCCTGTTGCAGAGCA
>NZ_JAABQC010000090.1 GCF_011391645.1 Rhodoferax sp. | reverse complement strand
GGGCGCCCTCCGTGACACGGATCTGCGCCTTGACGATGTCGACCCCGGTGACGACTTCGGTCACAGTGTGCTCGACCTGAATGCGCGGGTTGACTTCGATAAAGTAATACTTGCCGCTGTCCACGTCATACAGATACTCGACCGTGCCGGCGTGGCTGTAATTGGCCTGACGGGCCAGACGCAGGGCCGATTCGCACAGCTCCTGGCGGGTGGCCTCATCCATGTACGGGGCCGGCGCGCGCTCCACCACCTTCTGGTTGCGGCGTTGCACCGAGCAATCGCGCTCAAACAGGTGCACCAGGTTGCCATGCTGGTCACCCATGACCTGCACTTCGACGTGGCGGGCGCGGCGCACCAGCTTTTCCAGATAGACCTCGTCGTTGCCAAACGCGGCCAGGGCCTCGCGTTTGGCCAGTTCCATCATCGGGGCCAGGTCGGCCTCGGTTTCGATCACCCGCATGCCACGGCCACCGCCGCCCCAGCTGGCCTTGAGCATCAGCGGGTAACCCACGGTGAGCGCCATGGCTTTGGCGCCTTCAATGTCGTCGGGCAAGGCACCGGTGGCGGGCACCACCGGCACACCGGCGGCAATCGCCACGGCGCGGGCCGCGACCTTGTTGCCCAGCGTGCGCATGACGTCGCCTTTGGGGCCGATGAAGGCAATGCCGGCAGCGGCACAGGCATCGGCAAAGTCGGGGTTTTCGCTCAGGAAGCCGTAGCCGGGGTGAATGGCATCCACATTGGCGGCTTTGGCGATGCGGATGATGTCGTCAATGTCCAGATAAGCCGAGATCGGCTTTTTGCCCGCGCCCACCAGGTAAGACTCGTCGGCCTTGAAGCGGTGCAGCGCAAAGCGGTCTTCATTGGAGAAGATGGCCACCGTGCGGATGCCCATTTCAGAGGCGGCGCGCAGCACCCGGATGGCGATTTCGCTGCGGTTGGCGACCAGAATGCTGCGGATTTTTTTCATGATGATGGCTGCAAAGTGATGAAAGGTATGGGGGTTCTGTGGCGGTGTCAACCACCTGAAACGGCGCACGCAAATAGCGTGCCGTCCGCTCGCATGGTGGTGTTAACCAACCCCTCGTTTCTATCGCAGTGTGGCCAGACATGAAGGCGCTCGCGCCGCCATTCAAGGGAAAACTAACCGGGTCGCGGTGAAACCCCGACATCAAATGAGCCCAGCATCTGGTGGTGCAGGCTCCAATGTGCCACCGCCGCAATCAAGACAACGGATTCACCCTCGGCCACCCGGTCGTCAACTTCGGCCAGCTTGACGCACAGGCTCAGCACTTTGCGACGAAGGGCGGGGTCATCAATATCGCCCATCAACTCTTCCAGAACATACTCATCCACAGGGCAGGCATCGGCCCAGGCAAGTTGCTTGCTGCTCAACAGGTCTTCACAAAACGTGTCGATCACCGCATGTAACGCGTCGCGTTCCAGACCGAGCTGCTGGTGCACCGCAAGCTCATCGAGCAAGGCCAGCTCGGCCTGGCACACATCGCCATCGGCAATCAGGGTCAAGGCGATGATTCTGGCTGCCGCCTGCGGGCTGTTTTTAGGGTATTTGCGCATGGGTCCTCCGCTTCAATCAAAGATGTCGCTTAGCCATGACTTCTTTCGGCCGCGCTGGTGGCCCTGCCCGGTGCGGTAGTCAGAGTCTTGGAAATCAGGCTGTTGGCTGCTGCGTGCCGCTGGCATGGATGCTGGTGCCGCTTGAGGGATGGCTGCACCAGCACGGTCGAGCAATTTGTCGAGTTCGCCCCGGTCCAGCCAGATACCTCGGCAGGTGGGGCAGTAGTCAATTTCAACGCCCTGACGATCGGACATCATCAAGGTCGCATCAGGGCAGGCAGGGCATTTCATGTTTCTCTCCGTTTCAGTCATGGGTTAGTCGTTGGACCCGCCCAAGCCAAACAGGCTCAGCAGGCTGGTAAATAGATTGAACACCGAAACATACAGGCTGACGGTGGCCATCACGTAGTTGGTTTCGCCTCCGTTCACGATGCGGCTGGTCTCAAACAGGATCAAACCTGCCGACAACAAAGCCACCATCGCCGACACCGCCAGACCCAAAGCAGGCATCTGAAAGAACATGGCGGCAATGCCGGCAATCAGCGCAATCACCATGCCGACAAACAGAAAGCCGCCCATGAAGCTGAAGTCGCGCCGGGTCAGCAGCACATAACTTGACAACGCCAAAAAGGTGGCGCCGGTGGTTGCCAGAGCCAGGGTCACGGTTTGCGCACCACCGGGCAAGGCCAGCGAATGCGTCAACAATGGCCCCAGCGTGTAGCCCATGAAGCCGGTCAAGGCAAAGACGGCGGGCAGGGCCCAGCCGCTGTTTCGCAGCTTGACGACAGCATACAACAGGCCAAAGTAGCCCACCAGGGTCAGCACCAAGCCCGGCGCTGGCAGTTGCAGCGTGAGTGTGGTCACCGCCACCCCGGCGCTGAACAGCAGCGTCAGGGCCAGCAGTGCGTAGGTGTTGCGCAGGACGCGCTTGACCTGGTCTGAATGCGCGCCGGTGGACGGCGTGACCATCACCGGGTGTTGGCCCTGCCGATGGGGAAATGGGGAAGAGTTTGTGTTGTCCATGGTGGGTTTCCTGAATGAGGTGCCAGTGTTCAACTGTCGAGTGCAAGTTTGGCGGTGCGACCCCGCACCGGTTTTTGGCTGCGCTGCATGCTGCGCGTCAGCACCCGGGTCGCGCGGGTGAGGGATCGGTCCAGCGCGGTGCGCCAGTCACGCGCCAGGGAAGCGATGACGACCATGCCGGCGCCCTCGGTTTTCAGCGCCACCTGGCAGCGTTTGTCCACGCCGCCTCGCGGGCCATTGACATCCGAGAACTGCACCCTGGCCCAGGGCACCAGCGCTGTCAGGCGGCGCAGGGCAAAGCGCACGCGCTCAATCGACAAGTCGCGCATGTGGCTGCCACCAGCATCACGGGATTCAAAAATGATCTGCATCTGCATTTTCTCCAATGGATGAAAGAGGGCTCAACGATAAGGCTCGAATCAATTCCTAAAAAGCAGATAATTTCTCATTTATAGTCTCTAAAACTCTGATCATGAGCACACTCTTCAACTACAAGCATCTGTATTATTTTTGGGTGGTCGCCAAAGAAGGCGGCATCTCGCGGGCCGCAGAAAAACTGGACATGGCCGTGCAAACCGTGAGTGCTCAAGTGCGGGAACTGGAACGCTCGCTCGGCTACGCGCTGCTGAAACCTGCCGGGCGCGGACTGGTGCTGACCGATGCGGGGCAGGCCGCCATGCAGCAGGCCGACCAGATTTTTCAACTGGGTGAGAACTTGCCGGCGCGAGTGCGTGATGCCACCAGCACGCCGACCATTCGCCTGGCTGTGGGCATTTGTGACGGGTTGCCCAAGCTGGTGGTGCGCCGCCTGCTGCAGCCGGTGATCACCGAGCCCAACTTGCGCTTGCTGTGCAATGAGGGCGAGCTTGACGATTTGCTGGGCGACCTGGCCCTGCACCGGCTGGACGTGGTGCTGTCAGACCGCCCCGCGCCCACCAACCCCAATATGAAGCTCTACAGCCATGCCATGGGGTCGTCCACCACTGCCTGGTATGGCACGGCAGCTCTGGTGGCGTCCGCCAGCAAAAATTTTCCGGAAAGCATGTCCGATGTGCCCCTGCTGCTGCCCACGGCGCACACTGCCGTGCGCGCCAGGCTGGACCACTGGTTTGAGCAACGCGCGATTCGGCCACGCGTGGTGGGTGAATTTGCCGACAGTGCCTTGCTTAAGACTTTTGGCGCCAGCGGCATGGGTGTATTCCCGGCGGCTGAGTGGGCGCATGAAGATCTGCTGGCACACTACGCGGTGCACCGTTTGGGACCCTGCGAAGGGGTGACCGAGCACTTTTTTGCGATTGGCACCGAAAAGAAAGTGCAACACCCGCTGGTTCAGCGCTTGCTGCAACCAGAGCTTTAGCTTGGCAAATTCGGTGTGGTTGGTCTTGTCTTTTGCCCGCCGCTGATGAATAACCGGATTCTTTTCACGCATGGACATTGAACACACCCCTTGGCATGCCCGCTCAAGCAGTGATGCGGCGCTCGCGCTCGACACACATCCGGTCGAGGGCTTGACGACCGCCGCCGTGGCTCAACGCCTGGCCACCTTTGGTGAAAACAAATTGGACGAAGCGGCGGTGCGTCCGCTCTGGCTCAAGTTTGTTGATCAATTCAAGAACTTTTTGGTCATCGTGCTGCTGTTTGCCGCGGGTCTGGCCTGGATCATCGGCGACCTGAAGGACGCGGCCGTGATTCTGATCGTTGTGATCCTCAATGCCGGCCTCGGTTTCTGGCAGGAGCACCGGGCAGAGCGCACGCTGGCGGCGCTCAAGGACATGCTGGCAGCGCACGCGCGTGTGCGCCGTGATGCGCAGGTGACCGAGGTGGCTGCCAGCCAGTTGGTGCCCGGCGACATCGTTTTGCTCGAGGCCGGCGACCGGGTGCCGGCCGATGGTCGCCTGCTGGTGGCGCATAACCTGGAAGCCGAAGAAGCCGCGTTAACGGGTGAGTCCCAGGCTGTGAACAAGCACACCGGCACACTGGACAGCGCTGACCTGCCGCTGGGTGACCGTCTCAACCTCTTGTTCATGAACACGGTGCTGACGCGTGGTCGCGCTGAACTGCTGGTGACCGACACCGGTATGCGCACCGAGATGGGCAAGCTGGCCGGAATGATTGCCAGTGCCGAAGAAGCGCAAACACCCTTGCAACGGCAACTCGATACGCTGGGAAAAAAGCTGGCCGCGATTGCCGGTGCCGTGGTCAGTGTGATTTTTCTGATCGATTTCGTGCGTGGCCTGCCATGGACCGAAGCCGCGATGACCGCAGTGGCGCTGGCCGTTGCCGCGATTCCCGAGGGGCTGCCGGCCGTGGTAACGGTGACCCTGGCGATTGGCATGTGGCGGATGGCGAAAAATCGCGCCATCCTCAAGAAACTGTCCGCCGTCGAGACGCTGGGCTCAACCACGGTGATCTGCTCCGACAAGACCGGCACCCTGACCTTGAATCAGATGACGGCACGCGCGGGCTGGTTTGCCGACCAGCGCTTCACGGTCCATGGCGAGGGCTACCGGGCGGACGGCGCCATCGAGGCCGCGGCCAATTCAGACTTGCGCCCCTACCTGTTACCCATGGCCTTGTGCACTGACTCCCGTGTGAACGACGGGCAGTTGGTGGGTGACCCGACCGAGGGTGCGCTGTGGGTGCTGGCGCAAAAAGGTGGCGTCGATCCGCAAACGGAACAGGCACAGCGCCCGCGCATCGCCGAAATCCCCTTTGATTCGACCCACAAGTTCATGGCCACCTTTCACCATGCGGGTGACGTGGTGGAAATGTTCATCAAGGGGGCGCCTGACGTGTTGCTGGGGCGCGCCGCCCGTTACCTCAGCCCGAATGGCGAGCAGCCCATCGACAGCGCCTGCCGCCTGCGTATCGAACAAGAAAATCTGGCCATGGCTGAGCAGGCCTTGCGTGTGCTGGCGGTGGCGCGCCGCATCATTCCCGCGGCCGAGTTCAATGCGACCGGTGACCTGATGGCGTGGGCTGACGACATAACCTTCCTCGGGCTCGCCGGCTTGATGGACCCGCCACGCGCCGAGGCCAAGGATGCGATCGCCCTGTGTGTGGAGGCGGGCATCCAGGTCAAGATGATCACGGGCGACCACAAGGCAACGGCCGGGGCCATCGCGCGGGAGCTTGGGCTGCGCGGCGACGTGATCAGTGGCGCGGAACTCGACGCGCTGGACGACGCCGCCCTGGCCACTTGCGTGAACCACACCGCCGTGTTTGCCCGTGTCTCGCCCACCCACAAGGTGCGCATTGTCAGGGCGCTCAAAGCGCTCGGCCACGTTGTCGCCATGACGGGCGATGGTGTCAACGACGCCCCGGCGCTCAAAGCTGCCGACATCGGGGTGGCCATGGGCATCACCGGCACTGCGGTCACCCGGGAAGCCGCCACGCTGGTCCTCACCGACGACAATTTCGCCACCATCGTGCGCGCGGTCAAAGAGGGGCGCGTGGTCTATGAGAACATCGTCAAGTTCGTGCGCTTCCAGTTGTCCACCAACATCGCCGCGATTTTGACGGTGCTTGCCGCCACGCTGCTCGGCTGGCCTGCGCCGTTCACCGCCATTCATCTGCTCTGGATCAACATCATCATGGACGGACCACCCGCCATGACGCTGGGTATCGAGCCCGCCCGGCCCGGCATCATGGGCGACAAGCCCCGCTCGCACCGGGTGCAGATTCTGGACCTGAGGCGGCTGCTGCGCTTGGTGCTCTACGGCCTGACCATGATGGTCGGAACCCTGTTCATGTTTCAGCACGGCTTGGCCACCCAAGGGCAGTCTTATGCCCTGACACTGGCTTTCACGACCTTCGTGCTGTTCCAGTTTTTCAATGTTTTCAACGCCCGCTCGGAACACAGCACTGTTTTCAACAAGAACTTTTTCAGCAATGGCAAGCTCTGGCTCGCCTTGGGCGCTGTGCTGGGTATGCAGGTGCTGGCCGTGCACTGGGGCCCGGCTCAGTCCATCTTTGACACTGTTGATCTGACACTCGACGACTGGCTTCTGGCCCTTGCGGTGGCGTCAGCAGTGCTTCTGCTGGATGAAGGGTACAAATTTTTCATGGGGCTGGCGCGAGGCAAACTGATGTCGCCCGGCGCGCTGGACAATTCAAGACCATGAAAAGCTGAAGGCCACAGGCTGTCAAGTGTTGCCGCGGCTTATCGACGAACACCTGTGTTTAATCTGTAAAAGTCATCATCAGAGTTCGTAAAAACGAGATTTTTTCAGCCAGTTTTCCTGCTTTTTCAGAGTTTTCAGCACAGGTATGATCCAGCGACCCCAACATTGGCATACCCGACTCTCATGTTCTCTGCAATTTCAGCACTGTCCGGCCGCGACGTTGCACCGGGCGGCGTGACAACCGGCAAACACAGCGTGCGCGCCGGTAACCCATGAAACTCAGCCGCCTGGTTCAACCGCGCAATCCTCTTTTTTGGCTCATGGTGGTGTTGAACCTGCTGTCCATGGTTTTGGCCTGGGTCACACACACCCAGTCGCCAGTTGCGTTTGTCAGTTCGGTTATTGTTTTGTTTACCATTGGCAATGCGGTGCTGGGTGCCTACCTGATGTGGCGTCTGGTCAACTCGTGAATCCGGATTGCAGCGGCATCAGGGCGAACAAACCACGCGTTACCAATTGAAGCTTTTTCTTTGAATGGACCCTTGAAGCATGACTTATTTACTTTTTTTCGCCGGGCTTGCTGCCCTCATTGTGGGCGCCGACGTGCTGGTGCGGGGCGCCTCACGCCTGGCACTGTCGCTGGGCATCTCACCTTTGGTGGTGGGGCTCACGGTAGTGGCCTTGGGCACCAGCGCGCCGGAGATAGCGGTGTCTGTGGGTGCCGTGCTTGACGGCAAAACTGATCTGGCGGTGGGTAACGTGGTGGGCAGCAACATCTTCAATGTGTTGTTCATTCTGGGCCTGTCTGCCTTGATCGTGCCTCTGGTGGTCAACGTCCAGTTGATTCGCCAGGAGGTGCCCATCATGCTTGGGGCAAGTTTGCTGCTGTTGCTGCTCTCGCTGGACGGACTGCTGAGCTGGAACGACGGCGTGCTGCTGTTGATTTTGCTTGTGGCATACACGGTTTTCCTGGTGGTCCAGTCACGGCGCGAAAGTCAGGCCGCCAAGGATGAGTACGCCGATGAGTTCGCGCCCCAAGGGAAGGCCCCCTGGCTGGACCGGGTCTGGGTGCAATTGCTGCTGATTGCCGCTGGTTTGGCGCTGCTGGTGCTGGGCTCAGAATGGTTGGTGCAAGCCGCCGTGACGATTGCCAAGTCCATGGGCGTCAGCGACCTGGTGATCGCGTTGACCATTGTTGCGGCGGGCACCTCCATGCCGGAAGTGGCCACCTCCATCATGGCGGCGATCAAGGGCGAGCGCGACATTGCCGTGGGAAATGTGGTGGGCAGCAACATCTTCAACGCGCTGGGCTGCATGGGTGTGGCCAGTTTGGTCTCTGGCCAGACTGGGCTGATAGTGCCGCTGGCTGCCATCAATTTTGACCTGTGGGTGATGGTGGCCGTGGCGTTGGCATGTGTTCCCATCTTCATGACCGGGCAGGTGATTGCCCGCTGGGAGGGTGCCGTGTTATTGGGCTACTACGTGGCCTACGTGACCTATCTGGTCCTGGCTGCCATGCAGCATGACGCATTGGGCGCGTTCTCATCGGCCATGCTGAGCTTTGTCTTGCCTCTGACCGTTGTCACTTTGGTGGTGCTTGGGCTACCCAAAGCCACCAAACCAAACTAAGGCAAGTGCGCAAACTTTGGCAGCAGCCCAAACACTCTCATTTTTACGAAGTATTTATCCAGCAAATACTTCTTTTTAAGTGTGTTTAAGAACGTTAACCTCTGCCATGTTTTTTAATTTCAACAGGAGATCCACATGAAGAGATTGCTCTCACTGCTGGCCGTGGTTTTTACCCTCGGCCTTTCAACGGTTGCGATGGATGCGGAGGCCGCCAAGCGCATGGGCTCTGGCAAGTCGCTGGGCACGCAGCGTCAGGCTACCGCAGACAAGGCGCCCACCGCGCCAACCCAGTCGGCCGCAACTGCCGGCGCAGCCGCGGGTGCAGCAGCGCCGTCACGCTCATGGATGGGCCCAGTGGCCGGTATTGCGGCAGGCCTGGGCCTGGCCGCGCTGGCGTCGCATCTGGGCTTTGGCGAAGAGTTGGCCAGCATGCTGTTATTCGGCTTGATGGCAGCCGCCGTGATGGTGGCGATTGGCTTCTTCATGCGTAAACGCGCTGCGGCAAGGCAGTCCGCCGCGTCAGGTCCGGGGGGTTTGCAATATGCGCACGCACGCACCGGTGCGGCACCCTACGCAAGTCGGCCCGAGCAACAGCCCTCCGCCTTCAAGGCGGCCATGCCCGCAGCGGGTAACAGCGCCCTTGGGTCGGGCATCGGCTCAGGCATTGGTGCCGGGGCGACCAGCGCAAGCCGGATTCCGGCCGACTTTGACAGCGCCGGTTTCGAGCGCAACGCCAAAGTGAACTTCATTCGACTGCAGGCCGCCAATGATGCAGGTAACTTTGACGACATCCGCCAGTTCACCACACCTGAAATGTTTGCCGAATTGAAAATGGAATTGGCCGACCGCGGCACCGCCACGCAAAAGAATGAGGTTGTCAGCATCAATGCGCAAGTCCTTGAAGTCGACGAAGATGCCGACCGCTACCTGGTGAGCGTGCGTTTCACCGGCTCAATTCGGGACGACAGCGGCGAGCCCGACGAGTCTTTCGACGAGATCTGGCACTTGATGAAAACCCGCCAGGGCAACAGTGGCTGGGTATTGGCCGGCATTCAACAAACGTCTTGAAGCCTGCTGGGGGCCTGTGTGCTGGCTGTTGACCACGCACACAGACTTCAACTTGAATCGCGCGCAACGAATGCGCGAGTGGCTTGACCGCCTGATTATGCAAACCCCCGGCCTGCGCCAAAGAGTACTTTTGGACGCGCGGCCGGGGTGACGTCCATATTGAGCATTTCCAGTGCCAACTGCGCACACACCAGCGATTCGCGGTTGCAGCTGTATTTGCTGCCCTCGCACAATGGCGCGAAGCCGTTGGCCCTGCTGGAGAATACCTTGGCCACAAACGCCCGCGTGAGCGTTACGCCGCAAAAAGCCGCAGCCTGCCCGGCGCGCGCAAGCTGATCGAACGCCAGCACGCGGGTTTGATGCTTTTCCCCACGCATAATTCGGTCATGAACACCTTACCTCCCCTGCCTTGTTACCTCAACGGTGAATTCACCACCCTGCCCAATGCCAAGATCAGCGTCATGGACCGTGGCTTCATCTTTGGCGACGGCGTCTATGAAGTGGTGCCGACTTACGGCGGGAAATTGTTCCGCTTCGAGCAGCACATGGCGCGGCTCGACCGCAGCCTGGCCGAGTTGCGCATTGCCAATCCCCTGACGCACACCCAGTGGGCAGACCTTGCGCTGCAATTGATGACCACTTACGCCGCCTCACAAGGCGTGGCTGTTGCATCGCTTGACCAGTTGATCTACATCCAGGTCACCCGTGGCGTGGCCATGCGCGACCATGTGATGCCCACCGACATCACACCCACCGTGTTTGTCATGACCAACACCATGAAGCTGCCCACCGAGGCAATGCGCAGCCAGGGCGTGGCCTGCGTCACGGCCGACGACTTTCGCTGGGAAAAAGCCCACATCAAGAGCACCAGCCTGCTCGGCGCGGTGTTTGCGCGCCAGATCAGCTTTGATGCCGGCGCCACAGAAACCATCATGTTCCGTGATGGTTTTTTGAGCGAGGCCGCTGCCAGCAACGTCTGGGTCATCAAGGACGGCAAGGTGCTGGGCACACCCAAAGACCACCTGGTGCTGGAAGGCATCCGATACGGCCTGATTGAGGAAATCTGCCGCGCCCGCGGCATTCCTTTTGAGCTGCGCCGCATCAGCCGCGAAGAAGTTGAAAACGCAGATGAAATTCTGCTGTCATCGGCCACCAAGGAAGTGCTGCCAGTGACCCTGCTCGACGGCAAGGCGGTCGGCAGCGGCCGGCCCGGCCCGGTTTACGCCCAGTTGTTCGCGGGATACAGCGCGGCCAAGGCGCAGGCCCTGCCAGTGACCCCCTGAGCCGGTTCTGCGTCTGACAATGATGCAAGCGCAAGCTGCTCATCCCCCGGCCACCGCCATGCTGCTGGCCGCTGGCCGCGGCGAGCGCATGCGCCCGCTCACCGACACCTGCCCGAAACCGATGCTGAAAGTGCAGGGTAAGCCGCTGATGCAATGGCACCTGGAAGCGTTGCTGCGCGGGGGCTGCCAACAGGTGGCGGTGAACACCGACTGGCTGGCAGAGCAAATCGTGCAGGCCGCGCCAGTGCCCGGCCTGACCCTGCGCTACTCGCATGAAGGCCGCGACTTTGGCGGGGCGCTGGAAACAGCGGGTGGCATCGCCCGCGCGCTGCCGCTGCTGGACGAGGTGTTCTGGGTGCTGGCGGCCGATGTGTACACGCCAGGGTTTGAGTTCAGCCAACAGGCACTTGCGCGTTTTGCCGCCTCGAACAAGCTGGCGCACCTGTGGCTGGTGCCCAACCCGGCGCACAACCCGGGCGGCGACTTTGGCCTGCAAGCGGCAGCGGGTGGCCCCGCGCTGGCGCTCAACCTGGCCAAAGACGACCCGCGCTCGCGCCACACCTTTTCCACCATCGGCCTGTACCGGCGCGCCCTGTTTGAGCCACCCTGGTGCGAGATTGCTGCGGGCAACCCGCAAGGCATCAAAGCACCGCTGGCGCCTCTGTTGCGCCGCGCCATGGATCAGGGCCGGGTATCGGCTGAGCTGTACCACGGCCCCTGGACCGATGTCGGCACGCCGCAGCGGCTGGCCGAACTCGATGCGCTCGTTAAAGTGAACTGAGTGTGTCCTGAAAACACCCTGAAAATCCAAAATGCTCGTTTCGATTTTCAGGGCGCTAATATCTCATCATGATTGACCGGACCCTGCTTTTTGAAGTGCTCACACAGCGACTGGCCGAGTCTCGCGCGCTGGCGCTGCTTGGTGCCAGGCAAGTCGGCAAGACCACACTGGCTCAGCTGTACGCCGCGCATCACAGCTGCGTTTACTTTGATCTGGAGGACCCGCAGTCACTTGAGCAGTTGAGCCAACCCATGGTGACCCTCGATGCAGCCCTGAGCTCTGGACGCACTGTCGTGATTGATGAGGTGCAACGGCGTGCAGAATTGTTTCCGGTACTG
>NZ_JAABQC010000008.1 GCF_011391645.1 Rhodoferax sp. | reverse complement strand
ACCCCGCCAGAAGCCACCAAAACAGCCAAGGCTGCGTCCACGGCAATACAGCGCAAGTGAGTGCTGTCAGCAGCTGATCGGCTCTATTGCGGGATGCTTTGGCTGCGAAAACCTTGAACTCCATCCCCGATATTTGGCGCGGTTCGTTAATGTATTATTGCCTTGCGTTTTGTCCCAATTTTGGCCCACTCAATTGTAGAAACTCGACAAAATTGATGCTACTTGCATTGTTTTAATTCTTGCAATCTGTTGATTTATAAGTATTTTTTATTATGCTTCCCGTCACCAACGCCATGTGCAAAGCCGTGGATCGTGGCATGGTCATGGCCGACATCAGGCTGCTGGAGAAGCACGGCGGCAAATCGGGCAGCTTCATCAACTCCACAACAGATTCCCATGGCAACCATTGACCGGTCCGTTTGGCCTGCGCGTCTGAGCACGCTTCTATTGGCGGCTTTGGCGGCGGCCAGCGCCGTTTATTGGGGCCTGCGCTGGTCCGAGCCGGTCAGCATGCCGCCCGCCAGCGATCGGGGATTCGGCCCGCAGGCCATTGACACCGGCCGGGTGGCCCAACTGCTGGGTGCCAGCGCCACCCCAGTCGGCGACAGCGAGTCAGAACCTGAAGTCAATCCCGCTGGAAAGTACAAACTCATGGGCGTCATCGCCCAAGGCAGAGGCAACGGGCTCGGCAGCGCATTGATCGCCATGGATGACGCACCCGCAAAACCCTACAGAGTGGGCGACAGGTTGTCTGATGACCTGCTGTTGCAATCCGTGTCAAAGCGTGGGGCGGTGCTCGCCTCCAGCATGCAGGCCCCGGCTGCCATCTCCCTGGAGCTTCCCCCGCTTGCCACCATCAAACCCCAGTAACATGACCACCACCCCCCGCCACCAATTCCAGGTTCTGGTCAACCCGCGATACCTGGCTGATCAGTCAGCTCCGGAGCAAGGCCAGTATTTTTTTGCCTACACCATCACCATTCGCAACACCGGCCGGGTGGCAGCACAGCTGATCTCCCGCACCTGGAATGTCAACGACTCCCTGGGTCATCATGAAAAGATCAAGGGCCTGGGTGTGGTGGGGCAGCAGCCCTTGCTGCAACCCGGAGAAACCTTTGAGTACACCAGCGGCACACGCCTGCGAACGCCCACAGGCACCATGCACGGCAGCTTTTTTTGCGTCGCAGAAGACGGTGAGAAGTTCGATGTGGATGTGCCCATGTTCGTGCTCGATGCCCTGAGTGAAAGCGGTGGCACGCGCACCCTGCATTAAGCCCATGGCGACCAGACCCGACCTTTCCGAACTGCTTGATGCCCTTGACCCGCGCGCCGACCTGGCGCACCGCCACCTCTGGCTGATTGATCTGCTTGGCTGGGTGCGCGGCAACCGCGATTCGGTACCCGGCGCGGTGGCGCGCGTCTGCCTGTTGCTCGATACCCTGCAACAACGCCCCGAGACGCGTGCCAAGCTGCAAGCCTGGTGGCAAAAGCTGCTGGTCACAGTGGACGCAACCTCGTTGCTGGCCGACTATGGCTTTTCTTCTCGCAGCGCCTTTGCCAGTGAACTGGGCGAACGCCTGCACCTCAAATGGCTGCCCGGCACGCCTGAAACGGCCGATGCCGCCAGCCTGTTTTCGCTGGTGCTGTGCCAGCCATTCGATGCGCGTTGGCTCACTGCGCTGGATGATGCCACGCTGGCGCGTCTGGCAGAGTTGCTGCAGGCAGACTGCGCGCACATGACCGACGGCATCTGCGCCTGGGTGCCACAGATCGGGCCAAGCCAGGTGACACCATGGCAAGCCACGCTGCTCGAAGCGCTGACACTTTGCACAGGTCAAATCCGTTCCACCGGTTTTTCTCCCGAGTTGCGCCTGCGCATGAGCACTCCCGCGCGCGAGACCGCGCCCTTCCATGCGCTCGACAGCGACGTGATTGCGCTGCAAGCGGCTTTTTTGATCGATCCGACGCTCCCCTCGCCCGCCCGTCAGGCTGCCATGCAGCAGGTTCTGAACCGCCTGGAGGCTTGCCGCCACGCTGCGGCATCGGTCTACACCCACCTCGACAGCAACGGCATATCGGTCAATCTGGTGTTTCAGTTGCGCCAGTTGCGAAGCCGGGTACTGCGCGTGCGCACCCTGCTCGATTGCCTGATGTCGGAACACCCCCATCGTCACACGACAGAGTTGTTCGCCCATCTGGTGCAGGTGGGGCACGAGCGGCGCAGCGTGCGCGCGCTGATTGCCGCCAATTCGTCGATGCTGGCCGCCAAGGTGGCTGAGCGCAGTTCCGAGACCGGTGAGCACTACATCACCCGCACCCGGGCCGAATACATGCGGATGCTGCGTGATGCCGCAGGCGGCGGAGCCGTCATGTCCGTCACCACGTTGATCAAATTTTTGATTCTTTCGATGAGCCTGTCGGCCTTTTGGGGCGGCTTTTACGCCGGCCTCAACTATGCTCTGAGCTTCGTGCTGATCCAGTTGCTGCACTGGACCGTGGCCACCAAACAACCCGCCATGACCGCCCCCGCCATGGCCGCCAAGCTCAAGGAACTGGGGGCACCGGGCGCCGTTGAAGGTTTTGTCGATGAGGTGGCGCACCTGGTGCGCTCACAGGTGGCCGCCATTTTTGGCAACCTGGCGCTGGTGGCCCCCGCGGTGTTGTTGATCAGCACCGGGCTGTGGCTGGCCTTCGGTACCCCCATGATCGACGCCAAGGTGGCCGAGCACGTTTTGCAAGACCTCACCCTGCTCGGGCCCACCGCCCTGTTTGCCGCCCTGACCGGTGTGCTGTTGTTTGCCTCAAGCATCATGGCCGGCTGGACCGAGAACTGGTTTGTGCTGCACCGGCTGGACTCGGCCATTCGCTACAACCCCAGGTTCACCGGCGCGCTGGGCCACGCCAGGGCCGACCGCTGGGCCAGCTTCATGCGCCACAACATCTCGGGACTGGCGGCCAATGTCTCGCTTGGCATGATGCTGGGGCTGGTGCCCGCTTTTGCGGCGTTTTTTGGCCTTGGGCTGGAGGTGCGCCACGTCACGCTGTCCACCGGGCAACTCGCTGCAGCCGCAGCCAGCCTGGGGCCCGACATCTTTTACAGCAGTCCGTTCTGGTGGTGCGTGGCCGGGATTGCCATCACCGGCGCGCTCAACGTGGGCGTGAGTTTTTATTTCGCCTTCATGCTGGCACTCAGGGCGCATAACGTCAGCGGTGTCGATCGCAGCCGCATCTACCAGACCATTCGCCACCGGATTCGCACCCGCCTGGCCAGCTTTTTCTGGCCTCCGCGCGCGGCTGAGCAAGCGAAAGACGTGACACATGGGTGAGTTTGATCTGATCGCGCGTTACTTCAAACGCCCGCCGCGCCACGCGGCTGTGGGGGTTGGCGACGACTGCGCGCTATGGCAGCCCACCCCCGGCAGCCAGTTGGCCATCTCATGCGACATGCTGGTGCAGGGACGCCATTTTTTTGCCGACGTGAATCCGCACAGCCTGGGCCACAAGGCGCTGGCGGTCAACCTGAGCGACCTGGCCGCCTGTGGCGCAAAACCGCTGGCGTTCACCCTGGCACTGGCGCTGCCCGAGGTCAACGAACCATGGCTGGCGGACTTTGCCCGGGGCCTGTTTGAACTGGCCGACGCGTTTGACTGCGAACTCATTGGCGGTGACACCACTTGCGGGCCACTCAACATCTGCATCACGGTGTTTGGCGAAGTGCCGGTTGTCAATGGCCGATCCCTGGCCCTGCTGCGCAGTGGCGCCAAAGCCGGTGATGACCTTTATGTGAGCGGCAGTTTGGGCGATGCCCGGCTGGCGCTGAGCGTGCGGCAAGGCAAATTGACCGTGCCCGTTGATGTATTGACCGCAGCGCGGGCCAGGCTTGACTGGCCCGCGCCGCGCGTGGCGCTGGGCCTGGCCCTGCGTGGCATCGCCACAGCCGCCATCGATATCAGCGACGGCCTGATAGGCGACCTGGGCCATATTCTGGAAAGCTCTGGGGTGGGTGCCCGCGTGCGGGTCGATCAGGTTGTCAAAACCATCGCCTGTTGCGCTCAAACTACAAAACCCAAAAACCAGGCGGGCGCCGATTTGGTGCTGGAGGACTGGCGCGCACTGGCCTTGTGCGGCGGCGACGACTACGAGTTGCTCTTCACCGCGCCGCCCCGGCACCGCGCCGCCGTGGCGGCCGCCGCGCTGGCCAGCCAGACGCCAGTGCACTGCATCGGCCACATCGAGGCTGGCGCAGGTTTGCGTCTGGTCGATGATCAGGGTCTGGCGCTGCCCGACCATTACGCCTCGTTTGACCACTTTGCCTGAAGCGGGGTGCTCCCCGGGATCAGCTTGATAATCTGGTCATGCTTGATCAAGAGTCTGCCTTTCATTCAGCCACACCCGCCGCAGCCCAGGCCGAGAGGCCGCCGGGACCTGTTGCCCCGAGCGGCCATTTCATGATGGCGCACCCGGCCCATGTGATGGCGCTGGGTTTTGGCTCCGGCCTCAGCCGAAAAGCTCCCGGCACCATGGGAACGCTGTGGGCCTGGGCGCTGTTTGTGCTGCTGCAACACCGATTGACTGAATTGCAATGGGGCGGTCTCATTGCCGTCAGCATCCTGGCGGGCTGGTGGGTGTGCACGGTCACCGCCAGACACATGCGCACGCTTGACCCTGGCAGCATCGTGTGGGACGAAATTGCCGCCTTTTGGCTGGTGCTCTGGCTGGTGGGTCCGACCGGATTCTGGGGCCAGTTGGCAGCCTTTGCGCTGTTTCGCTTTTTTGATGCCGTCAAGCCCGGCCCGGTGGCCTGGGCCGACCAGCTTTACCACCATGTCGACCCCAGCACTGACCCGGCTGCCTGGCGCAAGGCCGGTTGGGGCATCATGCTCGACGACCTGGTGGCCGCTTTTTGCACCCTGCTGGTGATTGCCATGTGGCGATCCTGGTAGGGCTTGCTGCGCGCTTTTCAGCCGGCTGCTATGCTTTGCTTTTTATACTCAACCGAACCGACCCCATGAAACAGCTATTTACTGGCAGTCTTATCCTTTCCGCCTTGCTCACCGCCTCTGCCTGGGCAGCCGGCCCGATGTCCACCAAGCCACTCGCCAAAGGCACGGTCAGCGGCGAGGTGCTGGAGGTCAAGGACGTTGAAATCTACACCTACATGCGACTGAAGACCAAGGACGGCGAAACCTGGGCGGCAGTCAGCACTGCGGCGGTCAAAAAGGGCGCCATGGTGACGATCGAGAATCCCATGGTGATGAGCGACTTCGAGAGCAAATCGCTCAAGAAAACGTTCCCGACCATCATTTTTGGCACACTCGCCGGCGCTGGCGCCGGTCAGGGCGTAGCGGCCCCGAAAATGGCCATGGCCAACGCCGCAGACAGCGCCGCGGTCAAGGTCGCCAAGGCCAGCGGCGCCAACGCCTATACCGTGGCCGATGTCGTGAGCAAAGCCACGCAGCTCAAGGACAAGCCGGTCAGGGTCAACGGTCAGGTCGTCAAGTACAACGCCAGCATCATGGGCAAAAACTGGGTCCATCTGCGTGACGGGTCAGGCACATCAGCCAAGGGCGACAACGACATCCTGGTCACCACCGCGGCGCCCGCCAAGGTGGGCGACCTGGTGGCGGTTTCAGGTGTGGTGCGCAATGACAAGGATTTTGGTGCTGGCTACAGCTACAAAGTACTGATTGAAGATGCCACCCTGACCCCTGTTAAACAATAGGCTGTTGATGCTTGACAAGTGCGCCCTTCTGGCGCGGCTGCTTTTGCAAAAGGGCTGGTTTCTGGCCACGGCTGAAAGCTGCACCGGTGGCCTGATTGCCGCCACCTGCACCGACCTGGCGGGTTCAAGCAGTTGGTTCGAGCGTGGTTTTGTCAGCTATTCCAACGCAGCCAAATCCGAGTTGCTGGGCGTTGATGCCGCGCTGATCGACCGCCATGGCGCGGTCAGTGAGGCCGTGGCACGCGCCATGGCCAGTGGCGCGCTGGCGCACTCGCGTGCCCAGGTGGCCATTGCCGTCACGGGTGTGGCCGGCCCAACCGGCGGCAGCGCCGAAAAGCCGGTGGGCACCGTGTGGCTCGCCTGGGCGACTCCCCTGGGCGTGACCAGCGAGTTGCAGCACTTTCCCGGCAACCGCGCGGCGGTGCGCCAGGCCACGGTGCAGCATGCCCTGGCCCGCCTGACAGAACTCATCCAGAGGAAAGCTCAATCGTGAAGCTGTTGATTGTTGAAGATGACCTGATGATGGGGGCGGGTTTGCAGGCCGCCCTCAAGAACGCCGGTTTCGATGCCCACTGGGTGACCGATGGCCGGGCCGCGCTTGAGTTGTTGACCGAGTCTTTTTTCCGGATCGCGGTGCTGGACATCAGCCTGCCGGGCCTGGACGGCTTGTCCCTGCTGAAACAACTTCGGGCCAACGGCAGTTCCGTGCCGGTGCTGATGCTGACGGCCCGTGACACCACCCGCGACAAGGTGATGTGTTTTGAGGCTGGTGCCGACGACTTCCTGGTCAAGACCACCGACATGGACGAGCTGATTGCACGCCTGCGCGCGCTGGTGCGCCGGGCGGGTTACGTGGGGCGTATCTGTGTCGGCAACCTGACGCTGGACTCGGACACCTTGGTGGTCACCAAAGACGGCAAGCTGCTCAACCTGTCGAACCGCGAGTTCGACTTGTTGCGGGTGCTGATGGAGGGCGCCGGGCAAGTCATTTCACGCAGCCGGCTTGAAGAGTCCGTATTCGGCTCAAGCCGCAGCAGCGACAGCAATGTGCTTGAAGTCCACATCCACAACCTGCGCCAAAAAATAGGCGAAACCAACCTCAAAACGGTTCGCGGGGTGGGCTACACCTTAACCAAGCCATGACCGTCATCGGTCGCTCACAGATCACCCTCAGCCACCGCCTGCTGGTGGCGCTGGGGGTGGTCAGCTTTCTGTTCTGGGCGGTGATGAGCATCCTTTCCACCCGGGACCACATCGCTCAGGTCAACGAACTTTACGATGTTCACCTGGCACACACGGCAAAGGCATTTTTGCAGATGATGGACCCGGATGAAGACAACACCTTCTTCCCGACCACCATGTCATCGGCCGAGATTGACCAGCTCTTTAACAGTTGGCCTGAATTGCCCAGCCGTGCGACGATTTTCCAGAACCGGACATTGCAGGGCAGCGCGCCACAAAATCCGGCAACCCAGCCCACTGCGCGACCGCCCGGCTCCAGGAAAACGCTGTACGGCAGCAGTCTGCGTTACCAGTTGTGGCGCGACAACGGCATGCTGCTGTTTCGCTCGGACAACGCACCGCTGGACATCATGACCACAAAAATGGGGTTTTCGGACAGTGTGGACGAGCAGGGCAAAGGCTGGCGCAACTACCATGTTCACGACACCACCCACAGTGTGCGCATCATCGTCGCAGAGCCGCATGATTTCCGGGCACAGTTGGTGCGAGGCCTGGTCATCGACGCTGCCACACCGCTTGCTTTCGGGCTGCCGGTGCTGTTTTTTTTGCTGTGGTTTTCCATTCGCAAAGGGCTCCATCCGCTGGCCATCCTGAGCCGGGAAATCACCAAAAGACGGCCTGATAACCTGACACCGATCGATCCCCAAAGTGTGCCTGACGAGGTGCAACCCATCGTCACGGCCTTGAACGACCTGCTCACCCGCATGGGGGAAACCCTGGACAACGAGCGCCGCTTCACGGAAGATGCAGCCCACCAGCTTCGCACTCCGCTGGCGGCGATTCAGGTCCAGTTGTACACCGCGCGTCATACCCAGGCCGAGACACCGCACCAGCAGGCGCTTGAGCAAATGCAGCACAGCGTGGAGCGCGGCATTCGCCTGGTCAATCAGCTGCTGACCCTGGCGCGGCTCGACCCCAAGCAGGCCAGCCCAGAATTTCACAGACTCCACATCGACAAAATTGCTGAAGCCATTTGCGCCGAGTTGGCCCCATTGGCCCTGCAGCGCGAGCAAAGCCTGGAATTGAATGCGGCGCCCAATCTGCCACCGATCACCGGCAACGCCGACATGCTGGCCATGCTGCTTTCCAACCTGGTCGACAACGCCATCCATTACACGCAGCGCGGTGGCAACATCGTGATCTCACTTGAGGCCGAAGGCACCGGGGTGCAACTGGCGGTCAGCGACGACGGCCCGGGCATCGCACCCGACCAGCGGCACCGGGTGCTGGAGCGCTTTTTCCGCATCGCCGAGCAAGGTCAGCCCGGCACCGGGCTGGGGCTGGCCATTTGCAAGCGTGTGGCAGACCTGCACCAGGCCACCCTGACATTGTCCGAGGGCCTGCAGGGCCGCGGCCTCACCGTGCGCCTGCACTTTGCCGCCTGAGCATGGATTTTGCCCAAGGCTTTGCCACCGGACTGGCACTGATTGTGGCCATCGGCTCGCAAAACGCCTACGTGCTGCGCCAAGGCATTTTGCGCCAGCATGTGCTGCCCCTGGTGCTGTTTTGTGCGCTGTCCGACGCGTTGCTGATTCTGGCGGGCATAGGCGGGGCGGGCCTGCTGATTCGCGACAACACCACCCTGATGAGCCTCACACGCTATGGTGGTGCCCTGTTTTTGACGGCTTATGGTGTGCTGGCAGCGCGGCGCGCCTGGCAGGGCAAGTCGATGCCACTTGGCAAAAGTGGCGGAACGACACTGGCGGCAGCACTGGCCGCCTGCTTTGCCTTTACCTTTTTGAACCCGCATGTGTACCTTGATACCGTGGTGCTGCTCGGCGCCATTGCCAACCAGCGACCCGACCCTGAGCGCTGGATCTTTGGCTTTGGCGCCGCCAGCGCCAGCCTGTGCTGGTTTGCCACGCTGGGTTTTGGCGCACGATTTTTGGCGCCGCTTTTTGCCACCGTGCGGGCCTGGCGCGTGCTCGACACTCTGATTGCGCTGACCATGTGGACGCTGGCGGCGATGCTGTTACCGAGTTGGCGCTAAAGTCACCCCCATGAATTCAAACGAAAACACCCTGACCCGCTTTTACAACGCCTTTGCCGCGCTCGACGCCGACACCATGGCTGCCTGCTATGCAGAAGATGCCACTTTTGACGATCCGGCGTTTTCGCTCAAAGGGAAGCGCGAGATCAGCGGCATGTGGCACATGCTGTGCGCCGCCACGCTGGCCAAAAACCGCGCCGACTGGCGGCTTGAATACAGGGACGTGCGCGCTGACGAGCATGCCGGCCACGTTCACTGGGAAGCTCATTACCGCTTCAGCGTGTCAAACCGGCTGGTTCACAACATCATCGAGTCTGACTTCACGTTTACCCCGCAAGGCCTGATTGCCAGCCACACCGACCGCTTTGACTTCTGGCGCTGGTCGCGCCAGGCACTGGGCATGGGCGGATGGGTGCTGGGCTGGGCGCCGCATTTCCGCAAACAGATGCGTGTGCAAACCCACGCCGCGCTGGCCAAGTACCTGGCCAAACATCCTTGACGTGGCGGTGCGCTCAGGCGCCGCAGCACTTTTTGTATTTTTTGCCACTGCCGCAGGGGCAGGGGTCGTTGCGTCCCACTTTGGGATCGGCGTGCACGGTTTCCACGCGCGGGCCGATGTTGCGCCACAGCTCCCGCAGGTCATACACCGCCCACAGGGCATCGGCAAAGTCATTCAGACGCTGCTCGCTGATGGTGGGCACACCGTCTTCGTCGAACGCGGCCACCGTGGGCGGGTCGGTGTCGTCCTCGGTCACGGCGACCATACATTCCAACGCGGCATCGAGCACTTTGGCGGCGTCCTTGTCGCGTGGCGGCGCCCATTCATCGGGCCAGCTTTCCACCGCATACATGAAACCAATGGCCCAGATCTGGCCGAACGAGGGGATCGGCGCATCGCCCATTTCAGCGCGCTGCTCCTCGGGCAGGGCGGCAATGGCGCCGCGCAGGTCCATCACCTCGGGCTGGTAGGCGCGCTCATCGTCGAGCGATTCCACATCGGCGCTGAGGGCCATGGCCACCTCGTTCCAGCGTCGCATCCACAGGTCAAAAAAGCGCTTGAACTGGGCTCCGTCGGCAAACAACGGGGTTTCGCTGTCGTCCTCCAGGTCCAGCAGCACCGAAAAATACTCGCTCGGGCCGATCACCCGGCGGCAGCACACCAGCGCGGCCATGAAGCCCTCGCAAAACTCCCACTGCGGGGTTTCGTCAAAACGCGTGCGCAGGTCATCCAGAATGGTGTCGAGTTCGTCGAAGTCGGCAGACTGAAGGGTTTCAGCAATGGCTTCGGAATCGGAAGGTGCTGGCGTCGTGATAATTGTCATGTACAGGCGTAAAAAGTGTGAATAGCGCTATTTTGCTCTGCTTGAATGGTTTATCCTTTGCCAACGACCACCAGAGGTGCAAACGCAATGACAAAACCAGGTATTTTTTCCTTGTCCCTGATCCTCTCCCTGAGCCTGGTGGCTTGCGGCGGGGGCGGGGGCGGAGACTCCGCGCCGGTGGTGCCCGCGAGCTATGCGCCAGGCTCGGCTGAACTGGGCGCCTGGGAAGTGTTGAGCAAAGCCCGCACGCTGTGCGGCTTTGACGGGTCGGACCCCCTCGTAAGATTGACCCGAAACGCCAAGCTTGATGCAGCCGCCTTGAGCCACTCAAAGTACCTTGTTGATCTTTCATTCGCAACTGGCGACTCGGTGCTTAGCCATCTGGAAACGCGCGGCGTTGCCGGCTTCACCGGCGTCTACCCTTGGGATCGCGCGGTTTATCAGGGCTATAACTATGCGGCACTGGCTGAAATACTGGAGGCAACCGTATGGGACTACACCAGCGCGCCAACTTTTCCGACCATGCAGGTGCGCGGCGCTGACTCCATGCGAAGCCTGCTCAACACGGTGTACCACTTGTCGGGCGCCATGTATGAAGGCGCAGATGTGGGTTTTGGCGCTTATTTGAAAACGACCATGATCAATGCCACAACCTGGCGCGAGGAATACCGCTTTGGCTCGCTCAACGGTTTCGAAGACGCCGGCAGACGCATCACGCTGGGCACCGGCAAAGTGGCCACCTACCCGTGCCAGAACAGCAGCGACATTCCGCCTGCCTTTGACCCAGCCAACGAAAGTCCAAACCCTTTCATTGGAACGGCCTATGCCAATGCGCTCGTGGGTCCGCCCATTTACCTCAAGGTGGATGCGCCACAAACCATCACTGTCAACGCCCTCAGCAGCAGAATCTCCCGCGGTGGCGCAACCGTCCCCTTCGTGGTTTTATCCAGCAGCAATGACCCCAACAAGGACCCCGTTGATGGCCAACCCTACATCACCCCCAACGAAATCTTCGTGATTCCCACCGTTGCCTTGAACCCCGACACAGACTACGAGGTCACCCTGAACGGCAAAGTTGGCTTGACAGCTTTTCCCCAAATTACATTCACGATGAGGACGGGGCAGTAACACCTGCCTGCAAACCCTGCGCCACGGTGGCGTAACGCAGCGCCACGCGCAACTCGGACTTGAGCCGGGTGTTGTCCAGGCGTCGTGACTCGCTCATGAAACTCAGCAGCATCAGCGGCAATTGCGCCGTGGCGGTGTCACGCGGCACCCGCGGCGGGCGCTGAAGGCCATACAAATCAGCGGCCAGGTCAAAATAGTCGCCCATCTTCAGACAGGTATCGTCGTTGACGTTGTAAACCCGTCCGGGCAGGCCGCGCCACAGGGCGGCAATGCAGGCGCGCGCCAGATCGTCGGCATGGATGTGGTTGGTGAACACATCGTCACTGGCCTGCAGCACCGGCGTGCCTTTGAGCAGCCGCTCGCGCGGGGTGCCACCCTCGCGGTCAGGCGCGTAGATGCCCGGAATGCGCAGGGTGTTGACCCGCACCGCGCTGACGCGGCCAAAATGGCGTATGCGCTGCTCGGCATCGATGCGCCGCTGCGCCCGGGCGGTGGCGGCGTTGAGCATTCGGTTTTCAGTGACCACCTCACCCTGGCAATCGCCATAAACACCGCTGGTGGAACCATACACCAAGCTCTGCAAATGGGAGCGCCTTCGCAGCACCTGCAGCAGCGCTCGGGTGCGCGGGTCCTGGCCGCCGCTGCCGGGGGGCGGCGCCAGATGGACCAGTCTTGTGGCCAGACCACTCAAGCGCTTGAGGCTGTCGGGTTTGTCCAGATTACCCACCAGCGGCGTGATGCCTAAAGCACGTAACCCGGCCACGCGCGAGGCGTCGGTGGTGAGCGCCAGCAGCCGCACGCGTTGGCCCAAGTCGCGGGCCACGCGCACGCCGACATCGCCACAACCGACCAGCAGCACGCGTTCGCGCCGAAAGCGGGCGGGCAAGGCGCCGGGGCGGGTGGCGTACAGGAGCGCATGTGGGCTTCGCAATGCAGGCAAAATCGACTCCTTTTGAATTTGAAGCTTTGAGGATAACCAGAATATGACCGGCAGCGCCAGCCCAAATGTTTTTCACATCACCATCGAACCCAGCGGCCGCACATTTACCGTGGCCGCCGGCGAGACCATTCTGGCAGCCGGGATTGCGCAGGGCATCAACCTGCCCTATGGCTGCAAGGACGGCGCTTGCGGCTCTTGCAAATGCAAGATATCCGGCGGCTCAGTGGCGCAGGGCGCGCACCAGAGCAAAGCGCTCAGTGATGCCGAAGAAGCCCAGGGGTTTGTGCTGACCTGCTGCGCCAGCCCACAGAGCGACGTGGTGCTGGAATCGCGCCAGGTCACGCTGGAAGGGGCTTTTGCGATCAAGAAAATGCCGGTGCGCGCGACCACGCTTGAAAAAGCCTCCAGCGACGTCATCATCTTGAAGCTGCAAATGCCCGCCAACGATGTGTTTGCCTACCATGCCGGCCAGTACATTGAGTTCTTGCTGCGTGATGGTGTGCGCCGCAGTTACTCCATGGCCAGCGCGCCGCACCTGATTGGCCAGGGGCTGGAGCTGCACATTCGCCACATGCCCGGCGGCAAATTTACCGACCATGTGTTTGGGGCCATGAAAGAGCGCGACATTTTGCGCATTGAGGGCCCTTACGGCAGCTTTTACCTGCGCGAGGACAGCGCCAAGCCGATCGTGCTGCTGGCTTCGGGCACGGGTTTTGCGCCGATCAAGGCGATCATCGAACACATGCACTTCAAAGGCATCAAACGCCAGGTGAGGCTTTACTGGGGCGGTCGCCGTCCTGCTGATCTTTACATGAACGAGTGGGTCACGACCAGGATGACCGAAATGCCCAATTTGCTTTATGTGCCGGTGGTGTCAGACGCCCTGCCCGGGGACAACTGGCGCGGGCGCACGGGCTTTGTGCACCGCGCGGTGCTCCAAGATCTGCCAGACCTGTCCGGCCACCAGGTCTATGCTTGCGGCGCACCCATTGTGGTGGACTCGGCGCGTGCTGATTATTTGCGCGCAGGTTTGCCAGAAGACGAGTTTTATGCCGATGCGTTCACCTCCGAGGCCGACAAGGTGGACGAAGCAAGCGCTGCGACATCCTGACAGCCCCTGGCACCGCACCTTGAAACCGTGCGGATTCTCAACGTGTTGTTACATTTTGACGCGTATGTGCGCCACCGCACGTCACACACAGCGTACTTGCTGGTATAAATTGCGTTTACCAACAATTCTGAAGGAACCACCATGAAAACCTTGATATCAAGCAGCCGCCCCGTGATCGCCAGCCTGAGCGCAGCCATTGTGCTGCTCACCGGATGTGCCGACATGTCGGACGCGCAGCGCAGCGCGGCCATCGGTGCTGGCGTGGGCGCTTTGGCTGGTGTTGCCATTGGCGACAGCGGCAAGTCGGCCGCCATTGGTGCTGGCGTGGGCGCGCTCGGTGGCTACATCTGGTCCACCCAGATGCAAAAGAAAAAGGTCGAAATGGAGCGGGCAACGGCGGGCACCGGCGTGGCTGTGACGCAAACCCCTGACAACCAGCTCAAGCTCAGCATTCCGAGCGACATCTCGTTTGACACCAACAGCGCCGAAATCAAGTCCAATCTGCGCCCCATTCTGGACCAGTTTGCACAAGGTTTGAGCAGCCAGCCCAACACCGAGGTTCGCATCATTGGCCACACTGACAGCACCGGCTCGGACGCCATCAACAACCCGCTGTCGGTCAACCGGGCTTCTAGCGCGCGCAACTACCTGGTGTCACGCGGCGTAAGCGGCCAGCGCATCCAGATTGATGGCCGTGGATCCTACGAGCCTATTGCCGACAACAACACCGTCGATGGTCGCGCCAGAAACCGCCGTATCGAGATCTTTTTGGCTGAGCGGGCACGTTAAAAGTGCGCTGCGGCCATCCATGAATTCCGGACTCCCTGGATGCCGGGTCGAGCCCGGCATGAAAATTCATGTCGAACGTCCGCGTGCGTGATTGGGGCGGACACGGGAGATTCGCGATGACGACCTTTGATCGTTGAGGATCAATCAGTGCTGGCCCCCGTCTCAAACCACTGCTTGAACACCATGCGCTCGGCCTCCGAGATGCCGGTGCTGTTGGTCATGGGCATGAGCTTGCTGACCACCACCTGCTGGTAAATGTTTTGCGCATGCAGCTTGACGTTGGCAGCAGAGTCGAGCCGCACGTTTTTCATTTGCACTTGTTCGCCGTGGCACAGGTAGCAGCGCTGCGCAAGAATGGGCTGCAGCGTGGCATAGCCGATGGGGCCGCCCATGCCGGTATCAGCAACCGTCTGGGTATTTGGCCCTGCTTGCGCCTGTGTCGACTCTGCTGATGGCAGCGGAGCCAGCCAGACCATCACAACGCCAATCACCGCCACGCCCACCAGCGCATAAGGCAGCGGGTTGCCGTTGCGGCCCAGCTTGTAGCCGTGGCGCATGACAAAAAACTGGCGAATGGCGGCACCCGCAAACATCATCGCAATCAGCACCAGCCAGTTTTGCGGGTGTGTGTAGGTAAAGCTGTAGTGGCCGCTGAGCATGGCAAACAGCACCGGCAGGGTGAAATAGGTGTTGTGCACGCTGCGCTGCTTGCCGCGGATGCCGTGGATCGGATCCACCGGCTCGCCAGCCTTGATGGCGGCGACCACCTTGCGCTGTCCCGGAATGATCCAGTGCGCCACGTTGGCGCTCATGCTGGTGGCCAGCATGGCGCCCACCAGTAAAAAGGCGGCGCGCCCGGCAAACCAGTGGCAGGCCAGCCAGCTTGCCACGCACACCAGCACAAACACCAGTGCCCCGACGATCGCGTCGCCGTTTCTACGCTGACCGAAAATTCGGCAGATCAGGTCGTACAACAACCAGAACACCGCCAGAAACAGCAGGGCGATGGCGATGGCCTGCCACGGTGCCCAGTCCATTTTTGACTTGTCGATCAGGTAGGTGCTCGCGCTCCACAGGTAGGACACGGTAAACAGCGCAAAGCCGGTGAGCCAGGTGCTGTAGCTCTCCCAGTAAAACCAGTGCAGGTGTTTGGGCAATTGCGGCGGCTTGACGGCAAATTTGACCGGGTGATAAAACCCGCCGCCATGCACCGCCCACAGCTCGCCGCTGACACCCTGTTTTTTGAGCTCTTCGTCTTCGGGCGGGGTCAGGCTGCTGTCCAGAAACACAAAGTAGAACGAGGAACCGATCCAGGCAATGGCGGTGATCACATGCGTCCAGCGCAGCAGCAGGTTGAGCCAATCCAAAATATAACTTTCCATCATGCGTCCTTGGTTTGATCATGTTCCCGCTACTGCGAGCCAAGGGTGGCAATCCATGCGTTCAGAAGTCATGGATTGCCTCATTCGGTGCGCAATGACGGAGCTGCGTCGATTGTTGAGTTCAGTTGCAAGAGTTGTGCCGCCACTGCGACCGCGATCACTTCTGGCGCTTTGCCGGCAATACCCGGCAGTCCGATCGGGCAGGTCACCAGCGCCAGCTCTGACGCGGAAAACCCGCGCTCAGCCAGACGATGGCCAAAGGTGGCCCATTTGCTGCGACTGCCAATCAGGCCGACAAAAGGCAAGTCGCCGCGAGCGCGCTGGCGCAGCAAACAGGCGGCCACCACGGCCAGGTCTTCGGCATGGCTGAAACTCATGATCAGCACCCGAGACCGGGATGCCAGCGCGGCGACCGCGCCCTGCACCGGATCCGAATACTCGGCGCTTACGTTGGCGGGCAACGTTTCAGGAAAAACACCATCGCGGCTGTCGATCCAGTGCACTTGAAACGGCAGGTGGCCCAGCAACTGCACCAGCGCATGGGCCACATGACCGCCGCCAAACAAGGCCACTGGCGGCCATTGGGCTTGCTGAACCAGAAAATGGCGCTGCAAGCGGGGAATGTCCTGTGCGCTGACTGGCTCAAACTGCAACGTGACCTCGCCGCCACAGCACTGCCCCAGCGACGGCCCCAGGGCATAGCGCAGCACGCGCTCCGCAGGTTGGCCGGCAAGCATTTCTCGGGCCTGGCCGGTGGCTTGCCACTCCAGATGGCCGCCGCCAACGCTGCCGATCGTGGTGCTGGCAAACACCGCCATCCAGGCACCCGCTTCGCGCGGCACCGAGCCACGATGCGCTTGCACCGTCACCCAGACTGCGTGCTGTGAGCCCAATAGCTTTATAAACTGCTCAACGGCTGTCACAATCACTTACCTTTTTAAGTAATCCATAGAAGTGGCGAGCTGGCGTTTTTTGAGGCACATTACGGTTTTGGCAATGACAGTGCAAAATTAGTTTGCGCAGATCATCGCTATTTTCGAGACAAAGCATGAATATTTTTGCCCTACCCAGATTCAAATTGTCCCCGCTAGGTCTGCGCCTGGCTGCCATCATGGCCTTGTTTCTGGCCGGATGCAGCACGCCCCCCCCGCCGCCGCCCCCTCCCCCCAAACCCGTTCCGGCTCCCGCGCCAGCACCCGTTGTGGTGGCCCCGCCCGTGGCGCTTCCCACTTACATTTCGGAAGCCGTGACGCCCCGGGACTACCGGCGCGATGCCGCCAGCCACCTGTATGAGCGAAATATGAAGCGGGTTTACCAAGGCAAGATGCCACCGCTGCTTTACGCCATCGGCGTGCTGCAGGTGGAGGTGGACAACCGGGGCCGGGTCACCAGCACCAGCTGGATGCGTCCTCCCTTGCACGCACCCGAGGTGATGGCCGAAATCGAGCGCACCGTGCGCCTTGCCGAACCCTACCCCGCCCCGATCCGCATGGGACGCGTCACCTACACCGACACCTGGCTCTGGCACAAAAGCGGCCTGTTCCAGTTGGATACGCTGACAGAAGGGCAATTGTGAGACCTTGCGGGACATCCCCCACATCAAGAGCCCCGGTAGGTTGAGTAGCTCCACGGGCTCACCAGCAACGGCACATGGTAATGCTGCCCGGGCGTGGCAACACCAAAGTCCAGACTCACCTGGTTTAAAAAATTGGGCTCCGGCAGGACCACCCCCCTGGCCTTGAAATACGCCGCCACGTCAAACACCAGCCGATAGGTGCCGCGCTGTAATTCAGTCGCGTCCAGCAGCAACCCATCCGGATTGCGGCCGTCCTGATTCAGCGCAAACTGCTTGAGCAGTTTCAAGGCGTCGCCGTCCGTGGCGTACAAAGTCACCTGCATGCCGGCTG
This sequence comes from Rhodoferax sp., assembly GCF_011391645.1. Classification (GTDB taxonomy): domain Bacteria; phylum Pseudomonadota; class Gammaproteobacteria; order Burkholderiales; family Burkholderiaceae_C; genus Rhodoferax. The sequence goes on along the minus strand of NZ_JAABQC010000008.1, from coordinate 27,744 downwards.
CTGGCGTGCCGTGCATGGTGTCTAAAACGTGCGTGCTCAGTCCCATGGTGAAGCCCTCAAAAATTTGATCAAAGTGTATACACTGCTGCACAGCCTGCCATCTTCTTCGCCCAAATTCATGCGCCACTACAACAGCACCCTGCCCTACCCGCGTGACCTCAAGGGTTACGGCCCCACGCCACCCCACGCCCGCTGGCCCGGTCAGGCCCGCATTGCGGTGCAGTTTGTTTTGAACTACGAAGAAGGTGGCGAAAACTGCGTGCTGCATGGCGACGCAGGTTCTGAGCAATTTTTGTCCGAGATGTTTAACCCGGCCAGCTACCCCGATCGCCACATCAGCATGGAAGGCATTTACGAATACGGCGCACGGGCCGGCGTGTGGCGCATCTTGCGCGAGTTCGAGCAGCGCGGCCTGCCACTCACGGTGTTTGGCGTCAGCATGGCGCTGGAGCGTTACCCTGAACTGGTGCAAGCCTGCCAACAATTGGGCCACGAGATCGCCTGCCATGGCTGGCGCTGGATCCACTACCAGAACCTGCCCGAAGCCGTGGAGCGCGAACACATGGCGCGGGGCATGGAAAGCTTGACCCGCCTGATGGGCACCCGGCCGCTGGGCTGGTACACCGGGCGCGACAGCCCCAACACCCGCCGGCTGGTGGCCGACTATGGCGGCTTTGACTACGACAGCGACTACTACGGCGACGACCTGCCGTTCTGGATGGAGGTGGCCAAAACCAGCGGCGAGGTGGTGCCGCAACTGATCGTGCCCTACACCCTGGACTGCAACGACATGCGTTTTGCCTTGCCGCAGGGCTACGCCTACGCTGACCCGTTTTTTCAGTACCTCAAGGACACGTTCGACGCGCTCTATGCAGAGGGCGACCCGGCCGGACTGGACGCCCCCAAGATGATGAGTGTGGGCATGCACTGCCGCCTGCTCGGGCGGCCCGGGCGCATTGTGGCGTTGCAACGCTTTCTGGATTACATCGGCCAGCATGACCGGGTGTGGGTGTGCCGGCGCATCGACATCGCCCGCCACTGGCAGGCCATCCACCCCTACACCACCCAGGCCTGACACCATGCCCCTGACCCTTGAACAACTCAATGCCGCCAGCGCCAATGACGCACTGCAACTGCTCGACGGCCTGTACGAGCATTCGCCCTGGATTGCGCAGGCCGCGCTGGCGCAACGGCCGTTTGCGTCGCTGCACCGGCTCAAATTTATCCTGACCCAGGTGGTCAGCGGCGCCGCGCGCGAGGCCCAGCTTGGGCTGATCCGCGCGCACCCGGAGCTGGCGGGCAAGGCGATGGTGAGCCAGAGCCTGACGGCCGAGTCGACCCATGAGCAAAGCAAGGCCGGCTTGACCCACTGCAGCGCCGAAGAATTTGACCGGCTGCAGCAGCTTAATGCCGCCTACAACGCCAAATTTGGCTGGCCCTTCATCCTGGCGGTGCGCGGCCCGCGCGGCCTGGGCCTGGGTCGGGCCGAGATCATTGCCACCTTTGAGCGGCGCCTGCACGGCCACCCCGACTTTGAGCGGCAAGAATGCCTGCGCAACATCCACCGCATTGCCGAGATTCGCCTGAACGACAAGTTTGGCGTCACACCAGCGCTGGGCGACTTGGTGTGGGACTGGCAGGAGCAATTGGGCCAGTACTCCGAAGCACCCGATCAACTGACCGTGACCTATTTGACCGACGCGCACCGTGCCTGCGCCGCTTTCATCCGCGAGCAAATGCAGGCCTGCGGCTTTGACAGCGTGGCCATTGACGCCGTGGGCAATGTGGTGGGGCGCTATGAGGCCACGGCCCCTGGCAAAACCCTGCTCACCGGCAGCCACTTTGACACGGTGCGCAACGGCGGCAAATACGACGGCCGCCTCGGCATTTTTGTGCCCATGGCCTGCGTGCGCGCACTGCACCGCGCGGGCCAACGCCTGCCCTTTGCGATCGAGGTGGTGGCCTTTGCCGAAGAAGAGGGCCAGCGGTTCAAGGCCACTTTTCTGGGCTCGGGCGCGCTCACCGGCGATTTCAATCCGGCCTGGCTTGACCAGTTGGACGCCGACGGGGTGTCGATGCGCGCCGCCATGCAACAGGCGGGACTGCGCCCGGACGACATCGCCAGCCTCAAGCGCGATGCGGCGCAGTACCTCGGATTTGTGGAGGTGCACATCGAACAAGGCCCGGTGCTTAACGCGCTGAACCTGCCGCTGGGCGTGGTCACGTCCATCAACGCCAGCGCGCGTTACACCGGCGAGACAGTGGGCACCGCCTGCCACGCCGGCACCACGCCGATGGACCAGCGCTCTGATGCCGCCTGCACTGTTGCCGAATTCATGCTGGCCTGCGAGCGCCGTGCCGCGCGCGACGGCGACTCGGTGGCCACCGTGGGCCAGCTCAGCGTGCCCAACGGTTCAATCAACGTGGTGCCGGGGCGCTGCCAGTTTTCACTCGACCTGCGCGCGCCTCTTGATGCCCAACGTGACGCGCTGCAAGCTGATCTGCTGAGCGCCTTGGCCGACATCTGCGCGCGCCGCAAAGTGCATTTGCAAATCACCGAGGCCATGCGCGCCAGCGCCGCACCGAGCGCGCCAGATTGGCAGCAGCGCTGGGAGAATGCTGTGGCCAGCCTGGGACTGCCGGTGCACCGCATGCCCAGCGGCGCCGGCCACGACGCCATGAAGCTGCATGAAATCATGCCGCAAGCCATGTTGTTTGTGCGCGGCCAAAACGCCGGCATCAGCCACAACCCGCTTGAATCCACCACCAGCGACGACATGCAACTGGCAGTGGAGGCTTTCAACCACTTGCTGATGCAATTAGCCACTGACATGTCCAATATCACCAACCCATGACCATGACGCCCTACACCCAGCTCGACACCTGGATCGACACCCACTTTGACGAACAGGTCAAGTTCTTGCAAGAACTCATCCGCGTCCCCACCGACACACCACCCGGCAACAACACGCCCCATGCCGAGCGCACTTTTGAGTTGTTGCAGGCCATGGGCATCGAAGCCGAAAAACACCCGGTGCCTGATACCGAGGTGCGGGCTGCCGGGCTGCAAAGCATCACCAACCTGATCGTGCGCCACCGCTACGGCGCAGGCGGCAAAACCATCGCGCTCAATGCCCATGGCGACGTGGTTCCTCCCGGCGAGGGCTGGACGCGCGACCCCTACGGCGGCGAAATCGAAGACGGCAAAATTTACGGCCGCGCCAGCGCGGTCAGCAAGTGCGATTTTTCCACCTTCACCTATGCCATGCGCGCGCTCGAGGCGGTGTGCAAACCCGCCAAGGGCAGCGTTGAGCTGCTGTTCACCTACGACGAGGAATTTGGCGGCGAAGTGGGCCCGGGCTGGCTGCTCAAACACCAACTCACCCGGCCCGACCTGATGATTGCCGCGGGCTTCAGCTACCAGGTCATCACCGCGCACAACGGCTGCCTGCAGCTCGAAGTGACCGTGCACGGCCAGATGGCGCACGCCGCCATTCCCGAATCGGGTGTCGACGCCTTGCAGGCCGCGGTGCAAATCTTGAACGTGCTGTATGCCCAAAACGCGCTCTACAAGTCCATCAGCTCACAGGTGGAGGGCATCAACCACCCGTATCTCAACGTCGGGCTGATCGAGGGCGGCACCAACACCAACGTCATCCCCGGGCGAGTCAGCTTCAAGCTGGATAGACGCATGATCCCCGAAGAAAACGCCGAAGAGGTTGAAGCCGGTTTGCGTGAACTCATTGCCCGCACCGCAGCAGGGCTGCCCGGCATCACCGTTGACGTCAGGCGCATGCTGCTGGCCAAAAGCATGCGGCCACTGCCCGGCAACCAGCCGCTGGTTGACGCCATTCAGCAGCACGGCAAAGCCATTTTTGGCGAGGACATTCCTGCGTTGGGCACACCGCTCTACACCGATGTCCGGATCTTCAGCGAAGCCGGCATTCCCGGCGTGATCTACGGCGCCGGTCCGCGCACAGTGCTTGAGTCGAACGCCAAGCGCGCCGACGAGCGACTGGAGTTGGAAGACCTGCGCCGCGCCACCAAAGTCATTGCCCGCGCCTTGCATGATCTGCTGAGTTGAGCTGGATCAAGTCTTCGGGAAGCCGGGCCGGCGCACGGCGACTTTTGTCTCTGCTTTGTCAGGAAAGTACTTTGTGCGGGTGTAAAGTGCAGGCCACACCAATTACAAGGAGACAACGATGAGCAGTGAACTATCCGATGCTGAACGGGCCCTGGGCGACGCCTCGCGCGACTACCACCGCTTTCCCACCCGCGGCAAGATCTCGGTCAACGCCACCAAACCGCTGGTGAACCAGCGCGACCTGGCGCTGGCCTACTCGCCCGGTGTGGCCTACCCCTGCCTCGACATCCAGGCCAACCCCGACCTGGCCTACGACTACACCAGCCGCGGCAACCTGGTGGGCGTGGTCACCAACGGCACGGCGGTGCTGGGCCTGGGCGACATTGGCCCGCTGGCGGGCAAACCGGTGATGGAGGGCAAAGGCTGCCTGTTCAAGAAGTTCGCCGGCATTGATGTGTTTGACATCGAACTGGCCGAACGCGACCCCGACAAGCTGATCGAGATCATTGCCGCGCTGGAGCCCACGCTGGGCGGCATCAACCTTGAAGACATCAAGGCGCCCGAGTGTTTCTACATCGAGGAAAAGCTCAAGGCGCGCATGGGCATTCCGGTGTTCCACGATGACCAGCACGGCACCGCCATCATCAGCAGTGCCGCACTGATCAATGCGCTGGAGCTGGTGGGCAAGAAGATTGGCGACGTGAAAGTGGCGGTGTCGGGCGCCGGCGCGGCCGCCATTGCCTGCCTGAACGTGATGATCGGCCTGGGTGTGCAGGTGAAAAACGTGTTCATTTGTGACTCCAAGGGCGTGGTTTACAAAGGCCGCCCGGGTGGTTACGACGAGTCCAAGGCCCGCTTTGAGCAAGACACCAGCGCCCGCACGCTGGCCGATGCGGTGAATGAGGCCGATGTGTTTCTGGGCTGCTCGGCCGCCGGTGTGCTGACCCAAGACATGGTCAAGACCATGGCTAGCCAGCCCATCATTCTGGCGCTGGCCAACCCCGAACCAGAGATTCGGCCCGAACTGGCCAAGGAGGTTCGGCCCGACTGCATCATTGCAACCGGCCGCTCGGACTACCCGAACCAGGTCAACAACGTGCTGTGTTTTCCCTACATCTTCCGTGGCGCGCTGGACTGCGGCGCGACGCAGATCACCGAAGCCATGAAGCTGGCCTGCGTGCGTGAAATTGCCGAACTGGCCAAGGCCGACATCAGCGAGGAAGTGGCCCATGCCTATGCCGGCCAGGACCTGGCATTTGGCGTCGACTTCATCATTCCCAAACCGTTTGACTCGCGCCTGATCCTGCGCATTGCGCCCGCGGTGGCGGCTGCGGCCGAGGCCTCGGGCGTGGCCAAGCGGCCCATCAAGGACATGGACGCTTACCGCCGTCAACTGTCGCGCTTCATTTACTCCACCGGCCTGCTGATGGAGCCGGTGTTCAACGCCGCCCGCAACGCACCCGACAACGCCAAGCGGGTGGCCTATGCCGAGGGTGAAGACGACCGCGTGCTGCGCGCCGCGCAACTCGTGGTCGAAGGCGGTCTGGCACGGCCCATTCTGATTGGCCGCCCGGCCGTTATCGAGGCCCGCATTCTCAAGGCCGGCCTGCGCCTGCAACTGGGCCGCGACTTTGACTGCTGCGACCCCAACGATGACCCGCGTTTTCGCCAGTACTGGGAAACCTACCACCAGGTCATGGGTCGCCATGGTGTCAGCCCCGAAGCCGCCAAGGCGGCGGTGCGCCGCTCCACCACCACCATTGCCGCGCTGATGGTCAAGCTCGGTGACGCCGACGCCATGCTGTGCGGCCTGCATGGCCGCTTTGACGTGCACCTGGACCATGTGCGCGACATTCTGGGCGTCAAGGTGGGCGCCTCCGGCTTTGCCACGCTGAACGCGCTGATGCTGGAGCAATACTCCATCTTTGTGGCCGACACCTATGTCAACGAAGACCCCAGCGCCGAGCAACTGGCCGACATTGCCCGCATGGCTGCCGACGAGGTGCGCCGCTTCGGCATCGCGCCCAAGGTGGCTTTCTTGTCGCACTCCAACTACGGCTCGTCCAACCGGGGCTCGGCGCGCAAGATGCGCCTGGCGCGCGACCTGTTCAAGGCCAGCTGCCCCGACATCGAGTGCGACGGCGAGATGCAGGGCGACACGGCCCTGTCAGAAGACATCCGCAATGCCACCCTGATCGACAACACCCTGAGCGGCGCTGCCAACATCCTGATCTGCCCGAATCTGGACTCGGCCAATATCCTGTTCAACGTGCTCAAGATGACGGGCAGCAATGGCCTCACCGTCGGCCCCATCCTGCTGGGCTCCGCCGCCACCGCGCATGTGCTCAACCCGTCGAGCACCGTGCGACGCGTGGTCAACATGACCGCGCTGGCGGTGGCCGATGTGAGCGCGGCGCGCTGATTGGCGATCCAGAAAAAAGGGGCCTGCATCAGGCAGGCCCCTTTTGGTGCCTGAGCAATCTGAAGGTTCAGAGCTTCATCACCAGGGCGCTGAATGCAAAGGCGCCCAGCAAGACCAAAAGAATGGCCACACCGAAGGCCAGGCTGAGTTCTCTGGGCAAACCGCGTGCCCGCAATTTCCGCATGGTGAACCAATGCTGTACCGCCGCCACGGCAAGCGACAAGGTGCCCAGTATCACCAGCAGGTAGCTCAAACTGTCGGTACCAATGTGTCGTGGCATGCCGGGCAAGGTGACCACCACCTGCCCGAGCTTGCCAATGGTGAAGCCAAAGCTGATCAGCGACAGTGCCGTGCGGATCCAGGCCTGCAGCGTGCGCTCGGCCGCCAGCAAGGTGCGCTCCAGCGCGAGTGTCGTTGCATCGACCTTGTCAAATGAAATGTCGCTGCCACCCAAGCCGAACTTGGCTGCCAGGGCATCTTCGAGCCTGCCTATCTTGGCCTTGAGCGACTCATGCTTCGCCCCGGATGCCGGTTGGGCCGAACCCTTGGTTGGTTCAATCATCGCTCGCACCCCTTTGTTACTTGCCGCCACCGGACAACCGGTTGACGGGGCCGCGCAACAGCAAATAGGGCACCACGGCCAGCAACAGCGCGGTGAGCAGGGTCTGCAGCGGCCTGAATCCCCCAATGGCAACGTACTGGTACACCAGGTCAAGCAGCAAAGCGATCAGGAACACATTGCGAAAACCCTTCCAGCCGTCCTGCAGCAGGTAGCGCCTGTGCTCGCTATTGGTCAGCAAGGCCCAGCCATAAGCTGGCCGGCCCTCGCGGGCATCCTTGCGGCCATCACGAAAAGCAAAAAATATGGCTACCAACGGTTGCAGATAGATCCGGAAATGCATCGGACCGTCAACGCGCCCGATCAGTTCTGTGATGAAATTTGACCAAATACTGTCCATGATGGATCAACCCCTTTTTAAAATGAGCCATATGCTAGCGCCGCGGTCGCCACGCAAGCAATGAGACCTTGGTCTGATCAAGCCTTCTCGTGCGACCTCTCACCGACTTCGGCCGACTTTCCGGCCTGCCACGGCCAGCGCCCTTCCACCTCCACGGTCAGGGTCCAGCCGAGCACCGTGCGCAACACCACCAGCAGGCCCAGCGTGGCCAGGTTGACCAGCGTCAGCTCGATGGTCAAGGTGCGGATGATGTCGGCGGCCACCAGCAACTCCAGACCAAGCAGCAGGCTGCGCGCCAGCATCAGGCGGTAGCGCTCGTAGGCCCGCACCGCGCCGCTTGGCATCTCAAGCAGCCAGCGCACTGTGCCCACAGCGATGAAACCGACCATCACCATCACCGCCAGCAGTTCGACGCCCTGCGTCGCTGCCTCGATCCATTCGTTTACCATCGCCATTGTCTTGCCCTTTCGAGGTGTCACATCAGTTGACCGGAGCCGTGATCAGCGGTGCCCGCAACGCATGCGGCAGCAGTGGTTCAGGGTCGCCCTGCGCTCGGCAGGGGCGCCATCAACCCGGCAACCACCGCGTCGATGGCCGCACCCGGATTATTGCGTGCCTCGCTCGAGACGCTGCCCTCGGCCGTGGCCTGCCACACCAGCAGCTTGCGCCTGGCCTCGATCAGGTCGAGGCTGAGCGTGCCCTCCCGGTAGGTCACGGTTTCCACCATGGTGGCGCCATAGCCGCCATAAAAGCCACGGCGATAGCCGTAGTAACCCATGGCGGGCGTGGCGCGGAGCTCCTGCTTTTCCTGCACGTTGGCAAAGAAGTTGAGCAGCAGGTCAGGGTTGGATTCGCTGTAAACATAGCCCTTGGCCTCCATCGCGCGGCGCGTGGCGTCCTTCAGCCGCGTGGTCAATACCGACTCGTAGCCGGCCCGGTCGGTGGCCAGCGGCGAGAAGTAGCCAAAGGTCTTGTAGTTGGCAAACTCAGCCGCCGGGTTGATGTCGCGGTGGATGTCAGGGCCGGTGGCACAAGCACACATCAGCGCAACTGCAATCAAAATGGCGGCCCGCTTTGACATAGCGCCAAGTTTCATGTGAACACCTCCAGATTCTTTGCCATTCATTTGAGCCCTGTACAGTCTCATTGATTCTAGGGGCACCGACCAGTTGCTGCCAATGAGACTTTGGGCCAACCGAACACCAAATTCATCAACGTTAGGCCACATGCAATGCATTCGGGCATCCAGAGTCAAAAATCAAGGCTGAAAATGATACAGTAATCAACCTAAGAAATATCCGGAAGGAATCCAAAATGCAAAGTTTATCCACCCCGACGCGGCTGACTCGCTTGCCGCTGATCAGCATTCTTCGCTTCAAGATTCGACATATTCTGGCTTTGCTCATGTCGTTCACGCTCATTGCCCTGGGCGGCGTGGCGCAGGCCGCCAGCAAGGCAGAGATGCAGCAGGAAACCCGCAGCATGGCACAGGAAACCCTGACCCGCCTCTACCAGTCCACACCCAGCGCCAAGACAGCCATTGAGCGTGCCGCGGGCTATGCGGTGTTCAGCAATTTCGGCATGAAGATCCTGTTCGCCGGCGGCGGCACCGGCAAGGGCGTGGTGGTTGACAACAAGTCGAGAAAAGAGACCTTCATGAAGATGGTCGAGGCCCAGGCGGGTCTTGGCTTCGGCGTGAAAAAGTTCAAGCTGGTCTGGGTCTTCGAGAATAAATCGGACCTGGACAAGTTCGTCAACTCCGGCTGGGAAATCGGCGCGCAGAGCTCGATCACCGCCAAATCGGGCGGCAAGGGCACTGAGGTATTTGCTGGCGCCCTGTCCGTGACCCCCGGTGTCTGGCTGTACCAGTTGAGCGATGATGGCCTTGCCCTGGAGCTGACCGCCAAGGGAACCAAGTACTACAAGGACAGTGATTTGAATTGAGTCCCCGGACTCAGCAGCCACTCAACCAGCGGCCATGAAACACCCGGATTCAAGCCGACGGTTTACGGGCAGCTTGATTGCTGTGGTGCTGGCCTTTGCCTGCGTTGCATGCGCCGCGCCACCCGACATTGCTGCGCCTGATAAAGCGCCCGCGCCCGCCGGACCGGGTGCAGCATCGCATGATCTGGTCACGCTGGACGCGCTCGCGGGCACCACCTGGGTGCTGCGCGCCTGGGACGTTGCCGAACCGGCGCCGGCGCAGCCCGTCGTCACGCTGAGCTATGCGGCAGGCCGCTTCTCCGGCAGTTCGGGCTGCAACCGCTACACGACCGCCGTCACACCGGGGAACACGCCGGGCGAGTTGCAGGTGGGACTGGTGGCCGGGACGCGCATGGCCTGCCCGGATGCACAGAGCGCAGTCGAGACGCGGTTTCTGCAACGACTGCAGGCGGCACGGCGCTTTGGCTTCAAGTCGGGCCAGCTCGCCATTTCGACACCCGGCGCGAACGGACCGGGCGCGACCCTGCTGTTTGAGGCCAGTGTTCCAGTCAAGCCCCAGTAATATCTCAACCGTCAATGTGGTCCATTTTTAACACTCAAGAGTCTGCCATGTCCCCACTCCAATCCAAACCCAAACTTGCAGCCAGCGGGCGGCGGGCGCGCAGCATGACCACAGTGGCCGTGCTGATCGCATCACTTTTCACGCCACAGCTTTTCGCGCAGGCCCCTGCTGCTGCGCCCGCAACTGCCACCGCCAGTTACTCGGTCGAGCAACTCGACAAACTCGTCGGGCCGATTGCGCTCTACCCGGACGACCTCATCGGCATCATCCTGCCGGCAGCGACGAACCCGTTGCAACTGGTGCAGGCGGACCGCTATCTCGACAAGCGCAAGACCGACCCCAAGCTTGCGGTCAACGAGCAATGGGACGATGCGGTGAAGTCGCTGCTGAACTACCCCGAGGTGGTGAAGACCATGAGCAACGACCTCGACTGGACCTCGGCACTGGGTGAGGCCGTGGTGGCAGATCAGGGTGAGGTGCTGCAGGCTATCCAGACGTTCCGGCGCAAGGTGTATTCAACCGGCAACCTTAAGAGCGATGGCAAGCAGGTGATCGTGGTCGAAAAGGAAGTCATCAAGATCGTTCCGGCCGACCCGCAGGTGATCTACGTGCCGCAGTACAACCCGACCACCGTGGTGGTGTATGGCGGCTATTCATCCTGGGGCTACTACCCGACACCCTACCCTGTGTACTACTACCCCTATGCGCCCGGTGCGGCATTTGCCGCCGGCCTGATCTGGGGTGCAGCGATCAGTTCGGCATGGCATGGCCATCACTATGTGGCGCACTACGGCAGCAACGCCAACATCAACATCAACCGCAATACGAATATCAACACCGGCAACATCAACACGGGCAACATCAATGCCAACCGGCCAGCAGCCGGTGGGGGGTCGAGCCAGTGGAAGCCCAACAAGCAACCGGGCCAGGTCAGCAGCAGCGTTGGCGCCAATCCCCCTGCCCGTGTAGGCGACACACCTGCCGTCGGCTCAGGCGCGGCCGGTAACGCGACACGCCCGGCAACGCAGCCGAGGGCGAGCACGGGCGGCAGCGCCTTTGACGGCTACGGTTCTGGTCGACAAACCAGCATGGACAGCTCCCGCGGCGCCTCCAGCCGCGCCAGCGCCACACCCAGGTCGACTGGTGGCAGCCGCCCGCCCCTGCCCGCGGGTGGTGGCCGCAGACGCTAGGACACAGCCATGACACCCAAGCCTTCAACCCTCACTTTGACGAATGCCATGAACCCATTCAATCTGATTGCCAAATTGCGCCAACTTGCCGCCGTGTTGCTGCTGGCCCTGCCATTGGCCTCCGGCGCAGCGGACCAGCAAACCTTTGGCACGCCGGATGCGGCCGTGGAGGCACTGATGGCCGCGCTTAAAACCGACAGCGACGCGGCCATGCTTTCGATCGTCGGCGAAGCGCATAAGGACCTCGTCATCCAGCCTGACCGCGCCGCAACCAGCGCCACCCGTGCAAAGATCCTTGCGGCCATGCAGACCCTGCATGTGTTGCATGAGCCCAGCCAGGAGCGCCGCGTGCTGCTGATTGGCGCAGAAGCCTGGCCAGTACCGATTCCGATTGTCCGCGTGGGTGATCGCTGGCGTTTTGCCAGCGAGGAAGGTGCAAACGAGCTCATCAATCGGCGCATTGGCGGTAATGAACGCAACGCCATCTACGTTTTAGGCGCCTATCTTGACGCCCAGCGCGCCTTTGCGGCGCGCGATCGGAACGGCGACGGCGTGCGGGAGTTCGCCAAAAAACTCGCAAGCGCACCTGGCAAGCAGGACGGCCTGTACTGGCCTGCGGATGCCGCCAAGGGCGAAGAGATGAGCCCGTTCGGGCCGCTGATCGCCGAGAGTTCTGCCTATCTGGCTGGCCACAAGCAGGGCGACCCGTACCGCGGCTACCACTTCAAGATCCTGACGCGCCAGGGCAAGGCGGCGGCTGGCGGGGCCTACAACTACGTCATCAACGGCCGCATGCTTGCCGGTTTTGCCATGCTCGCTTACCCGGACAGCCACAACAAAAGCGGTGTCATGAGCTTCATCGTCAATCACAACGGCAAGATCTATCAGAAGGATCTTGGCGCCAACAGCGCCAGCGTCGCGGCAAAAATCAACAGCTTCAACCCGGGCCCGGGTTGGCAGGAAGTCGTGGCACCCTGACCACCGTCGGCGCTTGGAGCGGGGCAAATGGTGAATCGCGTGCCCCCGGTGGCGGTGCGCGATGCGGCTTGATCGCTAAATCTTCATGCGCATTTCGGCTGCCCGGGCGTGGGCTTGCAGGCCCTCGCCATGCGCCAGCACCGAGGCAATCTGGCCCAGGCTTTGGGCGCCGGCCTCGCTGACCTCGATCAGGCTGCTGCGCTTTTGAAAGTCATAAACCCCCAGCGGCGATGAAAAGCGCGCTGTGCCGCTGGTGGGCAGCACATGGTTGGGGCCGGCGCAGTAGTCGCCCAGCGATTCACTGGTGAAGGCGCCCAGGAAAATGGCACCGGCGTGCTTGAGCAACGGCTCCCAGCGGTGCGGGTCGCGACTGCTCACCTCCAGGTGCTCCGGCGCAATCCGGTTGCTGATGGCGCAGGCTTCTTCCATGCTGCGCGTGTGGATCAGCGCGCCACGACCGTTGAGCGACTTGGCGATGATCTCGCGCCGTGGCATCTCCGGCAACAAACGGTTGATACTGGCCTGCACCAAGTCGATGTAGCCCGCGTCGGGACACAGCAAAATGCTTTGCGCCAACTCGTCGTGCTCGGCCTGGCTGAATAAATCCATCGCCACCCAGTCCGGCGGCGTGCTGCCATCGGCCAGCACCAAAATCTCGCTGGGGCCGGCAATCATGTCGATGCCGACCGTGCCAAACACGCGGCGCTTGGCGGCGGCAACAAAGGCGTTGCCGGGGCCGGTGATCTTGTCCACCTTGGGGATCGTTGCCGTGCCATAGGCCAGCGCCGCCACCGCCTGGGCACCGCCCACGGTGAAGGCGCGGCTGACACCGGCCACATAGGCGGCAGCCAGTACCAGCATGTTTTTCTCGCCTTTGGGCGTGGGCACCACCATGATGATCTCGGCCACACCGGCCACATGGGCCGGAATGGCGTTCATCAGCACGCTGCTCGGGTAGGCGGCCTTGCCGCCAGGCACGTAAATGCCGACCCGGTCCAGCGGCGTGACCTTTTGACCCAGCAAGGTGCCGTCTTCATCACGGTAGCTCCAGCTCTCACCACTGGCCTTGCGCTGCGCCTCGTGGTAGCTGCGCACCCGTGCCGCGGCGGCTTGCAGGGCTTCGCGCTGAACGGCAGGCAACCCCTCGAAAGCGACCTTGAGTTCGGCCTGGGTCAGTTCCAGCTCGGCCATCGTGGTGGCCTGCAGGCCGTCAAAACGCGCGGTGTAGTCGAGCACGGCGGCATCACCGCGCAGTTGCACATCGGCCAGAATGTCGGCCACGCGCTGCTCAATGCCGGCATCGGTGTCGGCAGACCAGTGCAGGCGCGCCTTGAAATCAACATCAAAGTTGCTGCTGGTGGTTGACAAGCGGGCGGGCGTTGCGACGAGTGTCATGGCATTCACTCCAGTTTATTGGCCGATGGCCGCGGCAAAGGCGTCGATGATCTTGCGGATCGGGGCCTGCTTGAGCTTGAGCGCGGCCTGGTTCACCACCAGGCGCGAGCTGATGTCCATGATGTGCTCGACCTCGACCAGATGGTTGGCCTTGAGGGTGTTGCCGGTCGAGACCAGATCGACAATGGCGTCGGCCATGCCCACCAGCGGCGCCAGCTCCATGCTGCCGTAAAGCTTGATCAAATCGACGTGCACACCCTTGGCCGCAAAAAATTCGCGTGAAATGGCCACGTATTTGGTGGCCACGGTCAGGCGCGAGCCTTTTTTGACGGCTGTGGCGTAATCAAAGTCCGAGCGCACCGCCACGCTGATGCGGCACTTGGCAATCTGCAAATCAAGCGGCTGGTACAGGCCATCGCTGCCGTGCTCCAGCAAGGTGTCCTTGCCAGTAATGCCCAGGTCTGCGCCACCATATTGCACATAGGTGGGCACGTCGGTGGCGCGCACCACCAGCACCCGCACGTCGGGCTGGTTGGTGGTCAGGATCAGTTTGCGTGATTTTTCAGGGTCTTCCAGCACCTCGATGCCGGCGGCCTTGAGCAGCGGCAGGGTTTCTTCAAAAATGCGTCCTTTGGACAGGGCCAGGGTGATCATGCCTTGACTCTTTCAATGTCGGCACCCAGGCCGCGCAGCTTGGTCTCCATCTGGTCATAACCACGGTCAAGGTGGTAGATGCGGTCCACCAGGGTTTCGCCCTGTGCCACCAGGCCGGCAATCACCAGGCTGGCCGAGGCCCGCAGGTCGGTGGCCATCACGGTGGCGCCGGACAAGGCGGGCACCCCTTCGACAACCGCCACTTTGCCGTCAATTTGAATATTGGCGCCCAGCCGCACCAGCTCGTTGACGTGCATGAAGCGGTTCTCGAAAATGGTCTCGGTCACCTTCGCCGCACCCCGCGCCACGGCATTGAGCGCCATGAACTGGGCCTGCATGTCGGTCGGAAAACCCGGGTACTCGGTGGTGCGAAAGCCCTGCGCCTTGAGCAGGGCGGCACCGGCTGACTGCACCCGGATGCCATCGGCCACCTTGGTGACGGTCACGCCAGCGTCGCGCAGCTTTTCCACCACCGCCTCCAAATGCTCGATGCGGCCATGCTGCGCCACCACATCACCGCCGGTGGCGGCCACAGCGCACAGGAAAGTGCCGGTTTCAATGCGGTCGGCCACCACCTGGTGGGAGCAGCCGTGCAAAGATTCCACGCCCTGAATGCGGATGCGGCTAGTGCCATGCCCCTCGATGCGCGCGCCCATCCGGATCAACATTTCGGCCAGGTCCGGAATCTCGGGCTCCTGCGCGGCGTTTTCCAGAATGGTTTCACCCTCGGCCAGGGTGGCTGCCATCATGAAGTTTTCGGTGCCGGTGACAGTCACCATGTCGGTCGCAATGCGCGCGCCCTTGAGTCGGGTGCGCCCTGCCGGCAACTTGGCGACCATATAACCATGCTCGACCACGATTTCAGCACCCATGGCCGTCAGACCCTTGATGTGCTGGTCGACCGGGCGCGAGCCAATGGCGCAGCCTCCGGGCAGCGACACCCTGGCATGGCCGAAGCGCGCCAGCAGCGGCCCCAGCACCAGCACCGACGCACGCATGGTCTTGACCAGTTCGTAAGGCGCTTCGGGTGTGATGGGTCCGGCGGCCGAGAAGCTCATGCCACCGCGCTCGCCGTGCGTCTGGGTCTGCACCCCCATATGGTTGAGCAGCCTGCGCATGGTGGCCACGTCCTGCAAGCGCGGCACATTGCGCAAAGTGACGGGTTCGGCGGTCAGCAGGGTCGCGCAAAGCTCAGGCAGGGCCGCGTTTTTGGCACCAGAAATCATCACCGTGCCATTGAGCGGCCGGCCACCTCGAATCAGTAATTTATCCATGGGTCAGACCGGTTGTGCCGCCCATTCGGCGGGCGTGAAGGTTTTCATCGACAAGGCATGAATTTCATCGGTTTTCATTTTGTTGCCCAGGCAGGCATACACCCGCTGGTGGCGCGCAATGGCGCGCTTGCCTTCAAATTCGCTGGAAACCACCGTGGCATACCAGTGACGCCCGTCACCTTCAAGGGTGAGGTAGTCGCAGGCCAGGCCGGCGGCAATGAGTTGTTTGATTTGTTCAGCAGTCATATTGGAATCTCACAAGAAATCAGGAACGGATTTTGTAGCCCATTCGCAGCAGCAGCAACGCCCACAGGCCCACGCCAGCCGTGGCCGTCGCCACGATGCCCAGACTAAGCCAGGGCGAGACATCGCTGACACCAAAAAAGCCATAACGGAAGCCGTCAATCATGTAGAAAAACGGATTGAAATGGCTCACCGTCTGCCAGAACGGCGGCAGCGAATTGATTGAATAAAAGACACCGCTCAAAAACGTCATGGGCATCACGGCAAAGTTCTGGAACGCGGCCATCTGCTCGAATTTTTCCGACCACAAACCCGCCACCACACCCAGGGCGCCCATCAGCGCCGCCCCCAGAAGCGCAAACACCACAGCCCACAGCGGCTGCTGCAGCGGCGGCACGGCAAAAATCAGCGACACCGCCAGCACGCCTGCGCCCACCACCAGCCCACGCACCACCGCCGCACCGACGTAGGCAACAAACCAGTGCCAGGCTGACAGGGGTGTGAGCAGCAAAAACACCAGGTTGCCCATCACCTTGCTGGCAACCAGGGACGATGAGCTGTTGGCAAAGGCGTTTTGCAGCAGGCTCATCATGGCCAGGCCAGGCACCAGAAAAGCGGTGTAACTCACGTTGTCGTAGACCTTGACGTGGGCCTCAAGCGCCTGGCCAAAGACCAGCAAATACAGCATGGCGGTCAGGATCGGGCCGGTGATGGTCTGCGCCGCGACACGCCAGAAGCGCAACACTTCCTTGTAAAGCAGCATTTGCCAGCCGGTCATGGGGAAACCCGATCATCGCGCCCGGGGTGCTGGTGCATCACCTTTAAAAAGACGTCCTCGAGGTCGGGGCGGCGAATCTCGATGTCGGCCACAGTCAGGCCGGCCTGGCGAATCTGGGCCAGCGCATGCTCCACCGCCCCGGCATCTTTGGCGGGCCATTGCACCACGCGCCCGGTCACGCGCGCCTGGCTCGCCAGCTCGGGCGGCAAGTCGCCATCGACCGTGCAGCGCAACACATTGCCAGACGCCGCGCTCAGCAGGGCGCTGGTGCTGTCGAGCGCCACCACTTTGCCAGTTTTCAGCATGGCAATGCGGCCGCACAGGG
The DNA here is from genome assembly GCF_011391645.1 of Rhodoferax sp. GTDB lineage: Bacteria > Pseudomonadota > Gammaproteobacteria > Burkholderiales > Burkholderiaceae_C > Rhodoferax. The sequence goes on along the minus strand of NZ_JAABQC010000008.1, from coordinate 10,936 downwards.
CCTCGGCTTCTTCGAGGTAATGGGTGGTCAACAAGACGGTGTGCCCCTGCTTGTTGAGCTTGTCGATGAAATGCCAGAGCGTCTGGCGCAGTTCCACGTCAACGCCGGCCGTGGGCTCGTCGAGCACGATCACCGGCGGCTTGTGCACCAGCGCCAGCGCCACCAACAGCCGGCGCTTCATGCCGCCCGACAGCGCCCGCATGTTGGCGTCGGCCTTGTCGGAGAGCCCCAGGTTGTCGAGCAGTTCGTCAACCCAGGCTTCGTTGTGCCTCACGCCAAAGTAGCCCGACTGAAACAGCAGCGCCTCGCGCACCTTGAAAAAGGGGTCGAACACCAGCTCTTGCGGCACCACACCCAGGGCGCGGCGGGCTGCGGCAAAGTCGGTTTGCACGTCGTGGCCCATCACGCTGACACGCCCGGCGCTGGCTTTGGCAAGTCCGGCCAGAATGGTGATCAGGGTGGTTTTGCCCGCGCCGTTGGGGCCGAGCAGGCCGAAAAATTCACCGGCTTCAATGTCCAGGCTGACGTTGTCAAGCGCCAGAAAAGTGCCGCCCTGCGGGCCGCGTGGGGAGGGGTAGCTTTTGGAGACCGACTGGAATGAGATGGCGGGCATGGGGCCGCTATTTTACCGGGGCATCAGGCAGTTGACGGCAGCAGTTCGGCAATGCCATACAGCGCCGCCAAATTCTGCAGGCGCTGCGGCATGCCTTTCAAGGCCAGCGTTTTACCCGCCAGCAAGGCGGCCCGGCGCAGTTCCAGCAACACGGCCAGCGCGGTGGAGTCGAAGCGCTCCAGCGCTGAAGCGTCCACCGCAACGCTGCTCGAAGGCTCGTCGCCGAGCGCCCGCAGCATCTCGGCCAGGGTCGCTGTTGCGCTGTCGTGCAGCAGGCTTTTGGGCAAACGCAGCATGCTCAGCCTTTGACAGGCTTTGCTGCGGTGGCCGAGTCGGCCGCGTTGGATTTGTTGCGCTCGGTCAATGTGGTGATCAGGCCGTCAATCCCCTTGGCATTGATTTCCTGGGAAAACTGGCTGCGGTAAGTTTCCACCAGCCAGACGCCGAGCACGTTGATGTTGTAAATCTTCCAGCCGGCGCCAACGCCCGGTGTTTTTTCAAGCCGGTAGTCCAGTTGCGCTGGATCGCCGCGACCCTTGATCAGGGTGCGAACAATCACTTCCTTGTCATCGGGTGCAGCGCGCAATGGCTTGATGCTGTAACTCAGGTTTCTGGCCTGGCTCATGGCACCGGCATAGGTGCGCGCCAGCAGTATCTTGAACTCGGCCTCAAGGCGGGTGCGCTGCTCGGGTGTCGCCTGGCGCCAGCCCGGCCCCACCGCAGACGCGGTCATGCGCTGAAAATTGACGTGGGGCATGACTTTTTCGTCGACCAATTCAATGATGCGCGACACGTTGCCGGCCTGCACCGACTTGTCGGACTGGATGGTGTCCAGGGCTTCCCGCGTGAGGCGATCAATCAGCACATCCGGCGCTTCATCTGCCGCATGCACCGGGGCCGCCATGAACAGCGAAAAACTGGCGGCCAGCGCCAGCAGCCATTGGTTTAAAAATCTTCTTTTCATCGTCTTTTTCCTCCAAAAAAATTACTTGGCCAAAGGGCCGTCATCCGGCGGAACCGGCTCGATGTCATCGGGCGGATAACCGTCATACACATCATTTTGGCGCCGCTGCAGGAAAGCATCACGGGTAAAGGTGTAGGGGTCAAGCGCCACTTGGTCCAGCATGGCCGAGGCCTCCAGAAAGCGGGACCGCTGGTTCAGCAAATTCAGGCCGATGAGTGAATTGCGCACCGGCACGTCACCGAAACTGGTGGCCAGATTACCCTGCCCATCCACCGGCAGCGCAGCCGTGTCGCGCAACGTTGACGGCCCCAGCAGGGGCAGCAACAAATAGGGACCGGCGCCCACGCCCCAGTGACCCAAGGTTTGCCCGAAATCTTCGGTGCTGCGCTCGATCTGCATCTCGGAGGCAATGTCGAGCACACCGCCAAAACCCATGAAGGTGTTCACCAGAAAACGCATCAGGCTGTTGCCTGCCGCCTCCCCCTTGAGTTGCAGGGCGTTATTGAAAATCGACCAGCCATCCTGCGCGTTGTTGAAGAAATTGGCAACCCCGGTGCGCGCCGGCGACGGCACCACATCGCGGTAGGCCGTGGCCGCTGGCTTGAGCAGCGCCCGATCAACAACGTCGTTGAACTTGTAAACGCCCCGGTTGAGGGGCTCCAGCGGGTCGCGCGGATTGGCGTTGGGGCCGGTGGCACAGCCAGCCAGCACCAACAGGCCGGCCACCAGGGCCGAGCGCGTCACTGCATGGCAGGCGGCAAGAGGCGTAATTTTCATGGCTTGGTTGTCTTTCATTTGTTCATGCTGCTGGCATCCACATTGCTGCCTTCCGCTGCCTTGCTAAACAAGAACTGGCTGATCAGATTTTCGAGCACCACCGCCGACTGGGTGCTGGAGATGGTGTCGCCGGGCGCCAGATTTTTGTCGTCAGCGCCAGGCTCAATGCCCAGATACTGCTCGCCAAGCAGCCCGCTGGTCAGGATTTTGAGCGAACTGTCCTTGGGAAACACATACTGGCTCTCTAGCGCCAGCGTGACCTCGGCCTGGAACGACTTGTCATCGAACACGATGTTGTCAACCCGGCCCACCACCACACCGGCACTGCGCACCGCCGCCTTGGGCTTGACACCGCCCACATTGTCAAATTTGGCCTTGACGATGTAGGTCTTCTGAAAACTCAGGCTCAGCAGGTTGGCCGACTGCAGCGCCAGAAACAAAATTGCCGCAGCGCCGATCAGCACAAACAGGCCGACCCAGACATCATTTTTTGAACGTTGCATAAAACTTCTTTCTAATCAGATGGTGAACATCATGGCGGTCAGGATGAAATCCAGGCCCAGCACGGCCAGCGACGCCACCACCACCGTGCGTGTGGTGGCGCTGGCCACGCCCTCGGGCGTCGGCTGCGCCTCGAACCCCTGCAGCAGTGCAATAAAGGTGACGGTGAAGCCAAACACAATGCTTTTGATCACGCCGTTGCCCACGTCCTGCCAGACGTCCACACCGCCCTGAATCTGGCTCCAGAACGAGCCGGAGTCGACCCCGATCATGAGCACACCCACCACCCAGCCGCCAATGATGCCCATGGCGCTGAACACCGCGGCCAGCAGCGGCATGACGATCACCCCGGCCCAGAAGCGCGGCGCCAGGACACGTTGCACCGGGTCAACCGCCATCATTTCCATGACGCTGATCTGCTCGCCCGCCTTCATCAGGCCGATCTCGGCGGTGAGCGAGGTGCCGGCGCGCCCGGCAAACAACAGGGCAGTGACCACCGGCCCGAGCTCGCGCACCAGGCTCAGCGCCACCAGCAGACCCAGGGCTTCCGAAGAGCCATAACGCTGCAAGGTGTAATAACCCTGCAAACCAAAGACAAAGCCGACAAACAAACCCGACACCGCAATGATGGCGAGCGAGTAATTGCCTAAAAAGTGCATCTGGTCGCGAATCAGGCCGAAACGCTTCAGACTGCCAGGCAAGGTGGTGAGCAGGCGCAAAAAGAGCCGGGCGCCCAGGCCCAGATCGGCCAGCTGATTGCGCGTGGCCAGACCAATATCGGCCGGTTTGTACCAACTCATGCGCAGGCCTCCACACCAAAATCTTCGTCAATCGAGGGACCCGGGTAATGAAAGCGCACCGGGCCTTCTGCCAGGGCGTTCACATACTGGTACACCAGCGGGTCGGTGCTCTTGAGCACCTGCGCGGGCGTGCCCTGCATGGCAATTTTGCCATTGGCCAGGATGATCACATGGTCGGAAATGGTAAACGTTTGTTCAAGCTCATGTGACACAAACACGCTGGTGAGTCCCATTGAGTCATTGAGTTGACGAATCAGGCGCGCCGCCGTGCCGAGCGAAATCGGGTCCAGCCCCGAAAAAGGCTCGTCGTACATCACCAGTTCGGGGTCGAGCGCAATGGCGCGCGCCAGCGCAACCCGGCGCGCCATGCCACCCGAGAGGTCGCTGGGCATCAGATCAAACGCACCGCGCAGGCCGACGGCGTTGAGTTTCATCAGCACAATGTGACGGATCAGCGTCTCCGGCAAATCGGTGTGCTCGCGCAGCGGGAAAGCGACGTTGTCAAAAACCGACAAATCGGCAAACAGCGCACCAAACTGAAACAACATGCCCATGCGGCGGCGCGCCGCATAGATTTGCGCCTGGCTCATGGGCGTCACATCTTGCCCGTCAAACAGCAATTGGCCTGACTGCGCCCGGTTCTGGCCGCCCATCAGCCGCAGCAGGGTGGTCTTGCCGCCACCCGAGGCGCCCATCAGCGCCGTCACCTTGCCGCGCGGAATCTCCATCGAAACGCCGTCCAGAATCACCCGCTCCCCGTACCCGAAGGTGAGGTTTCGTAATTCGACAAGCGCGTCTGATGAAAATTGGGCCATAAATAAACAGAAAGGCCGGGATTGCCCGGCCGTGGATCATAAGGGATTACACCTAATGGCGCGTTGCCGCGTTGTCCAAACCACTGGCTCAGCGCGGCAAATCACTGAACCCCATCAGGAACTCATCGACCGCGCGGGCGGCCTGGCGTCCTTCACGGATGGCCCAAACCACCAGGCTTTGGCCTCGGCGCATGTCGCCGGCGGCAAACACCTTGGCCACGTTGGTGGCGTAGCCGCCGGTGAACTCGGTGCTGGCGCGGGCATTGCCCCGGTTGTCCTTGTCCACGCCAAAGGCGTCGAGCACGGTGGCCACCGGGTTGACAAAGCCCATGGCCAGCAACACCAGGTCGGCCTGGTAGGTTTTCTCGGTGCCGGGAATCTCGACCATCTTGCCGTCTTTCAGCTCGATATGCACGGTTTTGAGACCGGTCAGCTTGCCCTTTTCACCCATGAATTCCTTGGTGGAAATGGCAAATTCACGCACGCAACCCTCGTCGTGGCTGGAACTGGTGCGCAGCTTCATGGGCCAGTAGGGCCAGGTCAGCGGCCGGTTTTCTTCGACCGGCGGCTGCGGCATGACCTCGAACTGGGTCACGCTGAGCGCGCCATGGCGGTTGCTGGTGCCGACGCAGTCGGAGCCGGTGTCGCCGCCGCCAATCACGATCACATGTTTGCCGTCGGCGCGCAACTGGTTCTTGAGCTTGTCGCCGGCGTTGACCTTGTTTTGCTGCGGCAGGAACTCCATCGCAAAATAAACACCGTCGAGGTCGCGCCCGGGCACCGGCAGGTCGCGCGACTGCTCGGCACCGCCGGTCAGCAGCACGGCGTCGAAATCGGCCTGCAACTGCGCGGGCGTCACGGTTTCCTTGGCCCAGTTGGTCACCCTGGAACCCTTGGGCATCTCACCCACCAGCACACTGGTGCGAATCGTCACGCCCTCCAACTTGAGCTGCTCGACCCGGCGGTCAATGTGGGTTTTTTCCATCTTGAAGTCGGGAATGCCGTAGCGCAGCAAACCACCCACCCGGTCATTTTTCTCGAACAGGGTCACGTCATGGCCAACGCGGGCCAGTTGCTGCGCGGCTGCCATGCCCGCCGGGCCGGAACCCACCACGGCCACTTTTTTGCCGGTTTTAATTTTGGCCGGCTGCGGCTTGACCCAGCCGCTTTCCCAGGCGCGGTCGATGATGGCGTGCTCGATTGACTTGATGCCGACGGCATCGTCATTCACATTCAGGGTGCAGGCCGCTTCACACGGGGCCGGGCAGATGCGCCCGGTGAACTCGGGGAAGTTGTTGGTGCTGTGCAGCACCTCAATGGCTTCTTTCCAGTCGCCCTGAAACACCAGGTCGTTGAAGTCGGGAATGATGTTGTTGACCGGGCAGCCGCTGTTGCAAAACGGCGTGCCGCAGTCCATGCAGCGCGCGGCTTGCTTCGTGGCAGCCTGGTCGTCGAGCCCGATCACGAACTCTTTGTAGTTTTTCAGGCGCTCGGGCACGGGCTTGTAGCCCTCCTCAATGCGCTCGTATTCCATGAAACCGGTAGCTTTTCCCATGATATTTTTCCTTGTTCGATGGTCAGTGCCGCGTTACTTGGCCGCGACCGCTTTGACTTCATTTTTAGTCGCGGCTTGCACGCGATCCACTTTGGCTTGCGCCCCTTTTTTGGCATGCAGCTCGCCCAATGCGCGCTTGTACTCAAGGGGGAAGACCTTGACAAACTTCAAACGCGAGGTCTCCCAGTTGTCGAGCAACTCACGAGCGCGGCGGCTGCCGGTCCAGCGGTTGTGGTCGGCCAGCATTTGCTTGAGCTGCTCTTCGTCGCTCAAACCCCGGTGCCACAGGCTGGCGTCAAGCGCTTCCTGTTGCTCGGCGGTGGTCAGAACTTTTTCAAGTTTCACCATGGCCGTGTTGCAGCGCTTGGCAAACTTGCCGTCTTCGTCATAAACATAGGCAATGCCACCACTCATGCCGGCGGCAAAGTTGCGCCCCGTCACGCCCAGCACCGCCACGGTGCCACCTGTCATGTACTCACAACCGTGGTCGCCGGTGCCCTCCACCACCGCGCTGGCGCCAGACAGGCGCACGGCAAAACGCTCACCGGCGACACCGCTGAAAAAGGCCTCGCCACTGGTGGCGCCAAACATCACCGTGTTGCCGACAATGGTGTTCTTGACGGCGTCGCCGCGGAAATCAATGCTGGGGCGCACCACCACACGGCCGCCACTGAGGCCCTTGCCGGTGTAGTCGTTGGCATCACCGATCATGTAGAGCGTGATGCCGCGTGCCAGGAAGGCGCCAAACGACTGGCCACCGGTGCCCTCGAGCTGGATGCGTATGGTGTCGTCGGGCAGCCCCTCGGGGTGCACCTGCGTGACCGCGCCCGACAGCATGGCGCCCACCGAACGGTTCACATTGCGCGCCACTTCGATGAACTGCACGCGCTCACCCTTGTCTATTGCCGCGCGGCTCTTGGCAATCAGCACGTTGTCGAGCGCCTTTTCAAGGCCATGCTCCTGCTCCTCAAACTGGAAGCGCGGCACGTCGGCGGGCACATTGGGCTGGGCGAACAGGCGGCTGAAGTCGAGCCCGCTGGCTTTCCAGTGTTCAAGCCCGGGGCGCGTGTCGAGCAGGTCGGAGCGGCCGATCATGTCGTCAAATTTGCGGATGCCCAGCTGCGCCATGATCTGGCGCACTTCTTCGGCAATAAAGAAGAAGTAGTTCACCACGTGCTCGGGTTTGCCCGAGAACTTGGCGCGCAACAGCGGGTCTTGCGTGGCCACGCCCACCGGGCAGGTGTTGAGGTGGCACTTGCGCATCATGATGCAGCCTTCCACCACCAGCGGCGCGGTGGCAAAGCCGAACTCGTCGGCGCCCAGCAGCGCGCCAATGGCGACGTCGCGGCCGGTTTTCATCTGGCCGTCGGCCTGCACCCGGATGCGGCTGCGCAGGCGGTTGAGCACCAGCGTTTGCTGGGTTTCGGCCAGACCGATTTCCCACGGGCTGCCGGCGTGCTTGATGGACGACCAGGGCGAGGCGCCGGTGCCGCCGTCGTGGCCGGCAATCACCACATGGTCGGCCTTGCACTTGGCCACGCCGGCGGCAATGGTGCCCACGCCAATTTCGCTCACCAGCTTGACGCTGATACCGGCCTTGGGGGCAACGTTTTTCAGGTCGTGAATGAGCTGCGCCAGGTCTTCAATGGAATAAATGTCGTGGTGCGGCGGTGGCGAGATCAAACCGACCCCGGGCACCGAGTGGCGCAGCCGGCCAATGTATTCCGACACCTTGGCGCCGGGCAACTGGCCGCCCTCGCCCGGCTTGGCGCCTTGCGCCATCTTGATCTGGATCTGGTCGGCGCTGCCCAGGTATTCGGCCGTGACGCCAAAGCGGCCGGACGCCACCTGCTTGATGCGCGAACGCAACGAGTCGGTGGGCAGCAGGGGAATGTCAACCTCGACCACGTCATGGCCAATGATGTCGGCCATGGTCTGGCCCTGCTTGATCGGGATGCCCTTGAGCTCCTGGCGGTAACGCGCCGGGTCTTCACCGCCCTCGCCGGTGTTGCTCTTGCCGCCGATGCGGTTCATGGCAATGGCCAGCGTGGCGTGCGCCTCGGTCGAGATCGAACCCAACGACATGGCGCCGGTGGCAAAGCGCTTGACGATCTCTTTGGCGGGCTCGACCTGGTCAAGCGGGATGGCCCGGGCGGGATCAATCTTGAACTCGAACAGGCCGCGCAGCGTCATGTGGCGCTTGCTCTGGTCGTTGACGATCTGGGCGTATTCCTTGTAGGTGTTCCAGTTGTTGGCGCGCGTGCTGTGCTGCAGCTTGGCAATGGCGTCGGGCGTCCACATGTGCTCTTCACCGCGGACGCGCCAGGCGTATTCGCCGCCGGCATCGAGGCGGTTGGCCAGCACCGGGTCGGTGCCGTAGGCGGCCTTGTGCATGCGGATGGCTTCTTCGGCGATCTGGAACACGCCAATGCCTTCCACCTTGCTGGGCGTGCCGGTGAAGTATTTGTTGATGGTGCTGGTGGACAGGCCAATGGCCTCAAACAATTGCGCGCCGCAGTAACTCATGTAGGTGCTGACACCCATTTTGGACATGATCTTGGACAGGCCCTTGCCCACCGCCTTGACGTAGTTGTAAATGGCCTTGTCGGCGCTCAGCTCACCGGGCAGGTCCTTGCAGATGCTGGCCAGGGTTTCCATGGCAAGGTAGGGGTGGATCGCCTCGGCGCCGTAACCCGCCAGCACACCAAAATGGTGCACCTCGCGCGCGGTGCCGGTCTCCACCACCAGGCCCGCCGTGGTGCGCAGACCCTCGCGCACCAGGTGCTGGTGAATGGCAGAGAGCGCCAGCAAGGCAGGTATCGCCACCTGGGTGGCGTTCATGCCGCGGTCGCTGATGATCAGGATGTTGTTGCCGTTCTTGATGGCGTCCACCGCCTCGGCGCACAGCGAGGCCAGCTTGGCCTCGACGCCCTCACGGCCCCAGCTCAAGGGGTAGGTGATGTCGATGGTGTAGCTGCGGAACTTGCCGTGGGTGTGCTTGCCAATGTCACGCAGCTTGGCCATGTCGGCAAAATTGAGCACCGGCTGGCTCACCTCCAGGCGCATCGGCGGGTTAACCTGGTTGATGTCCAGCAAATTGGGCTTGGGCCCGATAAACGACACCAGGCTCATCACGATGGCCTCGCGGATCGGGTCGATCGGCGGATTGGTCACCTGGGCAAACAGCTGCTTGAAGTAGTTGTAGAGCGGCTTGTTTTTGTCGGACAGCACCGCCAGCGGGCTGTCGTTGCCCATGGAGCCAATGGCTTCTTCGCCGTTGGCTGCCATCGGGGCAATCAAAAACTTCAGGTCTTCCTGGGTGAAGCCAAACGCCTGCTGGCGGTCCAGCAAGTTGCCCTCTGACTCGGCCGCGCTGGCGGGCTCGCCGCCGCCCTGCACGTCATCCAGGCGGATGCGCAGGTTTTCGATCCACTGCTTGTAGGGCTTGCTGTTGGCCAGCGTGGACTTGAGTTCTTCGTCGTCCACCATGCGCCCCTGCTCCAGGTCGATCATGAACATCTTGCCGGGCTGCAGGCGCCACTTGCGCACAATCTTGCTCTCGGGGAAAGGCAGCACGCCGGACTCGGAGGCCATCACCACCAGGTCGTCGTCGGTGATGCAGTAGCGCGACGGGCGCAGGCCGTTGCGGTCGAGCGTGGCACCAATCTGGCGGCCGTCGGTAAACACAATGCTGGCCGGGCCGTCCCACGGCTCCAGCATGGCGGCATGGTATTCGTAGAAGGCGCGGCGGCGCTCGTCCATGCTGGTGTGCTGCTCCCAAGGCTCGGGGATCATCATCATCACCGCCTGGCTGATCGGGTAACCGGCCATGGTCAACAGTTCAAGGCAGTTGTCAAAGGTGGCGGTGTCGGACTGGGTGGGAAAGCTGATGGGGTAGAGCTTTTGCAGGTCGGTGCCCAGCACCGGCGAGCTCATCACGCCTTCGCGCGCCTTCATCCAGTTGTAGTTGCCCTTGACGGTGTTGATCTCGCCGTTGTGCGCCACATAGCGGTACGGGTGGGCCAGCGGCCACTCGGGGAAGGTGTTGGTGGAAAAGCGCTGGTGCACCAGACCCAGCGCCGAGACGCAGCGCGGGTCTTTCAGGTCAAGGTAATAGGTGCCGACCTGGCCGGCCAGCAGCAAACCCTTGTAAATGACCGTGCGGCTGGACATGCTGGGCACGTAATACTCTTTGCTGTGCTTGAGCCTGAGCGCCATGATGTGGCGGCTGGCGATCTTGCGGATCACATACAGCTTGCGCTCCAGCGAGTCCTGCACAATCACATCGCTGCCCCGGCCGATAAAGATCTGCTTCAGGATGGGCTCTTTTTTGCGCACATTGGGCGACATCGGCATGTCGCGGTCCACCGGCACATCGCGCCAGCCCAGCAGCACCTGGCCCTCGGCCTGCACTGCGCGCTCAAGCTCCTGCTCGCAAGCCTGGCGGCTGGCGTGCTCTTTAGGCAAAAACACCATGCCCACACCGTATTCACCGGGTGGCGGCAGGGTGACGCCCTGCGCGGCCATCTCTTCGCGGTAAAGCGCATCGGGCAACTGGATCAAGATGCCGGCGCCGTCGCCCATCAGCTTGTCGGCACCCACGGCGCCCCGGTGGTCAAGGTTTTCAAGAATCTTCAAGGCATTTTTGACAATGTCATGCGACTTGACGCCCTTGATATGCGCCACAAAACCAACCCCGCAAGCATCATGCTCTTGCGCTGCTGAATACAAACCGTTGTCCTGGAGATGCTTGATCTCGGCTGCCGTCGTCATGGGAGCGCTCCTGTAAATTTCAAAAAGAAGACTCTACCGCATTGCAGCAATTATGCCAAGCCAAATAATTGGGGTCAGATTCCAATTAATTTCCGTAATTGCATTTCAAGAATTAATTGGGGACACATCAAACTCAAT
>NZ_JAABQC010000089.1 GCF_011391645.1 Rhodoferax sp. | reverse complement strand
GGCCTGGTCGACGACATCGAACGCAACGCGGGCTTGTCCCTCAAGGGCTTGCGCCTGCTGCTGATCGGCGCCGGCGGCGCCGCTGCCGGCGTGCTGGGGCCGCTGCTGCACGCCGGCCCGGCCCACATCAGCGTGGCCAACCGAACATTACACAACGCCAGCGAGCTGGTGGCGCGCCACTTGGCATTGGCCGCGCAACACAAAGTCGAACTTGAAGCGCACACCCTGCACGGCCTGGGCGATGCCTTTGATGTGGTCATCAACGCCACGGCGACCAGCCTGAACGGCGCTGCGGTGCCCGTGGCAGACCGCGTTCTGAAGCCCGGTGCCCTGGCTTACGACATGATGTACGGCCCCGGCGCGAAAGGCTTCATGGACTGGGCGCTGACCCATGGCGCTGTGCCGCGCGATGGCCTGGGCATGCTGGTGGAGCAAGCCGCCGAGGCCTTTTTGATCTGGCGCGGCGTGCGCCCGCCCTCAGGCCAGGTGCTGGCTGAATTGCGCAAAATCATTCAGGGATAAGACCATGAAATCGTTTTGGCGATGGTTCGGCCTGGTGGCGTTGACGATGCTGCTGTTGCAGTTGTTTTTTGTGGCGCGCATTGTCACCATGCTGGTGATCGACCCGCAATCCACCGCCTTTCAGCGCTCCGAAGCCTGGCGCGTGGCCACCCAGAAAGACACCCTGCGCTGGCGCCAACAGTGGGTGCCCTACGACAAAATCTCCAGCAACCTGAAGCGCGCGGTGATCGCCAGCGAAGACGACGGTTTTGCCAACCACGACGGTGTCGACTGGGACGCGCTGGAAAAAGCCTGGGAAAGAAACGCCAGGGCGGAGGAAAGGGCTGCCCAGGCGCAGGCCAGAATTGCCGCCAGACCAGCGGCAAAATCCCCCGCCAAGCCGACCAAAGCGCCAAAAATCGTGGGTGGCTCCACCATCACCCAGCAGCTGGCAAAAAACCTGTTCTTGTCAGGGGAACGCACGTTTCTGCGCAAGGGACAGGAGTTCGTCCTGGCGCTGCTTCTGGAAGCCGTGTTGAGCAAGGAGCGCATCCTTGAGATTTACCTCAACAACGTCGAATGGGGCGAAGGCGTTTTTGGCGCCGAGGCGGCGGCGCAGCATTACTTTCGCAAATCTGCCACGCAACTTGGCACCTATGAAGCCGCGCGGCTGGCGGTGATGCTGCCACGCCCCAAATATTTTGAAAAACTGCCCAATTCAAACTATGTGGCGGGCCGCGCCGGGCTAATTGCCCGCCGACTGGAAAGCGCGGAACTGCCATGACCCCCGCGCCGCGCGCCACACCCCTTTGGCAAAGCCGCGCCATGGCCCGGCTATCGCCCCTGGCAGCCGATGTGGTCAGCCTGTTTTTGCTCGGGCTCATCCGCGTGCTCACCGGCGCCCAGGCGCGCTGGTGGGGCTGCCCACCCAAAGCCGAGCAACGCATTTACTTTGCCAACCACCAGAGCCACGCCGACCTGGTGATGATCTGGGCGGCGCTGCCCAAGGAGCTGCGCCGCAACACCCGGGCTGTGGCGGCACGGGAATACTGGACCAAATCTTCTTTCAGGCAATGGATCACCACGGCGGTGTTCAACGTGATTTATGTCTCGCGCGAGCGCAACGCGTCAGAAGATCCGCTGGAGCCGCTGATCGAAGCCCTGGCTGACGGCGACTCGCTGATCTTGTTCCCCGAGGGCACGCGCGGTCATTTTGATGAGCCGCAAGCCTTCAAGGCCGGGCTCTACAACCTGGCGCTCAAGTTCCCGCAGGTGGAACTTATCCCGGCCTGGATCGCCAATGTGCAGCGCGTCATGCCAAAAGGCGAGGTGGTGCCGGTGCCGGTGCTGTGCTCGGTCACCTTTGGCGCGCCCATGCAGGTCCAAGCTGGCGAAGACTGCCACGCCTTTTTGCAGCGTGCCCGCAGCGCGGTCATCGGCCTGCGCGACATCTGAAGGCCGCCGATGTACCAAGCCCTGAAAAACCTGACCCCGGCGCAGCAAGTGGGCGCCATGTTCGTGCTGGTGTTCGGTTTGCTGTTGCTGGCGTCCTTGAGCCTGTTTTTTCTGTCGATGCGCGAGCATGAGGACAGCCAGAAACAGCAAGCCCACCGCGAGCGCATCAGCGACCTGAGCAGCCTGCTGCGCACCAGTTGGACGCTGATTTTTGTTTTCTGGGTGGCCTGGCTGGCCAGCGACATCACCCGGCTGCTGCTGTTTGCGCTCGGCTCGTTCTTTGCCTTGCGAGAGTTCCTGACCCTGTCGCCCACGCGCCAGGGCGACCACCGCAGCCTGGTGCTGGCATTTTTTGGTGTGCTCCCATTTCAGTATTACCTGGTGGGGACCGAGCACTTTGACCTGTTCACCGTGTTCATCCCGGTCTATGTTTTTCTGGCGCTGCCGGTGGCCAGCGCTTTGGCCAACGACCCGGTGCGCTTTCTGGAACGCAACGCCAAGCTGCAATGGGGCATCATGGTCTCAATTTACGGCATGAGCCATGTGCCGGCGCTGATGCTGCTGGACTTTCCAAACTACGACAAGAAAAATGCTTTTTTGCTGCTTTTTCTGGTGCTGGTGGTGCAAACCTGCATGGTCACCCAACACCTGGTGGCACGCTACCGACCGCGTCCGCCGGATGCCCCCCAGATCAGCCAGAGTTTCACCTGGCACAGCTGGAGTTGGGGCATGGCCGTCGGCAGTCTGCTGGGTGCCCTGCTGGCAGGCATCACGCCCTTTGTGCCCGGCCAGGCATTTGCCCTGTCGTTCCTGGCCTGTGCGGCGGGCTCGCTCGGGCATCTGGTGATGAAAGCACTCAAGCGCGACCGTGGCATCCCGATCTGGCACGGCCAGGGCAAAAGCGTGACCGGAGCCGGCGGCATGCTGGACCGCATCGACTCGCTGTGCTTTGCAGCACCGGTGTTTTTTCACTCGGTGCGCTGGTATTTTGGCCTGTAGCCGCAACGAATTGAAGCCATGAGAATCCTCGGCATCGACCCCGGCCTGCGCACCACTGGTTTTGGCGTGGTGGACGTGGACGGCGCCGAACTGAGCTATGTGGCCAGCGGCACCATCAGCACCACCCACCTTGACAAAGACCTGCTGCCAGAGCGGCTCAAGGTGCTGTTTGACGGCATCCGGGAAGTGGTGGCGCGTTACCAGCCCGATGCCTCGTCCATCGAGATTGTGTTTGTCAACGTCAACCCGCAGTCCACCCTGCTGCTGGGGCAGGCGCGGGGCGCCGCCATCACCGCGCTGGTGTTTTCAGATTTGCCGGTGTCGCAATACACCGCCCTGCAAATGAAGCAGGCCGTGGTGGGGTGGGGCCGCGCCAGCAAAGGCCAGATTCAGGAAATGGTCAAGCGCCTGCTCAAGCTGCCCAGCCTGCCCGGCCCCGATGCGGCTGATGCGCTGGGCCTGGCCATCACCCACGCCCATGCCCACAAAGCCATGGCCCGGCTGGCCCAGGCGGACGGGGTGATCGGTGCCGGAAAAGGCAAATACAAGGCGGGCAGGAGCCGCTGATTCACATCAACTGCGACGGCCAACCAGCACGCCCAGGACGAAGGCAACGCCGGCCACGATGCCGATCACCTTCCAGGGCTCATGGTGAACATAATCATCCGTGGCACGACCCACTTCCGTTACTTTGGTGACGGTTGCCTCTTGCAGTCTGGCCAGGTCTTTTTTGTATTTCGAAATTTTGTCTTCCAGACGGAAACGCAGATCCGTCACGTTTTCGCTGGTCTGGTCAGCGATCAGCAGGAGAAGCTCCTGCGCGTCAGAAAGCAGCAGTTTTGCGTCATTGATCAGAATGTTTTTGTTGACCGGATACGGTTGGTTCATGGAATTTTTCCCTCAAAGTCTAAATGTTACTTGAGTCCTGGGAGCCTCAAAGTCGGTCAGCGGTTTTCAAACCCATGCCATAAGGGTCAATTGACGGAACTTCTTGCACTGCATGCGGGTGCAATGTTTTGTACGACCCTGCCTCACAGATAAGGTGGCCAAGAAGCCACGCTGCACCGCTTTCCTCCGGCCGGTCGCGGAGTGACGCCTGGTCGGCACGCCGACTCACTGAACCGGGGGGCGAATTACCCTTTGACAGCGCCCATGGTCAGACCCTTGACCACGTATTTCTGGAAAATCATCGTCAGCACGATCGCTGGTGCCATGATGGCCACGGCAGCAGCCATCACGCCACCCCAATCGACTTCGGCATAAGACAGGAAGTTGTAGACCGCAATCGGCAGGGTTTTGGTCCGCTCCATGCTGAGCACCTGCGAGAACATGAAGTTGTTCCAGGAAAAGATGAATGACAGCGTTGTGGCGGTGATGATGCCGGGGCCCGACAGGGGCAGGATGATCTTCAGAAACGCGATCGGTCGCGTGGCACCGTCGACCATGGCCGATTCTTCAAGCTCGCGTGGAATCGTGCTGAAATAGGTCGCCATGATCCAGACCACGATCGGCAACGCGATCAGCATGTGCGAGAGTATCAGCGCGACATAGCTGTCCATCAGGCCGAGCCGCGAGAAAACGATGTACCAGGGCATCAGAAAGGAAATGCCGGGCATCAGGCGCGCCAGCAGGATGAATACGGCAAGCCTTCTCTGTGCGTAGCGCGAAATCGAGTAGGCCGCTGGCAGTCCAAGCAGGAGCGACAGGCCAACCGCCGCCGCGCCGACGATGGTCGAGTTCAGGAAATATTTCAGGAAGTCCTGTTCCTCGAAGACCTTGCGGTAATTCTGTAGTGTCGGCTCGAAAAACAGCTTGGGCGGCCAGGAGATGATGTCGACCTGTGTCTTGAACGACGAGGTCAGCATCCACAGAAAAGGAAACAGCACGATCAGCGCAATGACCAGGACCATCAGGTAGAACAGAATGGTGGGAACAACCTTGTTTTTCATGGCTGCTTCCTCAGGTTTCGCTGGATTCGCGCAGTTTCATGATGACCAGGCTGCAGAGCAGCACGACCACAAACAGCGCCACCAGAATGACCGACGATTGGCCCATGCGGAAGTATTCGAAGCTGTACTTGAAGCCCATGATGTTGAGCGTCTCCGACGCGTAGCCGGGCCCGCCGCCGGTCATTGCGAAGATGATATCGAAGGTTTTTAGCGCATCGATCAGGCGCAGGATCATCGCCGTCAGAATGACCGGCATGACCATCGGGATCGTGACATAACGCAGAATCTGCCACTCGCTGGCCCCGTCCACGCGCGCCGCCTCGACCGGCTCCTCCGGCAGACCGGCCAGGCCGGCGAGCACGATCAGGGTGATCATGGGCGTCCACTGCCAGACATCAACCATGACCAGCGACGCAATGACGGTGTTTTCGTTCGAGATCCAGCGACCCTGCGGCAGCCCGAGCGCGTTGAGGACGAAGTTGAGCAGGCCAATGGTCGGGTCATAAAAAAGATTGAAGACGATGCCCACCGCGACCGGCGTGGCCACCAGCGGCAGCAAGAGCAGCAGCTTGGCGAAGCCCTTGCCGACAAAAGCGCGGTTCAGAATCAGTGCGATGGCAACGCCGAGCACGACCTCGATCGCCACGGCAGACAGCGTGAAAGTAAAGGTTCGGCCAACGGCATGCAGAAAGCGTGGCTCGGAGAAAACGCGCAGGTAGCTGTCGAAGCCGACAAAAGACGGCTCGGCCCCCGAGGTGAGATTCCAGTTGGTAAAGCTCAGGTACAGGGTGTAGAGAATCGGAAACACCATCATCATCCCGATGAAAAGGATGGCCGGAAGCGGAAACAGGATCCGCAGATTCCGTTCGGTAAAGCCTAATTTGATCATGGCTGGCCCTCTGCGCAAAAGTTCTGGTGAGCGATCTGGATTCGGCACAGCCCGGGACGTTCACAGGAGTGAGCGTCCCGGGTTCAGTTCACACGGCAAGGTGTTTACTTGCCGTATTCGCCGCTTTCTTTCAAGAGATCGTTGACGCGACTGACCTTTTCCTGGGCCAACTGGTCGAGCTTGGTGGACGTGCCCTTGGTGTTGATCGACTCGATCACCAATTCGCCAATGAGGTCGCGCGCTTCACCCACGGCGCTCATGTACGGACGGTCAACCGGCGTGCCGTTCTTGGCCGCGAAGGCGCGGGTCTCGATCAGGCCGGGGTTCATCTTGCTGCGCACCACCTGGTCGTCCCAGACCGATGAACGCGCCATCGTGATGTTGCCCATCATGCCCTTGATCGCCATTTCCTTGCTGGACGCCCAGTTCAGGAACTTCATCGCCAGGTCCTTTTTCTTGGACTGGTTGGCCACGGAAATTCCCCAGGACGAGACGATGAAGGGGGAATTGGTCTTGGGTCCGGCCGGGAAGTTGGCAATGTCGAAATTGGCCACCGGGATCTGCGTCTTGGACTGGTCGACGACCTGGCCGTAGAACACCGAGGCGTCGGTCCACATGGCGACCTTGCCGGCCTGGAACAGCGGCATGATGTTTTCCCAGGACATCGATGTCACGCCTTTGGGGCCGTAGTTGCCGAGCAGTTTGCCGTAGTAGCGCACCGCGTCGATCGCCGGTTTCGAGTTGAAGACCGCCGTGCCTTTGTCGAGATATTGGCCGCCGTAGTTGTAGATGTAGCTCGAGACCTGGGTGACGGCTGCCGCACCCTTGCCACGCGAGGCGATGCCGGCAACACTTTCGGAATTGAGTTTCTTGGCCGCTGCCTCAAGTTCATCGAAGTTGGTCGGCACTTTCAGCCCCGCCTGCTGCAGCAGGTCCTTGCGGTAGTACAGCACCTGCCATTCGGTGACCAGCGGAACAATGTAGGCCTTGCCGCCAAAAGAAGCGGCGTTCATGATGTTTTTCGGGTAATCGCTGAAGTCGTAGCCCGTCAGGGGCTCGTACCAGCCGTTTTTCGAGAACATCTTGCCTTCCTGCAACGGGCGCGTCATGAAGACGTCCACGGTGGAAGATTTGGTGGCAAATTCGGTGGTGAGCTTTTGCGTCAGCTGGCTTTCCTGCAAGCTTTCGACGTTGACCTTGATGCCAGTGCTTTTTTCGAACTGTGGAATCGACAGCTTGAGCAATTCACCGTAAGGGTGATTGGCCACCAGCACGCGGATTTCACCCGCTTGCGCCAATGCACCCGCGCAGAAGCACAGCGAAGACAGTGCCACCCCGATTGTTGACAATTTGTATTTCATAAAAACCTCCAAGTTAAAGAGCAAAGAACCACCTACCCTAAATGATGGCGTCTGACGTGTTCTTGTCGAACACATGGGTATTGGCCATCTTGAAATCGATCTGGATTGTTTCGCCGACCTCGATGCGCTGCTTCGGCACCGCCATACGCGCGACCAGGGCATGCGGGTCGCAGCTCAGGTGCGCGAAGATTTCCGAGCCAAGCAGCTCGACCACCTCGGCCTTGGCGCTGATCGTGTGGCCGGCATCGGTACCCGCCTGATGTTGCGAAATGTCTTCCGGGCGGACACCAAAGACCACCTCCTGCCCAGCATGCGCCGCCAGTTTGGCGTGGAAAGCTTCAGGCATGACGACGCGGAAACTGCCGCCATCAATGATGAACTGACCGGCCTCGTTGACCAGACGGGCGTCGAAGAAATTCATCGACGGTGAGCCGATGAAGCCGGCGACAAAGCGGTTGACCGGCTGGGCATAGACGTCCATTGGCACGCCGCTTTGCTGCACCACCCCCTTGTTCATGATGAAGATGCGGTCGGCCATGGTCATGGCCTCGACTTGATCGTGGGTGACATAGATCATGGTGGCACCCAGGCGGCGGTGCAGTTTGCTGATTTCGGCACGCATCGCAACGCGCAGCTTGGCGTCCAGGTTGGACAGTGGCTCGTCGAACAAGAACACCTTGGGCTTGCGCACGATGGCACGGCCCACTGCCACGCGCTGGCGCTGGCCGCCGGAGAGTTCTTTGGGCTTGCGTTCAAGCAGTTCGTTGAGCCCGAGAATGTCAGCGGCCTCCTGCACCCGGGCGTCGACCTCGGCGGTGGAGAAATTGCGAATCTTCAGGCCGAAGCCAATGTTTTCGCGCACGTTCATGTGCGGATAAAGGGCGTAGCTCTGGAACACCATGGCGATGTCTCGATCCTTGGGGGCCATGTCGTTGACCAGCGTGTCGCCGATGTAAATTTCGCCCGAGGTGATGGTTTCCAGGCCAGCAATCATGCGCAAGGCGGTCGACTTGCCGCAGCCCGAAGACCCCACCAGCACGGCAAATTCCTTGTCCTGAATTTCGATCGACAGATCTTTGACGACGGTGACGGATCCGTACCGTTTGACGACGTTTTTCAAAGTGACTTTGGCCATGTGCGATAACTCCGATTTCAATTGGGCTGCAGGGTCAGTGGCTGGCAGGCGTCCACCTGACGTTGGCGATGTGCGATGCGCTTATCGGACAGGCGAGCGGGTTCGAGGGCTCGATGACGACCAGAGTGGTGAACTCTTGGTTCATGGCGGCAGTGTCGGGAACGTTCATGTCCGTTTCGTTGATGTACAAGCGAAAAAGCAAAGATCAGCGCAGCAATAACGCGCTATGAAATAAATTCTATACGCAAAATTTGCGTTGTACTACAATTATTTTAGGTTGTCATACGAACCGAATCCCAGATGATTCCGGTCCCGTTCAAACCCTATCAGGAACCAGTCCAGAGACATTGCGGTGAACAAGACAGAGCGATTGACTCAGCTGTTTGGCAAGCGCATCACGCAGGGCGATTACGCACCGGGTGTGGCGCTGCCGTCGGAAGCCGATCTGTGCGAGCAATTCGGAGTGTCCAGAAATGTGATTCGCGAAGTCGTCAAGGTGCTGGCCACCAAGCGACTGATCGATGCGCAACGCAATCGGGGCCTGTTTGTGATGCCCGCCGAACGCTGGAATTACCTGGATGTCGACGTGCTGGAATGGACGCTGGAAAAGGGCAGTCATCCGTCGTTGATCCGCTCGCTGATCGAGGTGTGGGGCCTGATCGAGCCGATCATCTCGCGCTGGGCAGCGGAGCGCGCGACCGCCGTGGATCTGGTGGAGATTGAGGCCAGCTTCAACGCAATGGCAGCCAACCCGAGCCGCATCGACGTATTTCATGAAGCCGACATCCGATTCCACCGGGCGGTTCTCATCGCTTCGCACAATGTCGTCATGCAGCAGCTCAGCGACGCCGTCAGCGCGCTGCAGCGTGCCATTTTTGATGTGACTTTCGTGAGCGACACCGCGCACATGGCACTGACCATTCAGGAACACCGCGAATTGTTCGAGGCCATCCGTCGCAAGCTTCCCGACGCGGCCGAGGCGGTCTCGCGCCAAATGATCGAACGCACCGCGCAGCGTGCTTTCTCAGGCATGGACAGGGACGGTGGCAAGGTCGGAACGCGCGCGCCTGATACGGAGATGGATTCATGAAAATCACGAAGCTGAGCACTTACCGTCTGGCACCGCGCTGGATGTTCCTGAAGATCGAAACGGACGAAGGCGTCAGCGGTTGGGGCGAGCCGGTCATCGAGGGTCGGGCCAGGACGGTGCAGGCAGCCGTTGATGAACTGTCGGAGTACGTGATCGGCCGCGACCCGTCGCGCATCAACGACATTTGGCAGACGCTGTACCGCGGCGGCTTCTACCGTGGCGGCCCAATCCTGATGAGCGCCATTGCCGGCATCGACCAGGCCTTGTGGGACATCAAGGGGAAGGTTCTCGGCGCACCGGTCTATGCGCTGCTCGGCGGCCTGGTGCGCGACCGCATGAAGATGTACAGCTGGGTTGGCGGTGACCGACCGGCCGATGTGATCGCCAATATTCGCAAGCTGCAAGCGATCGGTTTCGACACCTTCAAGCTCAACGGTTGCGAGGAAATGGGTTTGATCGACAACAGCCGCACCGTCGATGCGGCGGTGGCGGTGGTGGCCGAAATTCGCGCCGAATTCGGCAATGCCATCGAATTCGGGCTCGATTTCCACGGTCGCGTTGCCGCGCCGATGGCGCGCGTGCTCATCAAGGAGCTTGAGCCCTACCGGCCGCTCTTCATCGAAGAGCCGGTGCTGGCCGAGCAGGCCGAATACTATCCGCGGTTGGCCGCGATGACGCATATTCCCATTGCCGCCGGTGAGCGCATGTTTTCGCGCTTTGATTTCAAACGGGTGTTGGTCAATGGCGGGATTTCGATCGTGCAGCCCGACCTGTCGCACGCCGGCGGCATCACCGAGTGCCACAAAATCGCCGCGATGGCTGAAGCCTTCGATGTCGGCTTTGCGCCGCATTGCCCGCTGGGGCCGCTGGCGCTGGCGTCCTGCCTGCATGTGGACTTTGTGGCGCGCAATGCCGTCTTTCAGGAGCAAAGCATGGGCATCCATTACAACCAGGGCGCCGAACTGCTGGACTATGTGCTCAACAAGGAGGACTTTCAGTTTCACGACGGCTATATGCTGCCGCCGACCAAACCGGGGCTGGGGGTGGAAATCAACGAAGAGCTGGTGCTGGAACGCAGCCGAGCCGCCACCGACTGGCGCAACCCGGTCTGGCGCCATGCCGACGGCGCGGTGGCCGAATGGTGAGGCTGATTCTTGAACTTGGGTTGACGACGGCATGACGAGCGACACCTCTGCCCACCTGCTGGCCCTCGACTGGGGCACCTCCAGCTTGCGTGCTTTTTTGATGCAGGACGCCAGGATCGTCGACTCCCGGCAATCGGGTCACGGTATCCAGCACCTGCCCGCAGCCGGTGTGCCCGGTTTTGAGCAGGCTTTTGCCGAATTGGCCGGCGACTGGGTACGGCAGTGGCCGACGCTGCCGGTGGTGGCGGGTGGCATGGTCGGCAGCGCGCAGGGCTGGCGTGAGGCGCCGTATGTGCGCTGCCCTGCAGACATCCGGGCGCTGGCGCAACACCCGGTTCGGGTGCCAAGCGGACTCGGTCCGGAGATCGTCATCGCGCCCGGCGTCCTGTTCGACGAACCCGGGATGCTCCCCGATGTGATGCGCGGCGAGGAAATCCAGATCGCCGGCGCCCTGTCTGAAAACCGGCCATGGGCCGCGCGCTGCTGCATGGTGCTGCCGGGGACGCACTCAAAATGGGTGCAGGTGCAAGAGGGCAAGATACTGCGCTTTGCGACCTACATGACCGGCGAACTGTTCGCTGTGCTGTGCCAGCATTCGATTCTGGGGCGCTTGTTGCCCGAGGACAGAAGCGCCCTGCGCGAGCCGAATCCCGAGGCTTTTGAACTCGGCCTCAGCGAGGCGCGGCACAGCCGGGCGGGCGACGTCTCGCACCAGCTTTTCGCCACCCGGACTCTGGGGCTGACAGGACGTTTACCGCACGATGCGCTGGCCGACTACCTGTCGGGGCTGCTGATTGGCAGCGAGCTGGTGTCAGGTCTGGCGCGTGCCCGGGAGCAGGAGGCCGTTCCGTTGGTGATGATTGGCGAGCCGGCGCTGTGTGCGCGCTATGCTGAAGCATTGCGCTTCCTCGGCCAGCCCCTTGCCGCCGTTTTCGGCAACACCGCTGCGCTTGGTCTGTGGAATTTTGCCGTGGCTGCGGGTGTGCTCCTGCCAGCCAATTGATTTTTACCGGAGGACGAATGACTCACCATGTCAAACTGACCGAGCGCTTTGCCGCAGCGCAATCGGCGTTGCCATTGGTTGCAATCCTGCGCGGTATCAGGCCGCAGGAGGCCGTCGACATCGGGGTCAGCCTGGTGGAGGCGGGCTTTCGCCTGATCGAGGTTCCGCTCAATTCGCCCGATCCGTTCACCAGCATCGCCGCGCTGCGCCAGGCGCTGCCCGATGAGGTGCTGGTGGGCGCGGGCACGGTGCTGGAACTGGCGCAGATCGGGCCGTTGTGTGACTGTGACGCTGAGTTGGTGGTGATGCCGCATGCCGACCTGGCTCTGATTCGAGCC
>NZ_JAABQC010000088.1 GCF_011391645.1 Rhodoferax sp. | reverse complement strand
TGGCGAGGCTGGCCTCATGCCGGATCCTGGTGTTTGATTTTTTGCACATTTTCCAGTTGCTCCTGCTGAATTTCTACCAGGATCGGCACAAACCGGCGGCGGCGCCACTCAAACCAGCCCAGGCCGGCCAGCGTGACAACGCTGGCACCCGCCCAACTGCCTAACCCGTGGGTGTCCAAGGTGACCCCCAGGAAACGCAGTTTGGGCCCAAGCGCCGCGCTTTGCGGCAGGTGGTAAATCATCTCCAGCAGCACAGCAGCGCCCGCCAGGGCCAGCACACCAGCACCAACCAGAAGCAGGTAGCCCGGCCACAATCGGCGCCAGTGGCCAGACCGAAGCAGCCGCAGGTGCAGCATGACAAGCGAGGCCACGCCGCCCGGCGCAAGCATCACCATGACAATAAAGACCAGTCCCAGATACAGCAGCCAGGCCTGGGTGAACTGGGACAGCAGCACAAATGCCAGCACCATCAAAATGGCGCCAATAATGGGGCCAAAAAAGAAAGTGGTGCCACCCAGAAAGGTGAACAAAAGGTAGGCACCTGAACGGTAGCCGCTGACCACCTCGGAAGTGACAATCTCAAAATTAAGCGCCGCCAGACCACCCGAGATTCCGGCAAAGAACGCGGCGATGGCAAACGCCAGGTAACGCACCATCTGCGGGTTGTAGCCCACGAAGGCGACGCGCTCAGGGTTGTCGCGCACAGCGTTCAGCATGCGCCCGAGCGGGGTGCGGGTGAAGGCATACATCAGCGCGGTGCAGACAAAGGTGTAAAGGGCAATCAGGTAATACAGTTCGATTTGCGGCCCAAAGGTGATGCCCAGAACGGGGTTGCCGGCCACCCGGTTGCCCGACACGCCGGCCTCGCCGCCAAAAAACCCGGGGAACATCAGCGCCATGGCCCACACCAGTTCCCCCATGCCAAGCGTGATCATGGCAAACGGCGTGGCGGCTTTTTTGGTGGTCACCCAGCCCAGCACGCCGGCCAACAGCAGGCTGGCAAAACCGCCTGCCAGCGGAATCAGGCTCACCGGCAGGGTCACTCCGCCCGTGACCAGGTTCAGGGTATGAATGGCCAAAAACGCACCCATGCCCGAGTACACCGCATGGCCAAAGCTCAGCATGCCGCCCTGCCCCAGCAGCATGTTGTAACTCAGGCAGACAATGATGGCGATGCCCATCTGGCTCAACAGTGCCTGGCCCAGGTTGCTGCTGAAAACCAGTGGCGCCAACGCCAGCAACAGCGCGTAAAAGATCCACACCAGGTTGCGTCGCATCAGTCGCCCCGCGCGCCCAGCAAACCCCTGGGCCGGAAAATCAGTATCAGCACCAGCAGCAAATAGGGCAGGATCGGCGCCAGCTGGCTGATTTTGAGCTGCCACAGCGCATAACCCGGTGTGTGCTCGGTCAGCAGCACACCGTTGCCCTGCAGCAGCGACAGCACCGACACATCCAGACCCACGGCAAAGGTCTGCATCAGGCCAATCAGCAGCGATGCCAGAAAGGCGCCGCCCAGCGAACCGATGCCACCCACCACCACCACCACAAAAATGATGCCGCCCACGGCCATGGCCATGCCGGGCTCGGTGACAAAGGCATTGCCGCCCAGCACGCCTGCCAGACCGGCCAGCGCGCAACCACCCCCAAACACCCACATGAACACACGCGGCACGTTGTGCCCCAGCGCCTCGACCATCCCGGGGTGCGTCAACGCGGCTTGGATCACCAGCCCGACGCGGCTGCGTTTCAGCAACAACCACAAGGCGGCCAGCATCAGCAGGGCCACGCCCATCATGAAGGCGCGGTAGAGCGGGAACTGGGTGCCAAATAGCGTCAGCAGCGGGCCGTCCAGTGCCACGGGCACGCGGTAATCCACTGAACTGCGGCCCCAAACCAGCTGAACCAGCTCCAGAATGAGGTAACTCATGCCAAAGGTGATCAGCAACTCGGGCACATGACCAAACCTGTGCACCCGGCGCAGCGCAAAGCGCTCGAACAGGGCACCCAAAGCACCCACAATCAGGGGCGCCAGCACCAGTGCCGGCCAAAAGCCCAGCCACTCGGTCACTTGATAGCCAAAGTAGGCGCCCAGCATGTAAAACGAGGCGTGGGCGAAATTGAGCACGCCCATCATGCTGAA
Organism: Rhodoferax sp.; assembly: GCF_011391645.1. Lineage (GTDB taxonomy): Bacteria > Pseudomonadota > Gammaproteobacteria > Burkholderiales > Burkholderiaceae_C > Rhodoferax. The sequence goes on along the minus strand of NZ_JAABQC010000088.1, from coordinate 10,048 downwards.
GATCAGCGTCAAACCCGAGCTCAGCATGAACAGCAGCAGCCCGTAGCTGAGGCCGTTGAGCAGAGAGAGCGTGAAGAATGCCATGCAGAATCCGGGGCTCGCAACGAATGCGAGTTTTGTCAGCGCAAATCGGGCAACTGGTAGTCCTTGAGCACCTCGCGCAGCTTGCTTTTTTGCATCTTGCCGGTGGCACCCAGAGGAATGGTGTCAAGAAACACCACGTCATCGGGAATTTGCCACCTGGCCGCCCTGCCCTCGTAAAAAGCCAGCACTTCTTCACGCGTGACCTCGGTGCCCGGCTTCTTCACCACCACCACAATCGGGCGCTCGTCCCACTTGGGGTGCGCCATGCCGATGCAGGCAGCCATGGCAATGGCCGGGTGCGCCACGGCAATGTTTTCGATGTCAATGGAGCTGATCCACTCGCCGCCCGACTTGATCACGTCCTTGCTGCGGTCGGTGATCTGCATGTAGCCATCGGCGTCGATGGTGGCCACGTCGCCGGTGGGGAACCAGCCGTCAATGAGCGGACGCACCGGAGCGGCATCGCCCACCCCTTGAAAGTACTCGCGCAGCACCCACGGGCCCTTGACCAGCAGGTCGCCAAAGGTCTTGCCGTCCCACGGCAATTCACGGCCCCCGGCATCGACAATTTTCATGTCAACCCCGAAAATCGCACGGCCCTGTTTCAGGCGCACCTTCATCTTGTCCTCATCAGACATCGTGAGGTGCTTGTTCTTGAGCGTGCACACCGTGCCCAACGGGCTCATCTCGGTCATGCCCCAGGCGTGCAGCACTTCAATGCCATATTTGTCGTTAAAGGCGGTGATCATGGCCGGCGGGCAGGCCGAGCCACCAATGACCGTGCGTTTGAGGGTGGAAAACCTGAGCCCGTTGGGCTCCATGTGACCCAGCAGCATTTGCCAGATGGTGGGCACGCCGGCGGCAAAGGTGACCCGCTCCTGTTCGATCAACTCGTAGATCGACTTGCCGTCCATGCCCGGCCCGGGAAACACCAGCTTGGCACCTGTGAGCGCAGCAGAATACGGAATACCCCAGGCGTTGACGTGAAACATCGGCACCACCGGCAGGATGGCATCTCGCGCCGATATGCCCATCACATCGGGCAGCGCCGCCGCATACGCGTGCAGCACGGTTGAGCGGTGGCTGTACAAGGCAGCCTTCGGGTTGCCCGTGGTGCCGCTGGTGTAGCACATCGAGGATGCGGTGTTTTCGTCCAGATCGGGCCAACTATAGGCGCCGGACTGGGCCGCCAGCAGGGCCTCGTAGCTCAGCAAATTGGCAATGCCGGAATCAAGCGGCAGCTGGTCGGCATCGCACAGCGCAACCCAGCATTTCACGCCGGGGCATTTGCCATGAATGGCCTTGACAATGGGTAAAAACGTCAAGTCAAAGCAGACCATCTGGTCCTGCGCGTGGCCCATCACCCAGGCGATCTGCTCCGGGTGCATGCGCGGGTTGATGGTGTGCAGCACCCGCCCGGAGCCGCTCACGCCAAAGTACATCTCCAGGTGGCGGTAACCGTTCCAGGCGATGGAGGCCACGCGTTCGCCCTGCTTCACGTCAAAGGCATCCATCACACCCGCCAGTTGGCGCGAGCGCTGCGCCGCTTCCTTGTAGCTGTAGCGGTGGAGGTCGCCTTCAACCCGGCGCGACACGATCTGGCCCTCGCCATGATGGCGCGCGGCAAATTCGATCAATGACGAAATCGACAACTGTTGGCTCTGCATTAATCCCAGCATGGGTGTCTCCATCTTGAGTTCTTAAAAATGGCATCGTACTGCCAAAAATGCCTTGATCAAGACCGGGCAAACAAGGCAAAAAAATCACGATCCGCATGCAGCATGTGGCCTGCCACCAGCTCAGTCACCAGGAATTTGGTCAAGGCAGCCTCGGCACCGGGTTTCTCAGGCGCTTGCTGAAACTGCCGGTGCAGTGTCGTGGCCCGTGTCAGCAGCAGCTGATGCTGCTGCGCATGTTGCGCCAAATCAACATACCCCAAATCGCGCAAGATGGCTTCTTCGTGTTCAAAATGCGTCACTATGTGGTCAACCAGCGCTTCATAGGCAGTCTCAAAAGCCTGCGGTTGCTGGTGCCGCAAAGCTGCCTTGTCGAGCAAGTTGTTGGCCAGCAGGAACAGGTTTTCATGTTGCCGGTCAATTACCGCATGGCCGCTGTTGAATGCAGCCTTCCAGCGCAGGTGGACGTAAGACCTTAGAGCCTCGGCACCCGTTCCGGGGCCGGACTGCGCTGCTGCCGGCAAACACAGGAAGACGGCATTTCGGCTACTTTTCTTGGCCTGGTACATGGCCTCGTCACCCAGGCGCAGCATATCTTTCTCGGTGTTGCCGTGGTCCGGGTACAAGGCCACGCCAATGCTCGATGAAATGCTCAATACGATGCCCTGCTCTGTCACAAACTCCTGTGCCAGCGCCTGACAGATTTTCTCGGCCACAGCCACGGCGGTCTCACTGCTTTGCTGATCGGGCAGCAAGACCACAAACTCGTCCCCGCCCATGCGCGCGGCGGTATCAGACGCGCGCAGACAACCCAGAATGCGCTGGGCCACGGCCTGCAGCAACCAGTCACCCACCTCGTGCCCAAGTTCGTCATTGATCGGCTTGAACTTGTCAAGGTCAACATACAGCAGCGCCAGACTGGCTTTGTCGCGGCGCGCGCGCGCCAATTGCTGCGACAGCCGCTCCAGTGCCAGGCGGCGATTGGGCAAACGGGTGAGCGGATCATAGAAGGCCAGCTCGCGCACCTGATTTTCCATTTGAATGCGCGAGGTGATGTCGTCCAGCGACACCACAGCGCCCTGCCGCGCCGCGCCCGACAATGGCGTGACGCTCATGCTGTACCAACACTTCTGCGACGGTGAATGGCGGGCGTACTCCAGATAAAAGCGCGGCAGCTGACCATTCAGAACAGCCCGAATGCCGTCCTGCGCCGTCATGCCCTCGCCAGGCACCTGGGCAGCCTCAATGCCTGCGCAAGCCTGCAGAAAATTGGTCCCGACCTCCGAGCCCGGATCATTCTGCCCGGCGACCCTGGCGCGCCCCGCCTCCTGGCGCTGCCAGACTTCATTCACTTCCAGAATCACGCCCTCGTGGCTGAGCACGGCGATTTCCGCAGTTACTGAATTCAGCACTGCCTGAAGGAACAACTTCTTTTGCAGCAGCGCATGCTGCTGCTGCGCCAAGGTGTCAAGCAATCTGTTGAAGCCTCCCACCAGTTGGCCCACCTCGTCATCCAACACCACCGGCAAAGCTTGGGGCGCCTGGTTTTGGCGCACAAAGCCGTCCAGTGTTGTGACAGCCGCCGTCATGGGGGCCAACTGGCGGCGCAGCATCAGCCAGATCAGGCTCACGCAAATCAGTGCCAGCACCAGTGCGGCCAGTCTTGCGCGCAGCTTGACGTTATCAATCAGGGCAAAAGTTTCCGCAGGCGTGAGCGTGACAGACGCATACCAACGCGCCAGCGGGATTTGTTGAACACTGACCAGCACATCCTCACCTGTCGGACCAGCGACCTGAGTCGTGCCCTCAAAGCCCTGCACAAAACGGTCAATTGACGGACTCACACCAGAAACCGGCAAAACCTCAAACAAGCGCATGGCGTCCGACGTGGCAAAAATCAGTCTCTGGCTTGCGTCCACCAAAAAAAAATTGCCTGTCTTTCCGTAAGTGTGGGATGTCAACTGGCTTAGAAAATTGGCTTGATCCAGCCGAATCACTCCCCCTAGTGCCCCGACCACAACGCCCTGCGGATCACGAATGGGCACCGCCATGGCAAACCTTGGCTTTTTACCGTTGTCAACGGTGTGAATGCGTCCAATAACGGGCTGGCCGCCCTGAAGCACTCCGGCGAGCGCTTGCGCGTCAAGCGCCCCGGCCATCGAGCCGTCTGACACATACGGCGCTTCGGTTTGCAGCGCGCCCTGCTGATCCCAAACCATCACACCGGCATTGAACTGTCTGGCCAAAAACGGCTGGTCAAGCAAAAAGGCGGTGGCCGATGCCGGGTCTTCCAGCAGTTTTGGCGTCAGCCTTGACGCCGTCGCATCCAGAGTATCCAGCCGGTCTTGCAAACCATAATTGACCTCAGCAGCGAACAAGCTCAGGGCTGAACGCTGTTGCTGGCCGGTGTAAAGCAGCAATTCTTCACGCAACAAGCTTTTGCTGTAAAAAGCCAACACCAAAAAGCTGACCACCACAATGGCCAGCGTCATCAGCGTGACGCGGGTTTTGAGCGACTGCGGCAAGAAACGATGTGGCAACATTGGTTGTGGAGGTTCCGGCCGACAATGGCAAAGTTTCAGGATGTTACGGGATAAATGCACCGGATGCCCCTGCAAACATTGGGTTTGAGTGCCGCAAGACACAATTCGCCCATGAATTCATTGAGCCAGCCTTTCCAAATCAGCCACACTGGCCTGGTCTGGAACAACCACTTCCACCGCCTGGGTGCCGATTTTTTTACCGCGCTGGCCCCGCAGGCCCTGCCAGCGCCCTACTGGGTAGGCCGCTCGGAGGCTGTTGCTGAGCTGCTGGGCTTGGCGCCTGGCCAACTGGCTGGCGATGCACTGCTGGAGGCGCTGGCAGGCAACCAGCCCATCAGCGGTACCCAACCACTGGCCAGCGTCTACAGCGGCCACCAGTTTGGCCAATGGGCCGGACAGCTCGGCGACGGCCGCGCCTGTCTGCTGGGCGAGGCCAATGGTCTTGAGGTTCAACTCAAGGGCTCCGGCCTCACACCCTACTCGCGCATGGGAGATGGCCGAGCCGTGTTGCGCAGCAGCATTCGCGAGTTTTTGTGCAGTGAAGCCATGCACGCTTTGGGCATTCCGACCACCCGCGCCCTGTGCGTGGTGGGCTCAGACGAAGAAGTGGCGCGCGAATCGCTGGAAACCGCAGCCGTGGTGACACGCGTGGCCCCCAGCTTTATCCGTTTTGGCCATTTTGAACACTTTGCCGCGCGCAACCAGTTGCCACAACTCAAAACGTTGGCCGACTATGTGCTGGCGCGTTATTACCCTGACTGCCAGACCGCAGCCACGCTTGGCGCCAACCCCTATGCCAATTTGCTGCTGCAGGTGACCGAGCGCACCGCGGTGATGGTGGCGCACTGGCAGGCGGTGGGCTTTTGCCACGGGGTCATGAACACCGACAACATGAGCATTTTGGGCCTGACCATCGACTACGGGCCGTTTCAGTTTCTCGATGCCTATGACCCGGGCCATATCTGCAACCACACCGACCGCGGTGGCCGCTATGCTTTTGGCCGCCAGCCCGACATCGCCCACTGGAACCTGTATGCGCTGGCGCAGGCGCTGATGCCCTTGATCGAAGACCAGGCCCTGGCCCTGCGGGCGCTGGACAGCTTCAAACCGGTGTTCGAGCGCAGCTGGCTGCAATTGATGCGCGCCAAACTGGGTTTGCCTGAGGAGAACGAAGACGCTGATGACCGAACTCTGCTCCACGACCTGCTGGCCTTGCTGGCGCAAGACCGGGTTGACTACAGCCTGTTCTGGCGCCGTCTGAGCCAGGCCGTTGCCAGCCAGCAGTTTGCGCCGGTGCGCGACCTGTTTCTTGACGTTGCCGCCTGGGATGTGTGGCAGTTGCGCTATGGCGCGCGCCTCGCTGGTGTTGATCCGCAACAGGCGGCGGCATTGATGCTCAAAACCAACCCCAAGTACGTGCTGCGCAACTACCTCGGCGAGCTGGCCATCAAGGCCGCCAAAGGCAAGGATTTCTTGATGGTCGCCAATTTGCTGAACTTGCTGGAGCAGCCGTTTGACGAACACCCCGCGTTCGAATCCTATGCCGGCCTGCCGCCCGACTGGGCCAGCCATATAGAGATCAGTTGCAGTTCATAGCCCTTTGAAAGACGCAAAACCATGACCTTCCCCGTTCAAAAAACAGACGCCGAGTGGAAAGCCATTTTGCAAGCCAAAGGCGCCGAAGCCGTGGCCTACCAAGTCACGCGCCATGCCGCCACCGAGCGACCCTTCAGCGGCAAGTACGAGGCTCTTCAGGCCGACGGCAGCTACCACTGCATCTGTTGTGATGCCAAGCTGTTTGACGCCAGCACCAAGTTCAACGCGCACTGCGGCTGGCCGAGTTTTTCGCTGGCCATCCCGGATGCCATCACCGAGATCACCGACAACAGCCTGGGCATGAAACGGGTGGAAACGGTGTGCGCCCAGTGCGGCGCCCACCTGGGCCACGTTTTTGACGACGGCCCGGCCCCCACCGGCCTGCGCTACTGCATGAACTCGGCTTCGTTAAACTTCACCCCTACATGAAAATACTGATCGACTTTTTTCCCATCCTGCTGTTCTTCGGTGCGTACAAGATGTACGACATCTACATCGGCACCGGCGTGCTGATGGTGGCGACCGTGCTGCAAATGGCCCTGATCTACGGCATTGACCGCAAATTGCAGGCCATGCACAAGATCACACTGGCGCTGATCCTGGTTTTTGGCACGCTCACTCTGGTGCTTCACGATGACCGCTTCATCAAGTGGAAACCCACCGTGCTCTATGCCGCCATGGCAATTGCGCTGGCGGTGGCGGTCTGGATTTACAAAAAGAATTTTCTCAAACTGCTGCTGGGCAGCCAACTCACGCTGCCCGAGCCGGTATGGATGCGCCTGAACATCATGTGGATCGCCTACAGCGCCTTCATGGCGATTCTCAACGCCTATGTCGCCGCCTACTACAGCACTGAAGCCTGGGTCAACTTCAAGCTTTGGGGCTACGCCTTCCCGCTGGTCTTTATTGTTGGCCAGGGTTTTTATATTTCCCGCTATCTGGCGGACGACGACACCAAAAAATCAACCCCATGAGTTTTGCCCCCACCGCACATCAGTTGCAGGAGCGCCTGCAGGAAAAACTTGACCCCCTGGCGCTCGAGGTGATCGACGAAAGCCACCAACACCGTGGCCATGCCGGTGCCAACGACACCGGATTTGGCACCCATTTCAGGGTGCGCATCACGGCGCAGGTATTTGCCGGCAAGTCTGCCGTGGCAAGGCATCGACTTGTGTATGATGCGCTCCAAGATTTCATGGACCAAGGCTTGCACGCGCTCGCCATTGAAGCCAAAACACCCCAGTCCTGAGGACTGGCGGCGGAAACCTCAGCCTTTTCTATTTATTTAATCTCAGGAAACTTGAATGAAACACCAACTGGTATCCAGCCTCGCCATTGCTGCCCTTTTAGGCAGCTTGTCATTTTCGGCACTGGCTCAAAATGTGGCCATCGTCAATGGCAAGGCCGTCCCCCTGACGCGCGTCGAGGCACTGAAGCAGCAGGTCGAGCGGTCTGGCCGCCCGGTGACACCAGAAATGCAACAGCAAATCAAGGACGAAGTGATCACCCGCGAAATCTTCATGCAGGAAGCCCAAAAGATGGGTCTGGACACTTCGGTTGACTTCAGGAACCAGATGGAACTGGCACGCCAGACCATCCTGATCCGCGAACTGTTTGCCAACTACCAAAAAACCAACCCGGTGACCGATGCCGACATCCAGGCCGAGTACGACAAGTTCAAGGCCGCCAACGGTGGCAAAGAGTACCGCGCCAGCCACATCCTGGTTGAAAAAGAGGCAGAAGCCAAGGCCATCATTGCCCAGCTCAAAAAGGGTGGCAAGTTTGAAGAAATTGCCAAAAAATCAAGCAAAGACCCGGGTTCTGGCGCCAAGGGTGGCGACCTCGATTGGGCGCCTGCCGGCAATTATGTGGCCGAATTTGCCACAGCATTGACCGCAATGACCAAGGGCCAGTTGACTGAGACCCCGGTCAAGTCCCAGTTTGGCTACCACATCATTCGCCTGGACGACGTGCGCGATGCCCAGTTGCCCGCGCTCGAAGATGTCAAGCCTCAGGTGGCGCAGCAATTGCAGCAGCAAAAGCTGACCCAGTACCAGGAAGACCTGCGCAAAAAGGCCAAGATTGAATAAAGTGGTGGTCTGATCACCCATTGAAAGCCGGACTTGCTCCAAGCTCCTCTAAAAACTTGTTGAAAAACTCCAAGGGCTAAACCCTAACCCTTTCAGCCCATCTCCAATCTCCCCCTTCAACCAGGCTAACCCCTAACCCTACCGATCTACCCCCACTCCACACTCACCCTTAAAAATCTAGCCTACTTGAGAAATCAGGTGGGCTTTTTTATTGAACTTTTCTGTGGAACAGTGGCGCATTTTTAGGAATAAGAGACATTTTATTTTATTTATCATAGAATTAAGGCATTGCAACAAATTCTAGGAAAGCCCTATGAATGGCCACATTTACATTCTTGTTGATGGATTGAGTACAAAGATTGGCATTACTGAACAAAGTTTGGAAAAACGGCTTGCTTCTTATAAGACACACAATCCAAATTATTATTTCTACAAGTCTTATGAATGTCCCATAGATGAAGCAAAAAGAATTGAAGGGTTAATCAAAGGTTTTTTCAAAAGTAAAATTGTTGGAACTGGTAGAGAATGGTTTAGTGTTCAGCCAGAAGAAATAAATCGTATTGTGTCTTCCCTCCTGGAAGTGCCAACTAATGAAAACCTAACTCCTGCTATGCATGGTGTAAGAATTTCACCAGAAGTGCATAAGCAAAGAGAAGAAGTGTTAAAGGCTCTTATAAAGAGTGAAGGCTTGAATGATGACGAAACCTATAAACAAAAAGATAGGATGGCCGAACTATTTGCTAGGGACAGTCTGAATAACTAGGGACAGTCTGAATAACTAAAAAATGATGTGGTACCGCGCTCATTTCCGCTGCCAGCCTGGTCACGAACGCCAGCCTGGGTCATTTGACCCCCGCTTCTCGGGGCTTTCTGGGCCTTTTGAACCCCCTTCTGGCCTTGCTGGCCCACTTTGGGCGCACTCATGCCTGCGCTCCCATCAAATTATGCCGAGCCATCCACAAATTGGACAACGCAAACAAGGTGGCGATCTGCGCCGCATTCTTCTTGAGTCCCCGGTAGCGGGTCTTCATGTAGCCAAACTGGCGCTTGATCACCCGAAACGGATGCTCCACCTTGGCGCGAATACCGGCCTTGAACTTCTCGGCCTTGTCCAACAGTTCGCCCATCTCGCCGGCTTGCTTGAGGGCTTTGCGTTTGCCTGGGCGCATGGCCACATACCAAGTCACCGCAGGATCAGCACCTGGTCGCTTCTCGACACCCTGATACCCGGCATCGGCCCATACGGACTTTTCATGACCGTGCAGCAGCCGGTGCGCCTGGGTGATGTCGTGCTCATTGCCGCTGGTGCAGCGTACCGTGTGCACCAGGCCGGAATCCGCATCGACTCCGATATGCGCCTTCATGCCAAAGTACCACTGGTTACCCTTCTGACTGGAATGCATCTCGGGGTCACGGGCCTTGTCCTTGTTTTTGGTCGAACTCGGTGCAGCGATCAGGGTGGCATCAACGGCGCTGCCCTCTTTGAGCATCAGGCCGCGCTCAAGCAGAATGGTATTGATCTCAGCCAGCATCTGGGTAGCCAGGCCGTGCTTCTCCAGCCGGTGACGGAACCGCAGGATGGTGGTCTCATCTGGAAGACGGACGTTGTCAGCCAGACCGACAAACTCACGGTACAACGGTGTGTCGAAGAAGGCTTCTTCCATGGCCGGGTCGGACAGGTTGAACCATTGCTGCAGAAAGTGGGTGCGCAGCATCGTCTCAAGTTCAAAAGGGGGACGCCCGGTGCGACCTGCCGGGTAGTGCGGCGCGATCAGGTCAACCAAACGCGACCAAGGAACGACGCGGTCCATTTGCTCCAGAAAGGTCGCTTTGCGGGTCTTGCGCACAGACAAGGAAAGACCAAGAGAAGCCTGAGGATTGCTAGATTTCATGCTACGTATTTTAAATCAGTCGAGTCATATTCAGCAGGGGCTCTGGCATGTTTTCTTTAACAAAAACTGGGGGACTTTTGCAGAGTTTCCTTAAATTTAAAGTCCTTAGCGCACCAGGCGGCGCAGCAAGAAAGACTGCAAATCGCGGCGTGAATCGACAACGAGGT
>NZ_JAABQC010000087.1 GCF_011391645.1 Rhodoferax sp. | reverse complement strand
GTTCAAGGATTTCCCGACGCTCAAATTTTTGATCCCGCATGGCGGCGGCGCTGTGCCTTACCACTGGGGGCGTTTTCGCGGCTTGGCGCAGGAGCTGAAAAAACCGCTGTTGTCAGAGCATCTGCTTAACAACATCTTCTTTGACACCTGCGTCTACCACCAGCCGGGCATTGACCTGCTCAACACTGTGATTCCTGTCAAGAACGTGCTGTTCGCCAGTGAAATGATCGGTGCCGTGCGCGGTATCGACCCCGAGACCGGTCACTACTATGACGACACCAAGCGCTACATCGAAGCCAGCAAGATACTGAGCGATGCCGACCGTCAGCAGATTTATGAAGGCAACGCCCGGCGCGTGTTCCCGCGCCTAGATGCGCGGCTGAAAGCCCGACAAGTCGCTTAGTCAGGAGTTTTCCCATGTCCAACATCCCCAACGCACCGATCACCAACTTTTCGCATTGCCACGAAGGCATTTTGCGGCACTTGACGGCGATGGAAGATCTGTCGGCGCTGGCCGAGGCCGCCGAGCGGGCCCGTCAGGTGGCCGAGAGCACGCGCAACTTCTTTCGTGACGTCATCTTCAATCACCATGAAGAAGAGGAAAGGGTGTTGTTTGAGGCCGTGCTGGCCAGCGCCGAGCCGGGTGAGGAACTGGCGCAGGTCAAGTCCATCACCGACCGATTGACGCGTGAACACCGGCAAGTGGAGGCGATGTGGGCCAAACTGGAGCCGCAACTTAAAAAAATGGCCAAGGGGCAGCCCGTGGCGATCGATCCCGTTGCCCTCCAGCACTTGGTGGCCCAGTACCAGGCCCACGCGGCTTTTGAAGAATCGCTGTTTCTGCCGCTGTCCGAGGCGATCCTGAGCCGCAACAGCAACCACATGGCAGCGCTCGGTCTGTCGCTGCATGTGCGGCATATCAAGCAGCAGCCATCGCCAACCTGAACCGGAGAACAACATGAACCAACTGGGCATCGTGAAACGCAACATCACCCGAGCCGATCAGGCGGCGGTCGCCAAACTGTCGCAGTTTGGTGTTGCCACCATCCACGAGGCCATGGGCCGTGTCGGGCTCATGAAGCCCACCCTGCGCCCGATCTACAACGGCGCCAAGATTTGCGGTACCGCCGTGACTGTGCTGCTGCAACCCGGTGACAACTGGATGCTGCATGTGGCAGCCGAACAATTGCTGCCCGGTGACGTGGTGGTGGCCGCCTGCACCACCGACAACGCCGACGGTTTTTTTGGTGACCTGCTGGCCACGTCGTTCATGGCCCGAGGTGCCGTCGGCCTGGTCATTGACGGCGGCGTGCGCGATGTGAAAGATCTGACCGAGATGAACTTCCCGGTTTTCAGCAAAGCCATCCATGCCAAAGGCACCATCAAGGCCACGCTGGGCTCGGTCAATGTGCCCGTGGTGTGCGCAGGCGCACTGGTCAACCCCGGCGATGTGGTGATTGCCGACATCGACGGTGTGGTGGTGGTGCCCGCCGCCCTGGCGCTACAGGTGGCGGATGCGGCTGAGGCGCGCGAGGCCAACGAAGGCGCCAAGCGCGCCATCTTTGCCTCGGGGGTGCTCGGGCTGGACTACTACAAGATGCGTGAAGGCCTGGAAAAGGCCGGCCTGAAATACATAGACTGAGACTTTGCGGGACAGACCAAGAGTTACACGGAGTGAACTTTGCTCTGTCCTCAACTGAATAAGAAATATGCAAACAGACCCCAAACAATGGCGCATCGGCCTAGTCGGCTATGGCGAAGTGGGCCGCATCCTGGCGGAAGACCTGCGCGCCCAGGGCATCACCGTCAGCGCCTATGACCTCAAGCTGGACAACGCTGCCACCGCCGCGCCCCTGCAAGACCATGCCGCACAGCATGGCGTGGCTTTGCTTGGCGCCAGTGCGGAACTGGCGGCGGGCGCTGACCTGATCATCAGCGCGGTCACGGCCAGCCAGACCGTGCGGGTGGCCGAGGCCTGCGCCGACTCAGTCCGGCCAGGCAGCTTCTTACTTGACTTCAACTCGGCGTCTCCCGGCGCCAAGCAGCGCGCGGCCGCCTTGATTGACGCAGCCGGTGGCTGTTATGTGGAAGGCGCCGTCATGACCAGCATCCCGCCGTACCGCATCAAGGTGCCGCTGTTGCTCGGAGGCGCGCATGCCGCTGAACTGTCGCCATGGCTCAATGCCCTGGGTTTCGCCAGCAAGGTGGCCAGCGACACACTGGGCGTGGCCAGTGCCACCAAAATGTGCCGCAGCGTCATGATCAAGGGTCTGGAGGCCATGGTCATCGAGAGTTTCACCGTGGCCCGCCACTACGGCGTGGAAGACGCGGTGGTGGCCTCCCTTTACGAGACTTTCCCTGGCATCGACTGGGAAAAACAGGCCGCCTATTTCTTCCAGCGTGTCATCGAGCATGGCCGCCGTCGCAGCGAGGAAGTGCGTGAAGTGGCCGAAACGGTGCGTGATGCCGGCCTGACCCCTTGGTCGGCAAGCGGCACTGCCGAGCGCCAGGCCTGGGTGGCCGATCTCACCGATGGCGCTGTGTTTGGCACCAAAGGCACGCCAGAATTTGCCCGCAGCGCCGACTGGCGCGTGGAGTCCGACCGCATGCTCGCGCATGTCAAACCGAGGATTGAACAATGAACCAGGCCACCACAGGTGACTTCACCAAAACCCCAGGCTGGCTGGACTGGTACGCCGGACCAGCCAGGCCCATTTTCAAACTGCCCGCCGGCGCGGTCGATGCGCATTGCCATGTGTTCGGCCCGGGCGCCGAGTTTCCCTATGCACCCGAGCGCAAGTACACGCCGTGTGATGCCTCCAAGGCGCAGTTGTTTGCGCTGCGTGATCACCTGGGTTTTGATAAAAACGTGATCGTGCAGGCCACATGCCACGGGGCCGACAACCGGGCGCTGGTGGATGCGCTGATGCATTCAAACGGCAGGGCGCGCGGTGTGGCCACGGTCAAGCGTAGCGTAAGCGATGCCGAATTGCAGGCCATGCACGACGCGGGAGTGCGTGGCGTGCGATTCAACTTTGTCAAGCGCCTGGTGGACTTCACGCCCAAGGACGAGCTGATGGAAATTGCCACGCGCATCAAGCACTGGGGCTGGCATGTGGTGATTTATTTTGAAGCGGTGGACCTGCCCGAGCTGTGGGACTTTTTTACCACCTTGCCGACCACCGTGGTGGTCGATCACATGGGCCGGCCCGATGTGTCGCTGCCCGTGGACGGCCCGCAGTTTGCTCTGTTTCAGAAGCTCATGCGCGAGCACGCCAACGTCTGGAGCAAGGTGAGCTGCCCCGAGCGCCTGAGCCTGACCGGGCCGAAAGCCCTTAACGGCGAGCAAAACGCCTACCCCGACGTGGTGCGGTTTGCCAGGGCCATCGTTGAAGAATTTCCGGACCGCGTGCTCTGGGGCACCGACTGGCCACACCCCAATTTAAAAGACCACATGCCCGACGATGGCCTGCTGGTGGACTTTATTCCGCACATTGCCCCCACCGCAGCGTTGCAGCACAAGCTGCTGGTGGACAACCCCAACCGACTTTACTGGAGCTAACGCATGGCACTCGACAAACCCTACAAAGACGTACCCGGCACGCTGATTTTTGATGCCGAACAAAGCCGCAAGGGCTACCACCTGAACCAGTTTTGCGTCTCGCTGATGAAGCCCGAGAACCGAGCGCGTTTCAAGGCCGATCAGCGCGCCTACCTGGACGAATGGCCGATGACCGAAGAGCAGAAACAGGCGGTAATCGACCGCGACCTGAACCGCTGCATGGCGCTGGGTGGCAACATCTACTTTTTGGCGCGCATCGGTGCCACCGATGGCCTGAACTACCAGCAAATGGCGGGCAGCATGACCGGCATGACCGAGGTGGAATACCGCGCCATGATGCTCAGCGGAGGCCGCAGCATTGAAGGCAACCGCTACCTTAGCGAGGAAGGCAACGCCCAGCCACAACATCAACCCCAGGGCTCAGCTGCCCAGAAATCAAAGGCCTGAACATGGCACACATCACCGCATCGGTTTACACCTCTCACGTGCCGGCCATCGGCATTGCGCTGGACCAGGGAAAAACTGCCGAGCCCTATTGGAAAAACGTCTTTGACGGCTACGAATATTCCAAACAGTGGATGAAGGACAACAAGCCCGACGTAATCTTTCTGGTCTACAACGACCACGCCACTGCCTTCAGTCTGGACATGATTCCCACCTTTGCGCTGGGCGTGGCGGCCGAGTTCCCGGTGGCCGATGAAGGCTGGGGCCCGCGTCCGGTGCCCAAGGTTGTCGGTCACCCGGAGCTGGCCGCGCACATTGCACATTCGGTGATTCAGAGCGACTTTGACCTGACAATTTGCAACAAGATGCCGGTAGACCACGGTTTGACCGTGCCGCTAAGTATGATGTGCGGCCCGCTCGACCCGGTCAAGGACGCATGGCCTTGCCCGGTGATTCCGTTCCATGTGAATGTGGTGCAGTACCCGGTGCCGTCGGGTGCACGTTGTTTTGCGCTGGGGCAAGCGATTCGCCGTGCGGTGGAAAGTTTTGACGAAGACCTGAATGTGCACATCTGGGGCACCGGCGGCATGAGCCACCAATTGCAGGGCCCGCGCGCCGGCCTGATCAACCGCGAATGGGACAACACCTGGCTCGATCAAATGATTGCCGACCCGGCCGCTTGTGCCAAGGTGCCGCACATCGACTACGTGCGCGAGGCCGGCAGCGAGGGTATCGAGCTGGTGATGTGGCTCATCGCACGCGGCGCCATGGCCGATGTGGCCGGCGGCAAAGCGCCTGTGGTCAAGCACCGCTTTTACCATGTGCCTGCGTCGAACACGGCGGTGGGGCATTTGATTTTGCAGGAGGCTTGAGGAGGGATGAAGTTGCGTCGCTGGGGAACCGTCTTGCGCTGTCGGCCGCTGGGCGCGCAGGGTATACGGCTGCGCTCATGTCCCCCGGCCTGGACTGGCGCCCGGGCCTCCTCCTTTACTTCGCTTCGCCAGACACCCTGCGCACCCAGCTCCTGTGGCGTCGGAAGCAGAATATGTGAATTGAATCAATGAGGGAAAAGTTATGAAACCTATCAAAGTTGCGCTGGCCGGCGCGGGTGCCTTTGGCATCAAACACCTGGACGGCATCAAGAACATTAAAGGCGTTGAAGTCGTCTCGCTCGTCAGCCGCGAGTTGGACAAGACCCGTGAAGTGGCCGCCAAATACGGCATTGGCCATGTCACCACCGAGCTGGTTGACAGCCTGGCGCTTAAAGAGGTGGACGCCGTCATCTTGTGCACGCCGACCCAGATTCACGCCTCGCAAACGCTGGCCTGCCTGCGCGCGGGCAAACATGTGCAGGTGGAGATTCCGTTGTGCGACGTGCTCAGGGATGGCGAAGAAGTGGCGCAGGTGGCTGAAAAGAGCGGTTTGTTCGCCATGTGCGGCCACACCCGCCGCTTCAACCCCAGCCACCAGTATGTGCACCAGCAAATTACGGCTGGCAAGTTCAACATCCAGCAGATGGATGTGCAGACCTACTTTTTCCGCCGCTCCAACATGAACGCGCTGGGCCAGCCGCGCAGCTGGACCGATCATTTGTTATGGCACCACGCCGCCCACACGGTGGACCTGTTTGCTTACCAGTGCGGCAGCCCCATCGTCAAGGCGAACGCCATCCAGGGGCCGATTCACCCCACGTTGGGCATTGCCATGGACATGAGCATCCAGCTCAAGGCCGCCAATGGTGCGATCTGCACGCTGAGCCTGAGCTTCAACAACGACGGACCGCTGGGCACCTTTTTCCGCTACATCGGCGACACCGCCACCTACATTGCCCGCTACGACGACCTGTTCAGCGGCAAGGAAGAAAAGATCGATGTGTCCGCCGTGGCCGTCAGCATGAACGGCATCGAACTGCAGGACCGCGAATTTTTTGCCGCCATCCGTGAGGGCCGCCAGCCCAACGGTGGCGTGGCCGACGTGTTGCCGTGTTACCGCGTGCTGCATGATCTGGAGCAGCAGTTGGGCGATTAAAGCAAACCATGCCTGCGATGGGCGTCATGAATAGACCTGTGCCAGATAGTCGCGCAGCATTCTGGTCGCCGAGAAGCGGGGGCCATGGGTCTGCAGGCTGCGGCGCATCATTTCTACCCAGCGTTGTGGCACGCCACTGGCATCACGCTCGTGAAACATCGGCACGATCTCTTGCTCGAGCAGGTCAAACATGGCGTGCGCGTGCCGCTGGTCTTGCGCCTGGGTGTCGCCATCAATTTCGCCACTGATCGCCCAGCCATTGGTGCCGTCCCAGGCCTCGGCCCACCAGCCGTCCAGCACTGACAGTTGCAGGCCGCCCCCCAGGCAGGACTTCATGCCGCTGGTGCCGCTGGCCTCGTTGGGCGGCCGGGGCACGTTGACCCACACGTCGCAACCGGCCACCAGTTGGCTCGCAAGGGTCAGGTCATAGTCCTCAAGAAACGCGGCGCGTCCTGCCACACCGGCTGCCATCTTCAGCCTGAACACCTCGCGCACGACTTCTTTCGCCGCCACGTCGTCGGGATGGGCCTTGCCCGCAAACACGAATTGCACCGGGTGGCTCCCCCCGATCAGGGCAATCGCCCGCTCTGGCAAGTGGGCCACAAGATGCAGGCGTTTGTAGGTGGCCAGACGGCGCGCAAAGCCGATCGTGAGCCGGTCCGGGTCGAAGCCGCTGCTGACCGCCTCCACATAGTCGAGCGGTTCGCCGCGACGCAGCCGGTCGCTGGTGCCGCGGCGGGCAATCATGTCAGTCAATTGTTTGCGTGCGGCGCAGCGCGCCGCCCACAGTTCGCCCGCCGGAATGTCTTGCACAGGAAGCCAGGTTTCAGGCTGGTCGGCGCGGCTGAGCCAACCGGGGCCCAGATAACGATCCAGCAATTCACGCATGGGGCCCCGCAGCCAAGTGGCAACATGCACGCCGTTGGTGACATGGGAAATAGGCACCTCATCGACTGAGCGCCCAGGATATAGCGTTTGCCACATGGCGCGCGCCACCTGACCATGGCGCTGGCTGACAGCGTTGACATGGCGGCTGGAGCGCATGGCCAGCACGGTCATGCTGGATGCCTCATTGGCATCTTGCGGGTTCACCCGCCCCATGGACAGAAGGCGCTCGCGGTGTCCGACCATGTCGGCAATCGCCCCAAGCATGGTCAGCACTTCGCCGCGCTGGTAGGTTTCATTGCCGGCCGGCACCGGTGTGTGGGTTGTGAACACGATCTTTTCACGCACCTGCTGCCAGGCTTGGTCGATGTCCTTGCCTGTTTCGGCCTGCACCTGGGCCAGCATCTCAAAAATGCCAAGCGCCGGGTGCCCCTCGTTGAGGTGATAGAGCGCCGGCTCGATGCCAAGCGCGCGCAACACCCTGACGCCACCCACGCCGAGCACCGCGTACTGGGCCAGGCGAATCAGGCGGCTGCCTTCATACAGCCGGGAGGTGATCCAGCGCCCAACCTGGCTGTTCACCGGCAAATCGGTATCGAGCAGGTAGAGCGGCACGCGCCCCACGTCCACCCGCCAGACCTGCACCGTCACATGCTCGCCATGAATCGGGACGCTCACCGTCACCGGACGCCCGTCAATACCCGTCACCTTCACGCAGGGCAGCCGATCCGGGTCGGTGTCGATCCAGTACTCATGCTGGAGTCCGGTCACGTCGATCTTTTGGTGGAAATACCCGGTGCGGTACAGCAGGCCAACGCCCACCATCGGCAGGGCAAGGTCGGACGCCTCCTTCAGGATGTCGCCCGCCAGCACGCCAAGCCCCCCTGAATAAATCGGCAACGAGTCATGGACACCGAACTCGGAACAACAGAACGCAATCGGATGCGCGGGACTGGCCACGCCCGGGAGCCACGGGCGGGCGCGATCGGCTTCCAGTTCGGAGCGCATGCGCTCGACCCGGTCAACAAAGTCAGTATCGGCAGCGGCCCGCTCCAGCAGGGCGCGCTGGGTCTCGGTAAGCAGGCGCCTGGGGTTTTGACCGGTGCGCGCCCAGCGTTCAGGATCAATCGCCTCAAAGAGCGCGGCACCGCCAACCGCCCATGACCATCGGTAGTCAAAGGCTATGCGCGCCAGCGGGCGCAGTGGTTCAGGAAGAGACTTCGCCAGTTCAGCAATCGCTGCGGTCATGTCTAAATCACCTGCAAACATGTTGACTCCTCAATCCAGATGCATTGGACTCACTGAACGGTTGCCGACATCAGATTCGAATCTGGTTGAACTGGCACCGCAACCGGATGACTTTTGGGCAGTATTGTTGGTCAGAGGCTGTGGCAAATTGATAGAAATCATGGATGCGCGATTTCGTGCCAAGTGTCTCAATTGATAAAGCAGAGTTTGGAGGGTGCTAAAGTGTGAACCACACTTAGGGCCTTAAATATTTATTCGTTGGAAGAATCAACGTGGACCCCCACATTCCCCACTGGCACTCCCTGAAGACCAGGCTGACCCTGTTCATGCTGGCGGTTTTTGTGCTCAGCATTTGGGCCCTCTCGCTGTTTACCAGTCGCCTGTTGCAAGAAGACATGGAGCGTCTGCTGGGCGAGCAACAGTTCTCCACCGTCTCCTTTGTCGCGGCACAAGTCGGCGAGGAGCTGGTCGAGAGGTTTGACGCCCTTGACCAGATTGCCAAACAAGCCGGCGCGGACTTGACGCGCAGTGCGCCGGCGATGCAGACGCTATTGGAGCAGCGTCCAATGCTTCAAAACCTTTTTAATGCCGGCACCCTCATTGTTGGGCCTGATGGCAACACGATTGCCTCTGTGCCGGTGGCATCAGGTCGGGTTGGGGTCAATTATCTGGACAGAGATCACATCGCCGAAGCACTCAAGGAGGGGAAGCGCGCCATTGGCAAGCCGGTCATTGGCAAGCAACTGCAAGCGCCGGTTTTCGGCATGGCCGTGCCGATCCGAAATGCCCAGGGTCAGGTGATTGGTGCCATGTCGGGCGTGATTGACCTCAGCAAGCCCAATTTTCTGGACAAGATTACCAGGTCCAACTTCGGCAGGACCGGTGGTTTTCTGATCATCGACCCCAGGTACCGGCTGATTGTCACGGCCACTGACAAGAAACGCATCATGGAAGTGCTGCCTGCTCCCGGTGTGAACCGCTTCGTTGACCGAAATATTGCGGGCTACGAGGGCTCCTCGGTCCTGATCAATGCGCTGGGCGAGCAACAGTTTGCCTCGGTGAAGCAGATCACCGAGGCGGGGTGGTATGCCTTGCTCGGGACACCAACGCCAGAGGCCTTCGCACCCATCCACAACATGCAGCAGCGGCTGCTTCTGGCGACGCTTTTGCTGACCCTGTTGGCCGGTGGACTGACCTGGTGGCTGTTGCGGCGCGAGCTTTCACCATTGATGGCAACAGTGGCTGCCATGGCCACACTGGCCAAGGCCAGGCGGATCCCGACACCATTGCCCGTTACCACGCGCAATGAGATCGGTCAATTGACGGGCAGTTTCAATCGCCTGATCGAGACTTGGACGCAGCGCGAAGATGCCCTTGTGAAAAGCGAGCAAAACCTCGCCATCACCTTGAACTCGATTGGCGACGCGGTCATGGCCATCGACCAGGCCGGGCGTGTCAGCAGCATGAATCCGGCGGCCGAGCGTTTGACCGGCTGGAGCCTGGCTGAGGCGATGCGTCGCCCGCTTGCCGAGGTTTTCCACATTGTCCAGGCCGACACGCGCGAGGCCTTGCCCGATCCGGTGCAATGGGTGATGACGCGCGACGAGGAACTTGCACTCGCCGACCACACACTGTTATTGGCCAAGGAT
Organism: Rhodoferax sp.; assembly: GCF_011391645.1. GTDB lineage: Bacteria > Pseudomonadota > Gammaproteobacteria > Burkholderiales > Burkholderiaceae_C > Rhodoferax. Next base: position 2,763 of record NZ_JAABQC010000087.1, on the reverse strand, counting down.
GCCCAAGAGTACCGGATTGCCGGCAGCGCGGCGCCCATGCGCAATGCGGCCGGTGACGGCGTCGGCGTGGTGCTGGTGTTCAGCGACATCACCGAGCGCCACCTGGCGCAGGTGGCGCTGAAGGCCAGCGAGCAAAGGTACCGGGCGCTGCTGGACAACCTTTGCTCCGGCGTGGTGGTGCATCGCCCCGACACTTCGATCGAGCTCTTTAACCCGGTGGCGGCTGCGCTCCTCGGGCTGAGCCATGACCAGCTCATGGGCAGGACGGCACTGAGCCCTGACTGGTGCTTTCTTCAGGACAATGGAACACTCATGCCGTTGGAGGACTATCCCGTGAATCGGGTGGTCGCGTCCGGTGAGCCGCTCAGGAACCAAGTGGTCGGCGTGCGCCACACCAACTTCAATGATCCCACCTGGGTGCTGTGCAATGCCTATCCGATGCGTGATGAAGGCGGAGAACTGTGCCATGTGGTCGTTACCTTCCTCGACATCACCGAGCGCAGGAGGTACGAACATCAGTTGCTGCAAATCGCCCACTTTGACGCGCTGACCCATCTGCCCAACCGCGTGCTGCTGGCTGACCGAATGCAGCAGGCGATGGTGCAGGCGCTGCGCCGCAAACAGCAACTGGCGGTGGTTTACCTTGACCTGGATGGCTTCAAGGCCATCAATGACCGGCACACGCATGCAACCGGTGACCGGGTTCTCGTCATTCTGGCCCAGCGCATGAGCCAGTGCCTGCGCGAGGGCGACAGCCTGGCGCGCCTCGGCGGCGACGAGTTCGTGGCGGTGCTGATTGATCTGGAAGACCCGCTGGCCATCCAGCCGATGCTCAGCAGGCTGCTGCTGGCCTGCGCAACGCCCATTCAGGTCGGCGACCTCCACCTTCAGGTGTCAGCCAGTCTGGGGGTCACCTTTTATCCCCAATCGCAGGAGATCGATGCCGATCAATTGCTGCGCCAGGCTGACCAGGCCATGTACTTGGCGAAGCTGGCCGGCAAGAACCAGTACCAGTTCTTCGACGCCGAGCAGGACAGCAGTATCCGCGGTCATCATGAAAACGCCGAGCGTATCCGACTGGCGCTGGCGCAGCGCGAATTTGTGCTGCATTACCAGCCCAAGGTCAACATGCGAACTGGCCAGGTCATTGGCACCGAGGCCCTGATCCGCTGGCAGCACCTGGACAAAGGGCTGCTGGCGCCGGCCATGTTTTTGCCGGTGATTGAGGAGCATCCTCTGGCCGTGTCCGTTGGCGATTGGGTGATCGACACTGCGCTGACTCAAATAGAGCGGTGGCAGCGGGCCGGCCTTGACATGGCGGTCAGTGTCAACGTCAGTGCCTACCAGTTGCAGCAAGCCGATTTTGTCGAGCGGCTGCAATCCATTCTGGCGGCGCACCCCCGGGTGAAACCGAGCTCCCTCGAACTCGAGGTGCTGGAGACCACCGCGCTCAATGACATTGCCCAGGTGTCCCGGGTGATTGAAGACTGCGCCCGCTTTGGCGTGATGTTTGCGCTGGACGACTTTGGCACTGGCTACTCGTCACTGACCTACCTCAAGCGCCTGCGCATCGAAACGCTCAAGATCGACCAGAGCTTTGTGCGTGACATGCTCGAAGACCCGGATGATCTGGCCATTCTGGAAGGCATCATCAGCCTGGCTGCCGCTTTCAGGTGCAATGTGATTGCCGAAGGGGTGGAGACGATCGAACATGGCACCCTGCTGCTGCAACTGGGCTGCGAACTGGCGCAGGGTTACGGCATTGCGCGGCCCATGCCTGCCGAACTGATGCCTGGCTGGGCTGCGGCCTGGCAGCCAGACGCGGCTTGGTCCGAGCAAGCTCGGCGCGACGAGCTGTAGCAGGGCGCCCCGTGGCGCCTCAGCAAAGCACCCGCCTTCCGGGCGACTAAAATCTTTGGGTCAACGCGCTACCGGTATGTTCCGGGGACTCACTCCCCAGTTTGCCGAACTGATGGACTGGAGTCTCTACATGCTCAATGGCTTCGGCGCGCTACCAAAGCTGGTGGTGAGAATCTTCTTGTCAACCATTGCCATAGTGGCGGGTGCGGCAAACCCCGGCCCGCGACGCCTGGTTGATTTTTACCAAGCCCATCTTTTTTGATCCCAATGTCATCATCACCCGCGAGGAGCACGGCTTCATTGCCGACCTCAAGGGGCTTGAGGGTAAGAGCTTGGCCTTGCCGCGCGGCATCATGGTCGAAGAGCGCGTGCGTCGCGACTTCCCCAATTTAAGGGTCATCCTGACCACCAGCGAGCCTGCGGCGATGGCGTTGGTGTCTGAGCGCAAAGCCGACCTGACCATTCGCTCGCTGATCGTGGCCGCCAATGCCATAAAGAAAGAAGGGCTCTTCAATCTGAAGATCTCGGGCCAGATACCCGAGTACACCAATCAGCTTCGCATTGGCGTTCTCAAGGACGAAAGCCTGCTCCGGTCCATTCTGGCCAAGGGTGTGCAGACCATCACGGCCCAGGAGCGCCACATGCCTCTGCACCAACCGGCGAGCCGTGTTGGAAATAACCGACACCATGCTCCCCCGGGCGGTGCTACCTTCAGGTTTTTATGAAACCATGCAAGGAAACACCATGCCCAAAACCCTGATCGAGCCGTTTCGCATCAAAAGCATTGAACCGATTCGCATGACCACCCGTGCCGAGCGGGTTGGGTTGCTGGAAGCGGCCAAACTCAACGTATTCAAGCTGCGCGCCGAAGACGTGTTGATTGACTGGCTCACCGACTCCGGC
>NZ_JAABQC010000086.1 GCF_011391645.1 Rhodoferax sp. | reverse complement strand
AAGAGCCATCCCCTCGAGTTTCAAAACCACCCCTTCGCGACGAGGACGTGATTGAGCAGGCGATCGAAACAGTCAGAACCAGACACGAACGAATCGCGAACACGTTGAAGACGATCTGGGGCTATCAGGAATGCTCTGACTATCTTCAGAGACTGGTGTTCGACGGCGCCGACCCAACGGATTTGAAGCGTGCCGGGTTCACCGCCGACGTGGCGAATGCCATCATGTTGCTTTCAAGGATTCACAAGGTCACCAAGTCTTGACAAGGCCGTGACACCACCTTTCCCGTTGCCCTTCCAAGTGGGGGTCGGCTGAGACCATGTGAGTTCGTGCCAAACACCCCGCCCTGCCGGCTTGCTGATTCAAATGGCCTGGTTCGAGTCCAAACCAGGCTGGCGTGAAGTTTGCACAGTACAAGAGACAAGTCACCAACGCATCGACCAGGCTGGACCTTGCATCTGTCTCTACAGGACGCTGTCATGCGCCTCGGTGATGTGATGGTGAATTCGACCAGTGAAGTAGCGAGCCAAAACCGACTCAGTTGCAGCTTTGGCCTCTGCGCGAACAGAGCTGGCCAAAGCTGTGTCCACGGCCAGTCGGTCCGGATAGCTGATGGCAAGAATCAAAGGGAATTCTGGTGCACCGTCATCACGCTCGTTGGCGAAACACACCCGGACCGCCAAAGCGCCAGGAAAAGCGTTCCACTTTGGCAAGATTTCAGCCAGCACAGCGGCACGGAACGCGTCTGTTTGCCCAGCCTGAACTTGTCCTTCAAATAGTGCGTAGCGTGTGATCATTGGAATACTCCTATTAGGCTTCTCTGAAAAATAAAATCGACCGGCGCATGACCAGCCTGACCCACAAGCATGGGTTCCTCAAACAGGTCATTGCGCCGGCTCCGCTCCCGATCCGCGGCGTGGCCAATCAAACCGGGATCTGTGCCTCTAACGGGGGTTGGCTTTACTTGGCGGCGGCGGCAGCATTGATGGCGTTGATAAGCCCATTACCCGACTTGGCGATGTAGGCATCCCAAACTGGCTTGACAGCTGCCTGAAAGGCAGCACCGTCCACGTCACGATTGACCTTCATGCCTTGCGCCTCAAGTTGGGCGATCATTTCGTTTTCTTTCGAAATGCTCAGCTTGCGTTGCATATCAACGGCTTCCTTGGAGACCTCCAGGATGATCTGCCGTTGCTTGTCTGTCAGCGCGTCAAACTTCTTGAGGTTCATGGAAACCAACAATGGCGAATAGGCGTGTTGCGTCAGGCTCAGGTATTTCTGCACTTCATAGAACTTGAACGACAGGGTGATGCCAATCGGATGGTCTTGGCTGTCAACAACCTTGGTTTCCAGGGCAGTGTAGAGCTCGGCCACCGGTATCTGCTGTGGGCTGGCGCCAAGTGTTGCAAACATGTTATTCAATGACTTCGAATTGTTGACACGCATCTGCAGGCCCTTGACATCAGAGGGCTTGCGAATCGGCCCACGGCTATTGGTCATATTGCGATAACCGTTCTCCGGGTAGCCGAGGCCCTTGAGACCGAAGGTCTTCATACCAGCCAGAACATCCTGTCCAACTTTGCCGTCAAGGACTTTGTAAGCCGCCTGGCGGGTAGGAAACATGAACGGCAATTCGAATGCCTCAGATTCCGGCATCAGACCAGACATATTGTTCAGACCGACCATGAAGATATCAATAATGCCGGATCGGGCACCATCGATCATCTGCGCATCGTTTCCGAGCTGGCCCGACGGAAAGACCTGCACCTTGACCTCGCCTCCAGTGCGTTTGGCCACTTCTTTTTGGAAGAACAGCGCCAGATTTTGCTGCAGGTCGGACTCCGGTGCCGCGTGCGCAAATTTGAGTGTGACTTGTGCCGCAGCCGAAGTCGAGACGCCGATGACGATCGCCGCCACAATGCTCAGCCGTTTGATGAATTTATGCATTTCTTATCTCCAGATAGTGAAAGTTAACCGATGAGCCATTTCATCGGTATGGTGACGATGCCCGGGAACGCCACGAAGAGCGATAGGAGCACCACATAGGCCGCAATAAAGGGCCAAATGCCCTTGACCGCGGTTGACATCGGGGCGCGGCTAACGCCGCAAACCACATTCAGGACGGTGCCCACCGGCGGCGTGATCAGGCCAATTGAGCAGTTGATGCAAAACATGAGGCCGAAATAAACCGGATCGATCCCGGCCAGCTTGATCACAGGCATCAACAACGGAACAAGAATCAAAACTGTCGGCGAAAGATCCATGACCATACCGACCAACAGCACGATCATCATGATGACGGCCATCAGCACGCGTGGCTGGTCAATCAACGGGCCCAGCAATTCGGCGAGTTGCTGCGGCAACTGCGCCACGGTGATCAGCCAGGCGGCGACCATGGCACAGCCGACCAGGAACATCACCATGGCCGTTGAGCGACCAGCAGTCAACAATGTTTCGTAAAACCCGCGCCATGTCATTTCGCGGTAAATCACGGTAGACACAAAGATCGCATAGACAGCTGCAACGACGGCCGCTTCGGTCGGCGTGAAGACGCCAAAGCGTATGCCGCCGATGATGATCACCGGCAGCAACAAGGCCCAAAAACTTTCGCGAAATAATTTCAGACGCTCGGCCGTGCTGGCTTTTGGTTGTGTCTCGAGCTTTTCATTGCGGATCAGAAAGGACCATACGGCAACCAGGGTGGCACCCATCATCAGCCCCGGCACAATGCCACCGATAAACAGGTTCTTGATCGAAATGTTCCCTGCGACCCCGATCAAAATCAGTGCCAGCGACGGCGGAATCACTGGTGCAATGATGCCGCCAGAGGCGAGTAGACCGATCGAACGCCCTTCAGGGTAGTTGGCATTGCGCATCATCGGGTAGAGGATGCTGACAAGCGCAGCCGCGTCTGCCACCGCCGAACCCGACAGCCCGGCGAGCAGCACGGAGGTGAAGATTGCAACATAGCCCAGCCCGCCCTTGCGGTGGCCCACAAGCGCCATCGCAAGCCTGACAATCCGTTTTGAGAGGCCGCCAGAGGACATGACCTCGCCCGCCACCAGGAAAAAAGGAATGGCCAACAGCGGAAAGCTGTCGACACCGTTAAGCAGTGATTGCGCCAGGATGTCGGAGCTGAAGGTGTCCATCTGGAGCATCAGTGCCATCGCTGCCAGCAGCAGCGCAAAAGCCACCGGCAACCCCAGGATGATGGATCCGATCAGGACTCCAAGGAAAAGGACGAGCGTCATTTTTTGTCTCCAGTGCTCAGCGCATCCGGGTTGATGATGCGCACCAATGCGATGCCGGTCATCAGCACCGCCGAGACGACGCCGGCCAGATAAAACAACGCCGAAGGCAGCCCGGTCAGTTGTGAAACATTGCCCCAGTTCTTGTTCATCTGGTTGAAGGAGCCCTGGAGCAGCATCAGCACGGCGACCAGGATGACAACGTAGGAAAGGCGTCTGAGAAATGGGACAAATCGGGGGAACAGCCGTTCCGATATTTCAGTCACGGCAAGATGCTCCTTGCGGCGCAGCACCACGGCCGCCCCCAGCATGGACAGCCAGACAAACCCCAGCCGGGACAGCTCGACCGAAGGCCTGAGCCCGGACGAGAACCCGTAGCGCAATATAACGTTGGTAAAAACCAGCGTCATCATCACAACGAGCAATACGGTCATGATGAGATCCAGGCTCTTCCAGAGCCATTTGAGTGCGTTTAACATGTCGTCTTCCTCGCATGGGCATGCCAATAAGTCGAAGCTTCAGCATGATGGGCAGCTGAACCAGACAAGCGTGTTGTCAGCCGCAGCAGAAGTGAATCGATCATTCTTGGTCATGCCTTTTAAAAATGACTAGCCACGCCCCACATAGGGCATTTGGGTGGCCATCACGGTTACAGTCAAAATGTTGGCTGTCAATGGCAAACGCGCCATGCACATGAAGGCGTCAACCACCGCTGCGATGTCCATGCAGGGCTCAGGTTTCAGGCTACCGTCTGCTTGCGGCACACCCTGGGTCATCTTGGCTGTCATGTCAGAGGTGACGTTGCCAATATCGATCTGCCCCACTGCAATGCCAAAGGCACGTCCATCCAGTGCTGCGGCGCGCGTCAGCCCACTGATCGCATGTTTGGTCGTGGCGTAAGCAATCGAGCCTGGGCGTGGCACATGGGCCGAGATGGAACCATTGTTGATGATGCGCCCCCCTTGGGGCCGTTGTTCTTGCATCAATTTAAAAGCGTTGGAGAGGGCGTAAAAGGCACCATTCAAATTAATGTCAACAGTCCGGCGCCAGTCGTCGCCAGACAGGTCGCCAGGCAAGGTGGTGGGCAAGGAGATACCGGCGTTGTTGAACAAAAGATCTAACCGACCAAACCGCGCATGAATTTTCGAAAACAGCGCTTTTACCTCTGCTTCATGCGTCAAATCAGCCGCCATGGCGTGACCATTAACGCTATGCGCGCCCGCCATGGCAATGGCTTCTTCAAGCACACTGAGCCTGCGACCGACAAAAACGACTTGCCATTCGTCTTTAAGCAAGGCCAATGCGCAGGCTTTGCCGATACCGGAGCCGGCGCCTGTTACCAAGGCAATTTTGTTCATGGAATTGAAGGTATGTTGTTGCGTCATGCGTGGCGGCGTTCAGTCGACCAGTTCCGGGTTGAATGAAATTTGTACTTTGAGCGACTGGCGCTTGTCCAACGCCAGTTCAAACGCTTCAACCGCGCGCTCCATGGGCAGCACACGGGTAATCACCGGCTTGCCGTTGATCAAGCCCTGGTTCAAAAACTGGACTGCCGTGGCAAATTCGGCGTGAAACCTGAAGGTGCCACGCAGGTCAATCTCTTTGGCCACGATCTGGTTCATCGGCAGGCTGATGTCACCACCCAAACCTACTGTGATCAACACGCCGCGCGGGGCAATCACATCAAGCGCCGTGCGCAGCGCCTGCGGGCTGCCCGAGGCCTCAAACACGGCATCAAACTGGCCTTTGTCTGCCTTGTAGGGGTCAAGGCCCTCTGTTTGAGTGAGCAGATTGATGGTTTCATCCGCCCCCATCTGACGCGCGCAAGTCAAGGGCATATCGGCAATGTCGGCAGCCACTATGCGTGCCGCGCCACTGCGGCGAAGGCTGCCGATCAGGAGCGAACCAATCGGCCCACAGCCTGTCACCAGCACCTGCTTGCCCAGCACCCCACCGGCGCGCTGTATGGCGTGCAAGCCAACCGACATGGGCTCGGCAAGCGCTGCTTCTGACAAGCTCAGATGGTCGGCAATGGGGTAAGCCTGGCTCGCATCAATCACCAGTTGTTCAGAAAAGCCGCCCTGAATGTGTGGGAAAGGCATGGCGCTGCCATAAAAGCGCATGTTCAGGCAGTGGTTATGCTGGCCGAGTTGGCAAAAGCGGCAATTTCCGCAGGGACGCGACGGAGAAATGGCAATGCGTTGCCCCACCACAAAGCCACTGACCTGGTTGCCCAATGCGGCGATGACACCGGAGAACTCATGCCCCAGCGCCATCGGCTGCTTGATGCGCACGGCACCAAAACCACCGTTCTGGTAGTAATGCAGGTCCGAGCCGCAAATGCCGCCAAAGGCGATCTTGACGACCATTTGTTGGTCACCCAATGCGGGCAGTTCAGTGGTTTCAATGCGCAAATCTTTAGCAGAATGACAGACCAGGGTTCGCATGGCGTTGCTCTTTCATGAAAGGGGTTAAAGGGTGGCGGTGACGCCGCCGTCGACGTAGAGAATGTGCCCGTTGACAAAGCGCGAGGCATCACTGGCCAAAAAGACGATTGCGCCACCCAGGTCTTCGACATCACCCCAGCGGCGGCTTGGGGTTCGCCCTACCAGCCAGGCCGTGAAGGCGGGGTCAGCTACCAATTTTTCAGTCAACTCGGTTTTGAAATATCCCGGGCCCAGACCATTGACGTTGATGCCATATTGGCCCCAGTCGATGGCCATGCCTTTGGTCAACATCTTGACCGCACCTTTGCTGGCGGTGTAAGGCGCAATGCCCGGGCGACCCAACTCGCTTTGCACCGAGCAAATGTTGATGATCTTGCCCTGGCCGCGCGGAATCATTTTTTCAGCCACAGCCTTGCCCACGTAATAAACGCTGTCGAGATTGGTCTTCATCAGAGTATGCCAATCGGCATCGGCAAATTCATGCAGCGGGTTGCGGATTTGCATGCCAGCGTTGTTGACCAAAATATCAATCGGTCCAAGCTTGCTTTCAATGGCGTCAACGCCAGAGCGCACGGCCGCCGAATCAGTCACGTCAAACGCCTCGCTGCTGACGTGCAAACCTTCAGCGTGCAGTGCCAGCGCTGTTTGTGCCAGCTTGGCAGCGTTGCGACCATTGAGAACGACGTGCGCACCGGCTTGACCAAGGGCGCGCGCCAAGGCCAGACCAATGCCGCCAGATGAGCCGGTGATCAGGGCACGATGGCCATTTAATTGAAAAGTTTCAAGGATTTTCATAGGATTTGAAAGTTAGGAAACACGCGGTGTCTGCGCGCGTAATGATTGCAATACCTGCAATGCCTGATCAGCCAGGGCATCCACCGAGGCGCTGATGTTCAGGCAGATGATGTCGTGCTCATCGGGCTGCGGCCTTTCCAGAGTGCGAAGCTGGCTGTCAAGCAACTCGGGATGCATGTAGTGCCCCTTGCGTTCAACCAAACGCTTGCGAATCAGTTCGTCACTACCGTCCAGAAACACAAAGTAGAGTTGCTGCGTGTGCTGGCGCAGGCGGTCCCGATACGCTCTTTTGAGTGCCGAGCAGGCCACGATGCGGCCCGTGTGGGTGGCATCGCCTTGCGCCAAATAGGCACCAATACGATCCAGCCAAGGCCATCGATCGGTGTCATCAAGCGGGATGCCGGCACGCATTTTGGCCACGCTCTCAGGCGTGTGCAAATCGTCGCCGTCCACCATCACCAAGCCCAGACGCTTCGCCAGGGCTGCGGCCACGCTGGTTTTGCCACAGCCCGACACACCCATAACCACCAAATGAAACGTCAGCATGATTTGCCAAAAATTAGTTCGTTGATCGTCATGCAGTGCGACTTTTTACTCGGCGCTTTTGGCAAGCCAGTCGGTGTGCCAATGTTGTGTGACGGGTTTGTCAATGCGCTGGTATTGATGGGCGCCAAAATAATCGCGTTGCGCCTGCAAAAGATTGGCTGGCAGCTTGGTGCAACGGTAGGTGTCCAAATAGGCTATTGCTGCGGACAGAGCGGGTACCGGTATACCGTTTTGAATGGCCAGACTCACCACATCACGCAAGGCGGATTGCGACCGTGTCACGACCTGTTGAATCACTGGATCAAGCAAGATGTTTTGCAACAAGGGGTTTCGATCAAATGCAGCCCTGATTTTCCCCAGAAGTTCAGACCGAATAATGCATCCGCCACGCCACAAGTTGGCAATGCCGCTGTAGTTCAAAGTCCAGCCGAACTCTTGGCCGGCTGCGCGCATCAACTGATACCCTTGCGCATAAGAGATGATTCGGGCAAGCAGCAAGGCTTCGCCCAATTGCTCTATGAAATGGTCTTTGTCGCCTTTGAAGACTGGCTGTGGCCCAGACAAACTTTCTGCTGCAAGCATCCGCTCGTCCTTGATGGCAGACAACATGCGTGCAAACACAGATTCAGTGATAAGCGTCAGCGGGACGGCCATGTCCAGTGCCGCCACGGCAGACCATTTGCCAGTTCCCTTTTGCCCTGCCTGATCCAGAATTTTGTCCACCAAAGGCAATCCATCGGCATCCTTGACGGTCAAAATGTCTGCGGTGATGTCGATCAGATAACTTTTGAGATCACCCCGACCCCAGCGCATGAAAATGCCGGCCATCTCCTCGCTCTGGAGTTGCAACAATTTTCTCATCAGGTCATAAACCTCACAGATGAGTTGCATGTCCCCATACTCGATCCCGTTGTGAACCATCTTGACCAAATGCCCCGAGCCCTCGCCACCGATCCATTCACAGCAGGGCACGTTAACGTCAACCTTGGCAGCAATGGCCTGACATATGGGCTTGATGCTGGCCCAGGCCGCAAATGAACCACCCGGCATCAGTGAAGGCCCGTGCAACGCGCCTTCCTCGCCACCAGAGATACCCATGCCAACAAACAGCAGGCCTTTGGATTCAAGCCACCGGGTTCGGCGCGTGGTGTCCGGAAAATGCGAGTTGCCGCCATCAATCAGAATGTCACCAGCCTCAAGACCCGGCAGCAGGCGGTCAATCACCTCATCCACCGCCTTGCCCGCCGGGATCATCAGCATGATTTTTCTGGGCCGCTCCAGGCTGGTGATCAGTTCAGCGGTTGAACGGCACACCAGAATCTGTTGTTGTGTGCCGTGCCTGGCCAGAAATTGATCCAATTTCTCCGCACTGATGTCGTAAACAGACACTGTCAAGTTTTTGGACACCATGTTGAGCGCCAGGTTGCCGCCCATGACACCCATACCAATCAGACCTATTTGAGAAGACATTGTCCGCCTCGTCGAGCTTGTGAGTTCAAGCGCCAAGCGTGCACTCGGGAACCGGTGTCAACAGCTTCTGGCCGGCAATGCCAGCTTGCATGTTGGCAAAAGCCAAATCAGCCATGGCTTGGCGGGTTTGCACTGTGGCACTGGCCATGTGCGGTGTTAACACCACATTGGTCAAGTGCAAAAGCTCCGCCGGTACGTTCGGCTCATGGGCAAACACATCCAGAGCGGCACCGGCAATTTGCCCTGTCTGTAGTGCCTTGACCAGGGCGGTCTCGTCGACCACACTGCCGCGCGCAACATTGATCAGATAGGCCTTGGGGCCCAGGGCCGCCAGGACATCCGCATTGATCAGGTGTTGTGTGCTGGCCCCACCCGGCGTGATCACAACCAAGAAATCGACTTGGGCGGCGAGCGCTGCGGCCGTCGGATAAAAATCATAGCCAGAATCTGGCTTTGCGTTGCGTGCGGTGTAAGCCACCTTCATGCCAAAGGCGCTTGCCCGGCGCGCAATGGCTTGACCGATACGCCCCAAACCAACCAAACCCAGACGCGCACCCGACACTTTTTGCCCCAATTCCACGGGACCCTCTGGCCAACGACCCGCACGCACATAGCTGTCAGCCTGAGGAATACGCCGCGCCACTGACAGTAGCAGCCCCAAAGCCAGGTCGGCGACGTCCTCGGTCAATACATCGGGTGTGTGGGTCACCGCAATGCCCAAAGCGTTGGCAGCCGACACGTCAATTCCGTCGTAGCCAACCCCAAACACTGACAGCACCCGGGCGTTTGGCAACTGGGCAAGCAACTCACTTGTGACGACAGATTCACCCGATGCCGCGATGCCAACGATACGTGGCGCCAGCTCAACAAAAGCAGCTGGGTCGGTAAGGTGCGTGCGCTCATGCACTGCATATACCGATTGCAAGGCCTTCAGGTAGAAAGGGTGCAATTTGGCGACTGCCAATACATCTGGTTTGGACAATTAATGGCTCCTGCGACGGGTACTTCGGACAGCGCTGTCCAGAGTGATGGAAAAAAGAGCGAAGATAATGATTGGCACGATGCCTGCTTTGCAATGTCGATACAGGCAATCGGTACAATCTTGCTCTAAGCTCTTGGACAGCGCTATCCTAACTCAATCGGATTGATCTTTTCCCAGTATTAACCCTTGGTTTTATGAATATTTCGATCAAAAATAACCGTGCCTCGGGCCGAGTCACACTCGCCGATGTCGCCCGGACTGCTGGCGTTAGTCCGAGCACGGTTTCCCGAGCCTTGCGCGGTGAGAGATCGGTCGACCCAGCATTGATACAGCGTGTGGTTACGGTATCTGACAAGCTGGGCTATGTGCCAGACCCTGCCGCGCGGGCCCTGGCCTCACAGCGCAGTAACCATGTCGCAATTCTTATCCCGTTGCTTTCCAATACATTGTTTGTAGATTTGCTCGACGCAGCCCAGAAAACGCTGCGTGCCGCTGGTTACCAAACCCTGATGGGCGTGACGCACTACGACAGCAGCGAGGAAGAGCAGTTACTGCGTGAACAACTGCTGCACCGCCCTGCTGGTTTGCTGATCACCGGGCTGGATCAAAACACGGCCACACAGAAGCTCATTACGCGCAGTCAGGTGCCTTGTGTCCATCTGATGGACTTACCCGACCCCGGGCACACTGAACACACCTACTGCGTGGGCTTTAAGCAAATTCAGGCAGGTGCGGCTATGACCAATATGCTATTGAATCAAGGACGAAAGCGCGTGGCTTTTGCAGCAGCTCAATTGGATCCACGTGTGATGCAACGCCTTTATGGCTGGCGCAGTGCGCTGCGCGAAGCTCAGCTGTATGACCCTACACTGGAATGGCTTAACCCGGCACCATCCTCGCTGGCGCTGGGAGGCGTTCTGTTTGAACAAATCATGAAACAAAAGCCGGCGGTGGATGCAATTTTCTTCTGCAACGACGACCTGGCCCAAGGGGCCTTGCTGGCAGCGTTGAGACTGGGAATTTCGGTACCCCGGCAAGTTGCCGTTGCAGGTTTCAACGACCTCACGGGCAGCGATCAGATGCTGCCCGCCCTGACCACGGTACGCACCCCGCGCGCACAAATTGGCCAGGTCGCAGCAGAGATGTTGCTGACCCTGATGCACGGTGAAACGCCGCCGCATGCGCAAGTTAATCTGGGGTTTGACATCATTGAACGACAAAGCACCTGAACGATACCGTGGCCAGGGTCACTCTACCGGGTCTACGTTTCGATCCATGGCTGACGCCCAATTTTGACGGTCGGCTTCAGAGGAAATTGGCTGGCTCTTGAAGACTCTCAACCGACCGTCGACTTTCAGAACTGCCTCATCCAAATCGGGCATTCGCTTATACAGACCGACGGTCGGCTATGTGGCGAACATTTCATCGAGGTGGGCATCTGCCGATTGGCCAGTAGTTGGTGGTCATGGATGGCGGCTTTCGGGCATCAGATCAATCTCCCCATTGAAACCAGAAGAAGTGCCAGACGCCCTGCCCCCTGTCGCCAGCCCTGAGCTCAGAAGAGCCGCGATCGCCAGTAGAACCAGCAGGGCAACGACCAGCGCGTAAGCCCCGTAGCTCGTTTCGGTTGGCAACACGGGCACGACGGACGGCCAAAAGTTGATTGCCGTGTGAAACACAAGTGCCGCCACCACGCTGCCAGCGGTGTGGTTGACCAGCCATGCGAACACAACGGACATCGCCACGACGCTCAGCAGGAACAGGGCGAGTGGGATGTGCGCTTGCGCGGTGCCGTCGATGAAGAACAGCGGCAGGTGCCACATACCCCACACCAGCCCCAGACCCAGGCTGGCGGCTCGCCATCCCAGCCGGTCCTGCAGCACAGGCAGTGCATAGCCCCGCCAGCCGAACTCTTCTCCCATGGGTCCACCCAGCAGCAGCACCAGCGGCAGATTCACGAGGGTCATCAGCAGGTGCCCGGATGCAGGCGAAGTGGCGATGGCGCCACCCAGCGCAATGTGCAGGCCCGCCGCGATGGACATCAAGGCCAGCGGCAAAAGCAGGGCGAAGGCCCACCAAGTCCAGCCGATGCGCCACTGGAGACAGCGTGATAGCCAGGCGCGCAGACCCTCGAGCCCGCGGGTGCTGGCCACCACCACGATTGCAGCCAGGCTGGGCCCGAAGCTGCCGGCAAACATCAGCAACGTCGCAAGCCATGGCAGCTGCGGTTTGATGGCCGGCGACAGCGCCCAACACGCCCAGGACCAGGCGAACGTCAGCGCGAGGAAGCCGAGCAGTGGCGCGCGTTGCAACCGTGTCCGCAGCGTCATGGCAGGAGCTCGTAGCTGAGCTTCTTGACGTGCCCGACGAAGTAGACCTTGCGGCCCTCGGGTCGTACCCAGGCGGCTTCACCGATCATCGGGATCAGCATGCCGTCTTGCCGCTGGTAGCCCGACAAGGCGCAGTCCCACGGGAGCATTTCCATGATCCCATCCTTTCCCACACCGGCGCCCCGCGACTCAGCCCGCACCGAAGCGATCAAGCCCGCGTCGTTGAACCGGAACAGTAGAGTCAAAGTGATCGGGCCATCGACGATGGTGGCGTTGGCGCAAGCGTCGTCCACTGCCTGCCAGCGTACGCCCTGGCTGGGCAGCAAGGCGGTGGGGTACCACGGGCTTTCTGCAAAGTAGCGCATGAACTCGCCTCGGGCGATCTCGCCTGTGCCTTGCGATTCGGCCACGGTGAACAAGCCGAGCACCTTGGCGATCAGCCTGCCGTGGCCGGCGATGTAACTGTCCTCCACATGCGCGGGCAGGCCGGGGAACATGGCCACCTCGGCGTCCCACAGGAAGCCTGGCTTGCGCGTGACCACCCGCTGCCGCGATGTGAAGGGCTTCCACTGCTCGGCGGTGGCCGACAGGTTGATCGTGCCGGCCATCTCGAGGTTGGCCGCCGCGATGATCGGTTGTCCGTCGGTCAGCACCGCGCGGAAGTAGCGCTGCACCGGCGCAGGCAGGCCCTCGAGTTCCCACGGATCAAAGCGTGCGAGTGATGGCAGCCGGCCTCGGGCGTCGACGCTGCCCGATTCGAGCTGGGTGGTGTGCGTTCTGATC
>NZ_JAABQC010000085.1 GCF_011391645.1 Rhodoferax sp. | reverse complement strand
CACCTTGAGCAGGCCGGCGCTGCGCTTGACGATGCGCGCCAATTCCTCGGGGGTGTAAAACTCCAGCCGCGCAACAATGCCAAAGCGATCGCGCAACGGGTTGGTCAGCATGCCGGCGCGGGTGGTGGCACCCACCAGCGTGAAGGGCTGCAGGTCGAGCTTGATGGAGCGCGCCGCCGGGCCTTCGCCGATCATGATGTCGATCTTGTAGTCTTCCAGCGCCGGGTACAGGATTTCTTCGACAACCGGGCTCAAGCGGTGGATTTCGTCGATGAACAGCACATCGTTTTTTTCCAGGTTGGTCAGCAGCGCGGCCAGGTCCTTGGGTTTTTCCAGAACCGGGCCGCTGGTCTGGCGCAGGTTCACACCCAACTCGTGCGCGATGATGTGGCTCAGCGTGGTCTTGCCCAGACCCGGCGGGCCAAACAGCAGCACATGGTCGAGCGCCTCGTCGCGCATCTTGGCGGCGCTGATGAAAATTTCGAGCTGTTCGCGCGCCTTGGTCTGGCCCACGTACTCCTGCATCAGCTTGGGTCGCAGCGCGCGCTCAATCGCCTCCTCGTTGGGCGAGGCGGGTGCGTTGGACACCACTCGCTTGGGCGGCGCCGGGGCAAAGTCGTCGGTTTGAATACTCACAGAAGGCTCAATTCAGCGGCAAAGACAGTCACTATAGCGCCAGCCTGGTCGCCAGCCACTGGCACAGGGAACTGGCGGGGTTTTCAAAGCCGTGAATGCCACGGTAATGGTCGGCGTCAGGCAGCGCGCTGAGCTCGCCGGTATTGCCCGCGCCTTGCCATGCCGCCAGGAAACTGCTGGCCTGGCGTTCAAATTCCGGCGTTTCTTCGCCGCCCCAGTTCACCCAGATCGGCGTTTTGCAAGGCCGCACGCCAAACATCGGTGAATTGCGTCGGATGATGCCGTCATCAAGCTGGATCATCGGCTGCAAATAGCTGTAGCGCAGCGGCGCGATGTCGTAAATGCCACTCACCAGCACTGCAGCGGCAATCGGATCGGCGGGCAGGCCATAGTCCTCAACCCAGCGCGTTTGCAGGCACATGGCGGTCAAGTGGGCGCCTGCCGAATGGCCACCCAGCGCCACCCGCGCCGGGTCGCCGCCATATTGGGCAATATGGCGGTGTGTCCAGGCCACGGCCGCGCGCACCTGGCGCGTGATTTCGTCCAGCGTCACCGCCGGGCACAGGGCGTAGTTGACGACCACGGTGGTGATGCCCAGCGCCTGCAAGCCCAGCGCCACACAGCTGAATTCCTTGCTGGAAAAAGCGCGCCAGTAACCGCCGTGAAGGAACACGAACACCGGCGCATTGGGCACATCGGCCGGAAAAATGTCGAGCGTCTCGGCCAGCGTGGGGCCGTAGGGCACATCCAGCACGCAGTGCAAACTCTGCCTGGCCAGCACTGACTGCGCGACGTAGTGCTTGGCCGGCGCCATTGGGTCGGCCAACTTGATGGCGGGGTTGTACTGCGCATCCAGTTGCGCCTGGGTTTCAAAGTCACGGTAGAGAAGGGTCATGGCGCGATGCTCGATGGAGAAGAACTACACGCCAATATACCGCTGCCACAGGCCCGGCTCGGCCGCCAGCCGCTCGGAGTCGCCCTGCCACACCACCTGCCCGCGTTCCAGAATGCTGTGGTGATGCGCCAGTTTGATCAGCCGCTGCACGTATTTGTCGATCACCAGAATGGTCTGGCCGCGACGACTCAGCTGGTGCAGGCATTGCCAGATGTCCTCGCGCACCAGCGGGGCCAGGCCCTCGGTGGCCTCGTCCAGAATCAGCAGATACGGGTTGGTCATGAGGGCGCGGCCGATCGCCAGCATTTGCTGCTCGCCGCCAGAGAGTTGGTTGCCCATGTGGCGCACCCGCTCAGCCAGGCGCGGGAACAAATCGAACACCGACTCCAGCGTCCACGGGTCTGACGCGCCATTGCGGTTGGCGGCAAAGGCCAGCAGGTTTTCCTGGACCGACAGGTTCGGAAAAATCTGCCGGCCCTCGGGCACCAGCGCCAGGCCCATGCGGGCAATGCGGTCAGGCGTCAACCGATCGATGCGTTCACCGCGAAAACGCACACTGCCCGACCGGGCCGGCGTCAGCCCCAGGATGGATCGCACCGTGGTGGTTTTGCCCATGCCATTGCGCCCCAGCAGCGTGGCCACCTCGCCGGGCTGCACGGCAAAACTCACGCCAAACAGGACCTGGCTGGCGCCGTAAGCCGCCTCCAGTTGCTCAACTTCCAGCAACGCGCTCATGCGGTGGCCTCCTCATCGTCGCCCAGGTAGGCCAACCGCACCTCGGGGTGCTGGCGGATTTCATCGGGTGTGCCGCAAGCAATCACCCGGCCGGACACCAGGGTCGAGATGCGGTCCGCCAGGCGGAACACCGCATTCATGTCGTGCTCCACCAGCAACAGCGTGGTCTCACCGCGCAGGCTCTGCAGCAGGCTCAGCATGCGCTCTGACTCGTCGGGCCCCATGCCGGCCATGGGCTCGTCAAGCAACAGCAATTTGGGCCGGGTGGCCAGCGCCAGACCAACCTCCAGTTGGCGTTGCTCGCCATGCGACAAGGCGCCGCCCAGCCGATGGACTTGCAAACCCAAACCGACCCGCTCGGCTATCTCAAAGGCCTGGGCATAACGCCCGGCATCACGCCGCGCCGCCCGCCAGAAGTTCAGGCTGTGGCCGGCGTGGGCCTGCACCGCCAGCCCGATGTTGTCGAGCACCGACAGGCGCTGAAAGATGCAGGTGATCTGGAACGAGCGCGCCAGCCCATGCGCCACCCGTTTATGCATGGGCATGCGGGTGATGTCGGTGCCGTCAAAGTGGATGCGCCCGGCGTCAGGCTTCAATGCCCCCGAAATCAGCTGGATCAGGGTGGTCTTGCCTGCGCCGTTGGGGCCGATCAAGGCATGGATTTCGCCCGCCTGCACACTCAGGCTGGTGTGATCGGCGGCGCGCAGGCCGCCATAAGACTTGACCAGCCCGTCCACCTGCAGCAGGGCGCCAGGGCTCATGGCGCCTTCCCTTTGCGGCCAAGGCTCAGCAGCCCGTTCGGCGCCAGCAGCACCACGGCGAGCAACACCGCGCCCAGGCCAAATTGCCAGTGAATGGTGTAGCTGCTGAGCAGCTCTTCGAGCACCAGAAACACCACGGCGCCGGCCAGGCCACCGTACAAATGGCCGACGCCACCCAGAATCACCATCACCATCAGCATGCCCGACTCGCTCCACTGCATCATGGATGGGCTGACAAAGCCGCCCTGATGCGCCAGCAACGCGCCGGCCAGGCCAGCGAGTGCACCCGCCAGCACAAAAGCGATCAGCTTGAAGCGGTACACCGGGAAGCCAATGGCGGCCATGCGTGTCTCGTTGTCACGCATCGCCTGCAAGGCGTGGCCAAAGCGGGAATTCAGCAGGCGCTGCACCGCCAAAAACACCAGCGTGGCGAGTGCCAGAACCAGGTAGTAAAAGGTGGTGTCCTGGCTCAAGTCCAGGCCAAACCCGAGCGCAAAGCGGCCATCGAGCGGCAGGCCATCGTCGCCGCCATAGGCTTTGAGCGACACCATGAGGTAATACAGCATCTGGGCAAAGGCCAGCGTGATCATGATGAAGTACACGCCCCGGGTGCGCAGGCTGATGGCCCCGATCAGCAAGGCAAAACCGCCCGCTGCCACAAAGGCCAGCGCCAGCGCCAGCCAGGCGGAATTGACGCCGTTTTGCATCAAAATGCCCGCCGCGTAAGCCCCCACGCCAACAAACGCCGCGTGGCCAAAACTCACCATGCCGCCAAAACCCAGAATCAGGTTGAGGCTGGTGGCCGCCAGCGCATAGATCAGAATACGGCTGGCCACACCCACATAAAACGCCTGCCCCCAGGCTTGCGCCAACGCGGGCAGCAACACCAGGGCGATCAGCAAAACGAGGCCGGTGCGCCAATGCAGGGGGTGGTCAAGCAGACCGGATTTTGACTCGCGCTCAGCCATGGGCAGGAAACAGCCCTTGCGGCTTGAAAAAAAGCACCGCTGCCATCAGCACATAGATCAGCACGGCAGCCACAGCGGGGCCCGCATGGGTCGCCAGCTCCGGCCCCATGAGGCGCTCAAAGACAAAAGGAATCAAGGTGCGTCCGGCGGTGTCCACCACCCCCACCAGCAGCGCGCCCAGCAGCGCGCCGCGGATCGAGCCAATGCCGCCGATCACAACCACCACAAAGGCCAGAATCAAAATGCTTTCCCCCATGCCAACCTGCACCGCCAGCAGCGGCCCGAGCATGCCGCCAGCCAGCGCGCACAGGCCCGCGCCAATGGCAAATACCACGGTGAACAGGCGCCGCACATCGACCCCCATGGCCAGCGCCATCTCGCGGTTCGACGCGCCGGCGCGCACCTGCATGCCCATGCGGGTGCGCGTGACCAGCAGATACAGCAAGCCGGCCGCCGCCAGGCCGACCGCGATGATGAACAGGCGGTAAGCCGGATAACTGAAACCGGGCAGCAATTCGACCGGACCCGCCAGCGCGGCAGGCGGGTTGAGCGCGATCGGCTGCGAGCCCCAGACCATGCGCACCACCTCGTTGCTCATCAGCAAAATGGCAAAAGTGCCCAGCACCTGGGACAGGTGGTCGCGCTGGTACAGGCGTCGCAGCACGCTCAACTCCAGCAGCGCACCCAGCAGCGCCGTGGCAACAATGCCAAGCGCCAGCCCCGTCCAGAACGAGCCGCTGGCCAGCGCGATGCTGGCTATCAGGTAAGCCCCGATCATGTAGAGCGAGCCGTGCGCCAGGTTGATCATGTCCATGATGCCAAACACCAGCG
Source organism: Rhodoferax sp. (assembly GCF_011391645.1). Taxonomy (GTDB): domain Bacteria; phylum Pseudomonadota; class Gammaproteobacteria; order Burkholderiales; family Burkholderiaceae_C; genus Rhodoferax. Next base: position 7,871 of record NZ_JAABQC010000085.1, on the reverse strand, counting down.
TCAGCCCGGCGGCCAGCAGGAACAGCATCAAGCCGAACTGCAGACCGTTGAGCGACTGTTCCAGAACCAGGATGCCGGTCATTGCGCGGGACCCACCTCAAACGGTATCAAAGCGCAGGCATTTTGCATTCGCCCACATAGGCATCGGCATGGTCTTTGAACACCGTTCCCAGCGTGCGGTTGGTGACGCGGCCCTGGGCGTCCTTGGTGATCACGCGCAGGTAGTAGTCCTGGATCGGATAACCGTTGGTGTTGAACTTGAAGGCGCCGCGCACCGAGTCAAATTTGGCGGCGGCAATGGCTTTGCGCACCGCAGCTTTGTCGCTCAGATTGCCCTTGACATCGCGCACTGCGGCATCCATCAGGCGGGCAGCATCGTAGCCTTGCGATGCATACAAAGTGGGCAGGCGGCCGTAGTCTTTCTGGAAGTCGGCGACAAAGCGCTTGTTGACCGCATTTTGCATATCGTGCGCCCACTGAGAGCTGTTGAACATGCCCAGCATCGGCTCGCCCACGGCGCGAATCACGTCTTCATCGGCCGAGAAACCCGGGCCGAACAGCGTCATGTCCTTGGACAAACCGGCGCCGACAAACTGCTTGATGAAGTTGATGCCCAGGCCACCGGGCAAAAAGATGTAAACCGCATCGGCACCCGAGGCGCGCATTTTGGAGAGCTCGGAGCCGTAATCCAGCTGGCTCAAGGGGGTGTAGGCCTCAGAGGCAATCTGGCCCTTGAAATAGCGTTTGAAACCGGCCAGCGCGTCCTTGCCCGCCGGGTAGTCGGGGGCCAGCAGGGCGACTTTCTTGAAGCCCTTGTCCTGCACCGTCTTGCCCACCGCTTCATGCAGGTTGTCGTTCTGCCAGGCAACGTTGAAGAAATACGGGCTGCACTGGCTGCCGGCATACTGCGACGGGCCGGCATTGGCACTGATGTAGAAGGTTTTGCTGTCAAAGATGGGCTTGCCCACGGCCAGCATCACATTGGAAAACACCACGCCGGTCATGAAATCCACCTGGTCGCGCTTGACCAGACGGTCGGCGGTTTGCTTGGCGGCATCGGGCTTGCCCTGGTCGTCAGCCACGATCACCTCGACTGGCAAGCCACCGAATTTGCCGCCCGAGTGCTTGAGCGCCAGGTTGAAGCCGTCGCGAATGTCAATACCCAAACCCGCGCCAGGGCCGGACAAGGTGCTGAGCATGCCCACCTTGACCTTGTCGGCGGCTTGTGCCGGCCCGGCCATGCATAGCAGGGCGGCGGCCGCTGTCAGGGTAACGCGCAGGGATTTGGGACCAATTGTTTTCATCAAAATATCCTATCAGGGGTTGAACAGAAAATGAGCCAACAGGCAATTCGGATCGCCATTGTCGCGGAGCTTTCAAACTATTTCGCCAGCGCCTTCAGCGCTTGCTTGATGCCGTCGCTGACACCAATGTCCTTGGGCAAGGCTTTCAGCGCGGCGGCGGCCTCACGGTCGTTGTAGCCCAGCGCCAGCAGCGCCTGCAAAATGTCGCCCTGGGCGTCGCTGGCGATGCTGCTGGGCACGCCAATGTCGGGGCCGAGCTTGCCTTTGAGCTCGAGCAGCAGGCGCTCGGCGGTTTTTTTGCCGATGCCGGGCACCTTCATCAGTCGGCCGCCCTCCTGCAGCGTGACGGCCTGAGACAGTTCGGTCACGCTCATGCCCGACAGCACCGACAGTGCCGTGCGCGGCCCGACACCCGATATCTTGATGAGTTCGCGAAACGCCGCGCGCTCAGGGCTGGTGGCAAAGCCATACAGAATCTGCGCGTCCTCGCGCACCACAAAGTGCGTCAGCAACGTCAACCTGGCGCCCAATTCGGGCAGGTTGTAGAAAGTGCTCATGGGCACAAACACCTCGTAACCCACGCCGTGGCAGTCGACGATGACCATCGGTGGATTCTTGTCGTCCAGGGTGCCCGTTAATTTGCCGATCATTTTGTGCCTATCATGTGGGAGTATTTCAGTTCCAATTTTCAGGAATTATCAGCTTTGATCCTCCGACATATTTTTTCGCCTCCCAACAACACCCGCCTGGCGCACTTGTGCGGACCGACAGACGAGCACTTGCGCACCATCGAAGCCGCGCTGCAGGTCAAAATTGCGCACCGCCACGAGCAGTTCAAGGTCGACGGCCTCAAGGCCAACGCCAAGCGCGGCATGGAAATGCTGCAGGCGCTCTACGAGATCGCCGCGCGCCCGATCGAGCCGCGCACCGTGCAACTGATGCTCTCGGGCGATGGCGATGTGAACGGCGCCGAGGGCCCGTCGCTCAAGACCAAACGCGCCGACCTCAAGCCCCGCTCCATCAACCAGGCGCATTACCTCGACAGCATCGCCAGCCACGACATCACCATCGGCATTGGCCCGGCCGGCACCGGCAAAACCTACCTGGCCGTGGCCATGGCGGTGGATGCGCTGCAGCGCAGCACGGTGCAGCGCATTGTGCTGACGCGCCCGGCGGTGGAGGCCGGCGAGCGCCTGGGCTACCTGCCGGGTGACCTGGCGCAAAAGATCGACCCGTATTTGCGTCCGCTGTACGACGCGCTGTATGACCTGATGGGCTTTGAGGCCGTGCAAAAGGCCTTTGAGCGCCAATCCATCGAGATCGCGCCGCTGGCCTTCATGCGCGGGCGCACGCTCAACACCGCCTTTGTGATCCTGGACGAGGCGCAAAACACCACGCCCGAGCAGATGAAAATGTTCCTGACCCGCATCGGCTTTGGCTCCCGGGCGGTGATCACCGGCGACGTCAGCCAGATCGACCTGCCAAGCACCCAGCTCAGCGGCCTGATCGACGCCGAGCGCGTGCTCAAACAGGTCGAGGGCATTGCCATCTGCCGCCTGACCAGTGCCGACGTGGTGCGGCACCCGCTGGTGGCGCGCATTGTCGATGCCTACGACGCTCCCGGGCGTATCGGCATCCAGCGGCGCGATGATGCCGAACCCCTGCCTGCCCCGGCATCCTCCCGCAGCCCCCGACGGAACACCCCATGAACCAGCTCACCCTTTCACTGCAATTTGGCAAGTTCGACGATGCGCCGCTGCACCGCGCCGCCCTGCCCCGCCACAAGGTCGCCCGCTGGCTGCGTGCCGCGCTGCAGAGCGACGCTGAACTCACCGTGCGCATTGTCGACACCGCCGAGGGCCAGGCGCTCAACCGCGACTACCGCAAGAAGGACTACGCCACCAACGTGCTGACTTTCGACTACACCCAGGAGCCGGTCGTCACGGCCGACCTGGTGCTGTGCGCGCCGGTGGTGGCCCAAGAGGCCAAAGAACAGGGAAAAACTCTCGAAGAGCATTACGCGCACTTGCTGGTGCACGGCGCGCTGCACGCGCAGGGCTGGGACCATGACGAAGAAGAAGATGCCCAGGTGATGGAACTGCGCGAGAGCGATATCATGGCGCGGCTCGGGTTTGAGAATCCTTACTGAAACCGTCAACTTTTCAAAAACCATGTCAAAAACACCGATCGCGCCACCACCAGACCCCAGGCTCAACCAGATCCTTGGGCGGCTGCCCGCTGAAGAATACGAGCGCTTGCTGCCTGACCTGAAGCTGGTTCCCATGCCGCGCAACTGGACCATGTCGGAGTCTGGCGACCACGAGAGCTACTTGCACTTCCCGACGTCCGGCATCGTCTCACTGATTTATGACCTTGAAAACGGGTCGTCGAGCGAAGTCGCGCTGGTCGGCAACGAGGGCATGATTGGCATCTCGATCTACATGGGCGGCGACAGCCTGCCCAGCAGCACCGAGGTGCAAAGCGTCGGCTTCGCCTACCGGCTCAGCCGCAAGGTCATGAAGCATGAGTTCGCACTGGGCGGCAAACTGCAACAACTCGCGCTGCTGTATAGCCAGGCGCTGATTTGCCAGACCTCTCAAACGGCCGTGTGCAACCAGCACCACTCGATCGACCAGCGGTTTTGCAGATGGCTGCTGATGAGCATGGACCGCCTGCAGGGCGACAAAATGGCCATCACCCAAGAGCAGATTTCGCACCTGTTGGGCATCCGCCGCGAAAGCGTCACGCAAACGGCGGGCAAACTGCAAAAAGATGGCCTGATTACCGTGGCACGCGGCAGCATCACCGTGGTGGATCGCGCCAAGCTCGAAGAACGGGTCTGCGAGTGTTATGCCGCTGTCACTGAAGAATGTGCGCGCTTGCTGCCGATGCCCCGAGCATCGAAGTAGGCCAACCCGAAGGTCATGCGCCAAGGGTTGCCGCCAGCCATGGGACAATTCAGCCATGTACTTACTATTTGAAGAAACCGGCAAATTTCTGGCCGGACGCATGCTGTCCGAGGCGGACTCGTCGGCGCAGGTGGAGCTGGACTCGGGCAAGCGCGTCAAGGTCAAGGCGGCCAACATGCTGCTCAAGTTCGACAAGCCAGCGCCGCATGAGCTGATGGCCGCCGCGCAGGACGTGGCCGCCGCCATCGAGCTTGACATGGCCTGGGAGTTTGCGCCCGAGGGTGACTTTGGTTTTGCCGAGCTGGCACGCGACTATTTCTCGGAACACGCCACGCTGGAGCAACAAGCCGGCACGCTGATGGCGCTGTATGACGCGCCGCACTACTTTCGCCGGGCCGGCAAGGGCCGTTTTAAAAAGGCATCGAGCGACATCCTGGCCCAAGCCCTTGCTGCCATCGAGAAAAAGAACCAGATCACGCTGCAAATCGCGGCCTGGGTCAAAGAGCTGAGCGAAGGCGTCTGCCCGCAAGCCATCCGCGACCAGCTTTACAAAATTTTGTTCAAGCCCGACAAGAACGCGCCCGAATACAAGGCGGTGGTCGAGGCCTCGCGCGCCACGCATCTGGGCCCGCTGGACCTGCTGATGAAGGCTGGCGCCATTGACTCGCCTTACCAGTTCCACTGGAAACGCTTTCTGCTGGAGAACTTTCCCAAGGGCACCGGTTTTCCCAAGTTTGACGCGCCGCTCATCAAGGACGAGCTGCCACTGTCACCCGCGCGCGCGTTTTCGATTGACGATTCGGCCACCACCGAGATCGACGATGCGCTCTCAGTCCAGGGCCTGGGCAGCGGCACCGTGGTGCTGGGCATTCACATTGCTGCGCCCGGCCTGGCGATCCAACCCGGCAGCGCCGCCGACCTGCTGGGCCGCGCGCGCCTGTCCACGGTCTACATGCCGGGCTACAAGCTCACCATGCTGCCCGACGAAGTGGTGCAAAACTACACCCTGACCGAGGGCTGCGACTGCCCGGCGGTGTCCCTGTATGTGACACTGGATGAAGCCACGCTGGAGATCAAGGCCTCGGAGACCAAGCTTGAGCGCGTGCACATTGGCGCCAATTTGCGCCACGACCAGCTCGACGCCGTGGTCACCCTGGAGTGGCTGCAAGACCCAACCTTCATGCACGACATGGACCCTCCACCGCTGCAGCACAAACGCCCGCAGCTCTCTTTTTTGCATCGGCTGGCGCAAGACCTGAAAGCCAAGCGCGAAGTGGTGCGTGGCAAACCGGAAAACTTCAACCGGCCCGACTACAACTTCAGGCTGGTCGGCAACAACGGCGCCGAGCCGCAGGGCACCGAGCAGGTTCAGATCAGCGTGCGCCAGCGCGGCGCGCCGCTCGATCTGATCGTGTCGGAAGCCATGATCCTGGCCAACAGCACCTGGGGCAGTTGGATGGCTGAACTTGGCGTGCCCGGCATTTACCGCAGCCAGGCCTCGATGCTGCCCGGTGTCAAGGTGCGCATGGGCACCCGCGCCCTGCCGCACGCCGGCATCGGCGTCAAAAGCTACGCCTGGAGCAGCTCACCGCTGCGCCGTTATGTGGATTTGCTCAACCAGTGGCAGATCATTGCCTGTGCCCGCCACGGCAAGACCGCCGCGCTGGTCGCGCCCTTCAAGCCCAAGGATGCCGAGCTGTTTTCGATCATCTCCAGCTTTGATGCCGCCTACTTTGCCTACAACGGCTACCAGAACGCCATCGAGCGCTTCTGGACACTCAAATACGTGCAGCAGCAAGGCCTCAGCGAGATCGAGGCCACCCTGTTCAAGGACAACCTGGTGCGCGCCGACCACCTGCCGCTGGTGCTGCCGGTGATGGGCGCGCAAGGCTTGCCGCGAGGCGCCCGGGTGCGCGTGAAGCTGGGCGACATCGACCTGGTGTCATTGGACATTCATGGCACCGTGACCGAGCGGCTCGATGCCGAGCCCGATGTTTTCGACGCCGAGGAAGAGCAGGACGACGACGCCGTGGTCGGCCCGATCACCATTGCCGTGGACCTGAGCGATGCCGACGCCGCCCCCAACGCGCCTCCCGCAGAGGCCACCGCCACCCCGTGAAACTGCTGCCGCTCAGTACCCTCCAAATCGCCCTGGGTGCCTCCATCGCAGTGCACGCGGCGCTGCTGACCGTGCGCCTGGTTGACCCCCAGGCGCTTAACCGGGTGCTGCAGGACAACACGCTCGAAGTGATTCTGGTCAACGCAAACACCCAGGAGCAGCCAGACAAGGCGCAGGCCATTGCCCAGGCTGCGCTGGCCGGCGGTGGCGAAGAAAAATCGGGGCGTGCCAGCAGCCCGTTGCCGCCGGCCTTGCTCAACACCGACGCGCAAGACAACGAGCAAGAGCTTGAACGCCAGATGCAGGAACTGGAGGCGCAGAAGCACCTGCTGCTGCAGGTCAAGAATATGCTGTCCAGCATGCCGCCCGAACAACCGCTCAGGGAAGCCCTGACCCCCGACCAGGTTCAGCGCGAGCAAAAGCAGAAGCAACTTGTCAAAGTGCTGGCTGAAATAGAACGCCGCATCAAGCTGGAAAACGCCAAGCCCAAAAAGCGCTACATCAGCCCGGCCACGCGCGAGGCGGTTTATGCGCTGTATTACGACAAATTGCGCCGCATCATTGAAGACCGGGGCACACAAAACTTTCCCCAGGCGAAGGGCCAGAAGCTCTATGGCGAACTCATCATGGTCATCAACATCAACCGTGACGGCCGGGTGCTCTCAACCGAAGTGGTGCAGAGCTCTGGCAATCGGGCGCTGGACCGGCAGGCGCGCGCCATTGCCAGCAGTGCGGGGCCGTTTGGTAAATTCACGCCAGCCATGCGCCGCAAGGCCGATGAAATCGCCGTGGTGTCGCGCTTTAACTTCACCCGCGACGACACGCTCGAAACCAGACTCAGCGCTCAATAGACCCAACATCCCAAGCCACTAATGACCACCGACCTCTACTGCGTGATGGGCCACCCGGTTTCCCACAGTCGCTCGCCCTGGATACATGCCCGTTTTGCCGAGCTAACCGGCCAGCCACTGCACTACGAAAAGCGCGAGATCCCGCTGACCCACTTTGACGCCAGCGTGCGCGCTTTCATCCGTGAAGGCGGGTTGGGCTGCAACATTACCGTGCCATTCAAGTTTGAGGCCGCAAAAGTCGCCACCCAGGCCAGCGAGCGCACCTTGCTGGCGCAGGCCGCAAATATATTGACCTTCAGGGACGGCCAGATTTTTGGCGACAACACCGATGGCATTGGCCTGGTCGACGACATCGAACGCAACGCGGGCTTGTCCCTCAAGGGCTTGCGCCTGTTGCTGATAGGCGCCGGCGGTGCCGCCGCTGGCGTGCTGGGGCCGCTGCTGCAAGCCGGCCCGGCCCACATCAGCGTGGCCAACCGCACGCTGCACAAAGCCACCGAACTGGTGGCGCGCCATTTGCCGTTGGCAACCCAAAACAACACCGAACTTCAAGCCCATACCCTGCACGGCCTGGGCGATGCCTTTGATTTGGTCATCAACGCCACGGCGACCAGCCTGAACGGCGCTGCGGTGCCCGTGGCAGACCGCGTTCTGAAGCCCGGTGCCCTGGCTTACGACATGATGTACG
>NZ_JAABQC010000084.1 GCF_011391645.1 Rhodoferax sp. | reverse complement strand
CTGTATTGCACTATTATCCTTTCACCATGCCCATCACCCACTTGCTTTACCTGCACGGTTTTCGCTCATCGCCCGCTTCCAACAAGGCGCGCCTGATGGCAGCCACAGTGGCCAGTCGCCACCCCGATGTGGTCTGGTGGTGCCCGGCGCTGGCGGCATCGCCCCGGCAGGCGATGGCCGAGGTGCTGCAGGGTATTGCCGATTGGCCCAGGGACAGCATGGCGGTGGTGGGCTCATCACTTGGCGGTTTTTATGCCACCTGGCTGGCCGAGCGCCTGGGTTGCAAGGCGGTGCTGCTCAATCCGGCGGTGCACCCGGCGCGCGACCTGACCGCTTACGTTGGTGACAACGCGCTGTGGCACGACCCGGCGCAAAGCTTTTACTTTGATCCAGCGTTTGTCGATGAGCTTTTGGCGCAGGAAGTGGCCAGTATCAGCCGCCCGCAGCGCTACTTTGCGGTGATCGCCCGCGGCGACGAGGTGCTGGACTGGCGAGAAATGACGGGCCATTACCCCGGCGCCGCCATCAAGCTGCTGCCGGCTGGCGACCATGCCCTGAGCGACTTTGAGCAGCATCTGGATGAGATCCTGGACTTTCTGGCGTTGCTTTGAATGCGCCCAAGGCGCGGCACGGCGGCTCAGTCCTCGAGCACGCGCAGTGACCAGGGTGTTTTTTGCCAGGCCACGCATTCCTCGTTGAGCAAATAGGCCGACTGGGGGAACAAGCGGGCCCAGTCGCTGTCCATCGTCAAAACAAATTGGCGAATATTTTTAGCGTCCTGATGCAGGCGGATGCCGGCGATCTCCGGGTCGCGGCGGGCATGGCAAAGGACCACGGCCAGGCGCAACACCATCAGCTGCTGGATGAGCGTCTGGTCTTCAAAATCGGCCTCGAGCTTGCGCAGTTTGCCGCGGTGCCCCAACACCAGCAGGCTGAGTTTGTGCAGTTCGGTCAGTGCAAAGCCCAGGGCGTCGGTGTTGTCCAGAATATAGGCGCCGTGCTTGTGGTAGTCGCTGTGTGAAATGTGGCTGCCAATTTCGTGGAGTTGCGCCGCCCAGGTGAGTTTTCGGCTGATTCTCTCGTTCACCGCTCCCCGGGTGATTTGCTGGAGCAGCGCATTGGCGATCAGGCCCACGCGCTTGCCATGCGCCGGGTCTGCGCCAAACTTGGCCGCCAGGCGCGCCACGGAATGGTCGCGCAAATCAGTGTGCTGCTGGCCAGCTCCCAGCATGTCCTGCAGCAGGCCATGGCGCAGGCCGCCACTCGCCACTTCCAGGCGCTTGATGCCGAGCAACTCAAACAACGCCCGCAGCACGCTCAAACCACCCCCAATGATGGGCTTGCGGTCATCGCGCATGCCGGCCAGGCGCAGCCGGTCGGCACTGAGCGCCGCCAGCAGTTTTTCTTGCAACCAGTCCAGGCCTTCGCTGGTGACCGATCCCGCCGGCCAGCCTGCCGCCACCAGCACATCGACCACGGCATTGATGGTGCCCGCCGAGCCATAGGCCACGTCCCATTGGTCGGGTGCGTACAGGGTCAGGGCTTCGTCGAGCACCGCCGTGGCGGCAATTTCGGCAATTTGAAAGGCGCGTTTGGTAAACAGGCCGTCGGCAAAATAGCGCATCGACCAGGCGATGCTGCCCACCCGGTACGACTCCATCTGGATGGGCTCGAGCCCCTGGCCCAGAATGATCTCGGTCGAGCGACCGCCAATGTCAATCACCAGGCGTCGCTCCGGGGTGCGCGGCAGGGCCTGGGCGACTCCCTGGTAGATCAGCCGGGCTTCCTCGCGCCCTGAGATGACATCAATCGGGAAACCCAGTTGTTGCGTGCCGGTGGCCAGAAACTCGTCGCGGTTGCGGGCCTCGCGCAGGGTTTGCGTGGCCACAGCCCGCACTTCTGCTTCGGCAAACCCTGCCAGGCGCTCGCCAAAGCGTGCCAAACAGTCCCAGCCGCGTTGCATGGCTTGCGGTGTCAGGTTGCGGTTGTCATCCAGGCCGTTGCCCTGGCGCACGGTCTCCTTGAGGTATTCGGTGCGGTAGAACTGGCCGTGTTCAACACGGCCAATTTCCAGCCGGAAGCTGTTTGAACCCAGGTCAACAGCCGCCAGGCGAGTCGTAGTTTGCATGGTCGTGGTAATTTCTTATTCGAGCCGCCAGCATAGCATCAGAAACAGGGCAGTTGCTTAATTCCAGGCCCTCAGTGCGCGAAGCAGCGGTCGTTTTTTGGCCTGGTGGCCGCCCATTCGCTTCAGGATATCGTCGAGCGTGCGAATCGCGTGGGTAATGTAGGGGCCCTTGTTGAGCATGACACACTCGGCGCGCACCCCCAGACCGGCGTCAGAAATTTCGGCCCGCGACGGCAAGCCGGTTTTGGCCATAAATTCCAGTACCTGGGTCGCCCAGATCACGGGCATGTGGGCGGCCTCCGCGCACCAAAGGATCTCCTCCTGCACTTCCGCCAACCGCTCGTAGCCGCATTCGACCGCCAGGTCGCCGCGGGCGATCATGACGCCGGACACCTTGGCTTCCATGGCCGACAGCATCAGTTCCGGCAGGTTTTCAAAGCCTTGCAGGGTTTCAATTTTGAGCACAATCCCCATGTCCTCCCGGCCCAACCGCTGCAGGTGGCCACGCAGCAGGTCGATGTCGGCAGCTTGCTGGACAAATGACAGGCCGACCATGTCCGCCTCGGTGGCAACCGTGGTCAGGTCGAGCAGGTCCTTGTCGCTGAGCGCTGGCAGTTTCAACTGGCTGTCGGGCAGGTTGATGCCCTTGTCACCGGTGAGCTTTTCACCATCCGGGCGCGCCTGGGTGATTTCAACATCAAGCCAGGCTTTGGTCTTGTGGCGAATCACGCCGCCAATGCGGCCATCGTCAAACCAGATGCGTTCCCCCACCTTGACCTGATCAATCACCTGGGGCAGGGTGACCGCCACCTGCAGCGAACCCTGCCGGGGTTCATCGGCGTCTTCCTCGATGAGGCCGGCCTGGCCCGCGGCTTCCTTGGTCAGGCGCAACATGTCGCCACGTTGCAGGAACAAGTTGCCAGGCTGGCTGTCAATCTGGCAGACCAGTGTGGTGTGCTTTTTCTTGGCGCTGCCCCCGCCAAGGGTCAGAATCGACTCTGGCGTCAGGTAAGCGGTTTGCAGGCATTCGGCGACGGCGCCTTTTTCATCGTTTTGCACCACCAGCAGGTGGCGCTTGGCACCCCGGGCATCCGAGAATTCAATACTGCTGCCAACTTTCAGGCGCGCCAGCCAGACGCCCCAAACGCCAACGCTGGCATCCACATCAGGCACCATTTCGGTGCTGTCGATGGGGCGAAGGTGCAGGCGGGCAGGGCGGAAAACACGACCGAATTCATCTTTGCCAGGCTTCAATTTCAGCACGGCCGGGCGCGCGGCAAGCTCACCCGTCCTGATTTTCGGGCCGCCAAGGTCCATCAGCAGTTTGACTGGGCGATGTGCCGCTTTGGCGGCGCGACGCACGTTGGCTGCCATGAGCTGCCAGTCTGCGGCGCTGTCATGCGCACAATTGACCCTGGCAATGTCCATGCCCGCATCGACCAGGTCCTGAACCATGTTGAAATCAGCGGCGGCCTCGGAGGGCAGGGTGACCATGATGCGAACCGACCGGCCGGCCGGCGCATGGCCCAGCAATTTGAGGGTGTGCTTTTTGAGCAGTTCCTGGCTGCTCACGCTGCCAGCGGGCTCTTCTGCAGACTTGTCCTGCCAGGGCTGGCCCGTCAGCCGGTGCAACAAGCCGAGCACTTTGTCGAGGCTGGCCAGCACATGGGATTCGGAGCGTCCCAGGGACGACAAACCAAGCCGGGCAAGCTGCTCCTGCAGCGGGCGCATGTCGACACTGCGCAGGGCCAGGTAGTGAACCAGGTTGCGGGCACTTTGCCGGTACTCGGGCAACACCTTTTCAAGCTCCTCATGGCGCGCCTTCTCCCGCTCCAGCATGGACTGGCGCAACGCCCACAGTTGTTTGATGAGCTTGATGCAAATCTCGAAATCCTGCGGGTTGCCTCCACCGGCGGGGGGCGTCATGTCAGGGCTTGGTGCGGAAACAGGGGGGTGGTCGTGGTTACTCATGGCACGTTTATAGCGGTTGATCATGACAAAGTCATGAAAAAGTCATGAAAAGGTCATGGTTCAGGGCGCGCGACCCGAGCGGCGGCATCAACGCCGCATCAACAAGCGGGAGCGCTGCAAACGAATCAGTTCCAGCACGCCCCAGAGCAGGCAGGATGGGACTGCCAGGAGGCGAAAGAAATTAGCTTTATGTCGCATGGTGGGGCGCCTGTCAAAGGTGTTTTCAGATCAAGGACCGTAACTTGTGCAAATGACAAGCTTGTGTCAGTGCGCCAATCCTTTGGCGTCATCATCGTGTCACTGTTTTGTCACCCAATCACTTTATGCTGCGCCACCATGTTGACATTTCCATCTGTTCGTTTGCCAGGCTGCTGTGACCGCACTTGAATTGCCCGAGCTTGAGGCGCTGGAACGCATCATCGAACTGGGTGCCGGCTTGCTTGAGCACCGGGTGGTGTGCCAGGTGCGGCTGGCCAACGGCGGGGCTTACCCGGTGCATGTGGTGACGCTGGGTAACCCGGACAACAAGGTTCCTGCAGTCGGTTATTTTGGCGGTGTTCATGGTCTGGAGCGTATCGGCGCAGAGGTGGTGATCGCGTATTTGCACAGTCTTGTCATGCGGCTGCAGTGGGACAGCAGCCTGCATCGGCAATTGGAGACCGTTCGCCTGGTGTTCATGCCGATTGTCAATCCTGGCGGTATGGCGCTGGGCACGCGTGCCAATCCGAACGGCGTTGACCTGATGCGCAACGCGCCCGTCGAAGCCAGTGAGCCGGTGCCTTTTTTGGTGGGCGGACAACGCATCAGTGCCGGTTTGCCCTGGTACCGTGGTGCCAGGGAAGACCCCATGGAGCCTGAAAACCAGGCGGTTTGCGATGTGGTGGCCGCTGAGTTGTTCAGCCGCGATTTCAGTCTGTCGGTGGACTGCCATTCCGGCTTTGGCGCCAGGGACCGCATCTGGTTTCCATTTGCGCACAAACGCGCGCCGATTGCCCATTTGGCAGAAATGCAGGCGTTGAAGAACATTTTTGTCCAGTCGCACAGCCACCATCGCTACGTGATCGAGCCGCAAAGTCTTCAGTACCTGGCCCACGGCGACTTGTGGGACCATTTGTACCTGCAATCTTGCACGCAACCGCAACGCGTGTTTTTGCCCCTGACGCTGGAGATGGGGTCCTGGCTGTGGGTCAAGAAAAATCCGCGCCAGTTGTTTTCACGGCACGGCATGTTCAACCCCTTGATCGAGCACCGCCAGCAGCGCGTGTTGCGACAACACCATTTGCTGCTGGACTTTTTGTCACGCGCGGCCTGCGGCCACCCTCTTTGGCTGCCAACGCCAGAAAACCGGGCACAACATCATGCACAAGCCCTGCAAGACTGGTACTAGGCAACCATGACAAGCTGGATTTTTTTGCGTGGCCTGACGCGCGAAGCCCGTCACTGGGGTGATTTTGCGGGTCAGTTCCAGCAGGCATGGCCCGATCAAGCCGTGGTGACACTGGACCTGGCGGGCAATGGTCTGCTGAATCACCGCACCAGTGCCTGCCGGGTGGAGGACATGGTGGCAGACTGTCGCCAGCAACTCGCCATGCGCGATATTGAGCCACCACACCACCTGCTGGCCATGTCGCTCGGCGCCATGGTGGCAGTAGCCTGGGCACAGTTGCACCCGAAAGAAATTGCGGCTCAGGTGCTCATCAATACCAGCATGCGCCCCTTCAACCCCTTTTACCAACGCCTTCTGCCGGCAAACTATGTTGCGCTGCTGCGCCTGATCTTGACGGGTGCAGCGCCCCCCGTCTGGGAGCGTGCCATTTTGCAAATGACCAGCAATCGCGGCGATGAATCTGTGTTGCCTCAATGGGTGAGATTGCGCCGCGCCAATCCGGTTTTGGGGCTTAACGCGCTGCGCCAATTGCTGGCGGCGGCCCGGTTTCACGCACCCGTCGACTCGCCCGTCACGCCCACTTTGCTGCTGGCAGGCGCACAGGACCATCTGGTTTCGGTGGCCTGCTCCCGGGCCTTGGCCAGGCAATGGCAATGCGCCTTGCGCGTTCACCCGGACGCGGGTCACGATATCCCGCTGGACGACGGCCCCTGGGTTGCCCGGCAGGTGCGAGAATGGTTTTTGGCATAACGTTAAAGATTGGCATGGCATGAAGTCACATCCCCGCAGCTCCGCGCCCCAAGAGGTTGAACTCAAGCTGTGCCTGCCCGGTGCCGACCCGGCAGCACTGGCAAAGCGCCTTGCCCATGCGCCTTTGCTGGCGCGGCGCAAGCCGTCGTGCCTGTCTTTGTACAACATTTATTTTGATACGCCCGACCAGTTGCTGCGCCAGCAAGGGGCTGTTCTGCGGCTGCGCCGGGTCGGCGGTGACGCCAATCCGCAGTGGCTGCAAACGCTGAAAACAGCGGCCAGTGAGGCATCGGCCTTGAGCCGGCGCGGCGAATGGGAGACCGCTGTTGCGGGCCAGGCGCTGGAGCGGGCTGCGCTTCAGGGCACGCACTGGTCTGAGATCGATGCCGACGGCAGCTTGTTTGAGCGACTGGTGCCAAGCTTTGTGACCCGTTTTGAGCGCACCCTGTGGCTGGTGCGCAGGCGTGATGGCAGTGTGGTCGAAGTGGCGCTGGATATCGGACAGGTCGAAGCCGGCGGCAGGCAGTCCCCCATTTGTGAACTCGAACTTGAATTGAAAGCGGGCCTGCCCTCGGCGCTGTTTGAGATTGCCCGGGAAATGGCGCGCACCCTGGCGGTGTTGCCCGCCAACCTGAGCAAGGCCCAGCGCGGCTTTTTGCTGGCGCAAGCCGCCCTCCACTTGCCGCAACGCGCCCAGACCCCCAAACTCGATGTGCGTTTGACCAGGCCTGAATTGGCGCAAGTCTTGCTGCGCGAAATGTTTGCCCAGTTCACCCTAAACCTCGACGCGCTTCGCACTTCGGATGACCCGGAGGTGGTGCACCAGGCCCGCGTTGGCTGGCGGCGCTTCAAATCAGCTTTGCGTCTTTTCCGCAAGACGCTGGCTGCAGCAGAAATACCCGCCTGGGCCGAACTGCAAACGCTGCTGACCAACCTGGGCGAGATGCGCAACCTTGATGTGGCCATTACCGAGACACTGCCCTCCCTTTCGAGCAGCTATGTCGAGCAGGACGCACAACGCGCGCAAGACTGGCAGACCTTGATGGCGGCACTGACCCACACCGCCAGTCTGCAGCGTCAGGCGTTGCGGCGCGCCTTGCAGGAGCCGCGCGTCGGGCTGTGCCTGCTGGCCCTGACCGAATGGCTGGAGAACCTGTCTGCCGTGCCAAAAACCGGGCCAGGGCGCAAGGGAGAACTGCGCGACTGGGCCAAAGGCCAGATTGTGCGACTGCACAAGCGGCTGGAAGCGGCCCAAATGAACGCCCACAGCGCGCAAGAGCAGCACCGGGTGCGCATTCTTGCCAAACGCCTGCGTTATGCGGTCGAAGCCCTGCGCCAGCTGTTGCCCAAACGACTTGCCAAGGCCTGCGGTGAACAGGCGCTCAGGCTCCAAACCAGCCTGGGGCTGGCCCGTGATGTTGCACAGGCCGGCGCGCTGGTGGCCGGCAATGCGCTGGATCCCGCCATTGCGGCGTTTCTGCGCGGCGTTGCCGTGGGCTCAAGCCAGTCTGGCCGGCAGTGACAGCGGCATGAACCGTTCGCCATTTCTGCTGATGGTGATCAGCCTGCGCCTGAGTCGCTTGGCGGTCCATGCTGTGGGCGCATTTGCGGTGGCCTGTGTTTACCCTTCGCTAAGTTCGCCCGCGCAGCGCCGCTTCGTGGGTTGGTGGTCGCATGGACTGCTCAAGCTGTTGCGGGTGCAGCATCACGTCAGTGGCCAGCCGGGGGCAACCAATTCAGCCGCCTGTCTTATGGTGGCCAACCATGTTTCCTGGCTCGATATTTTTGCGCTCAACGTGCGCACGCCAGCCCGCTTTGTCGCCAAGTCCGAGGTCAAGAGTTGGCCAGCGGTGGGATGGCTGGTGCAACGCGCGGGAACCTTGTTCATTCGGCGCGCGGTGCGCAGTGACACGGTGCACGTGAATGCGCGCATGGCTTGCCTGTTGCAGCAGGGCAGTGCGGTGGCGCTGTTTGCGCAGGGAACCTCCACCACGGCTGAACAAGCCGTGCAGTTTCACGCACCCCTGCTGCAATGCGCGGTTGCCGCGGGTGCGCAGGTTCAGCCGATCGCCATTTTTTACCACGACAAGCAGGGTGCCCGGCACGATGCGGCTGCCTTTGTTGAAGACACCACCCTGATGCAGTCGCTGTGGAAAATTATTTGCACCCCGGGCATCCAGGTCACCGTGACCTACCTGCCACCCATTGACGCCAACGGGCGAGACCGGCGAGTGCTTGCGCAAATGACGCAGCACGCTGTCAACGCCGCATTGGCCCGGCATCTCCAGGCCTGAATCGCGTCATCAAATTGCCACGAAATCGCCACATGCACGTCATGTGGCACGGTCACCATTGGGCTTCAACCAAAGGAGAAAAACATGAAAGAACTGCCCAACCCGACTTTTGCCCTGTCCCCATTGTCCTTGCCCAGGGGGTTGCTTCACCGACCCGCTGTGTACTTCCAGGGCACCAGCCAGCCCAAGGCGCCGCAAGCTGAGCGCGGTGCTCTGCTGGTTTCGTGGGCCAAGCACCAGGACGAAGTGCGCCAGGTCCAGCGCCTGAGGCACGATGTTTTTGCCAAAGAGATGGGCGCCCGCCTGAACACGCCCCTGGCCGGCCACGACATTGATTTATTTGACAACTACTGCGAGCATCTGCTGGTGCGCGATGAAGCCACCCGCGAAGTGGTGGGCACCTACCGGCTGCTCACGCCGGCCCAAGCCAAGCGCGTGGGCAGCACCTACAGCGACCTTGAATTTGACCTGACACGCCTGCGCAGCCTGCGTGAACGCATGGTTGAGCTGGGTCGCAGCTGCGTGCATCCGGACTACCGCCATGGCGGGGTCATCATGGCGCTGTGGGGCGCGCTGGCGGAATTCATGGTGCGCAACAAGCTTGACACCATGATTGGCTGCGCCAGCATCCCCATGCTGCACAACGGTGTGATCAGCGGCGACGTGGCGGCCAGCATCTGGCAGCAACTCAAGACCACGCATATGGCGCCCATTGAGCACCATGTGCGGCCGCGCCTGCCGCTGCCGGTGGAGCAACTCGACAGCAGCCTGGTGGTTGAGCCGCCGGCCCTGATCAAGGGTTATTTGCGCCTGGGCGCCAAAATATTGGGGGCACCGGCTTGGGACCCTGACTTCAACACCGCAGATTTGCCCATGATGATGCGCATCAACGACCTGCCGCCACGTTACCGCAAGCATTTTCTGGGCAAATAAGGCCAGCCGATTCGCCCTGTGACCGGGGCGTCAGAGCACTTCTGGCGACTGCACGGTGACGATCAGGGTTTGCAGCAGTGCCTCGCGCTGGCGGTCGCGCAGCCACCAGACCGAACCCTTCTTGACCGAGCATTCAGTCACGTTCAATCCAATCAACTGGGCAATGGTTTGCCCCAGCGTGGGTTGATGCCCCACCACCAGCACGCATCCCCTGGCGTCCGGCCATTGCACCAGTTCAAGCAACTGCGCCACCGTTCCGTCCGGCGCCAGCTCGGGCCGGATCTTGAATTTGCGTCCCAATGCGGTGGCGGTCTGCTCGGTGCGGCGCGCCGGGCTCACCAAAACACGGGTGTTGTCAGGCAACTGCCGGTCCAGCCAGGCGGCCATGCGCGCCGCCTGCTTTTCGCCGCGCGAGGTCAGGCGCCGGGCCATGTCATCACAGCCCGGCGTCCATTCCTGCGCTTCGGCGTGGCGCCACAAAATAAGATCCATGGTGCAAAAATGTAACGTGAAAATATGAAAGTTTAAAGACAGGCCTGGTCTGCCCGCAGCGCTGCCGCCCGCCCGCGCTGCATGTTCACTGGAATCAGCAGCAAAAGGCCCAGCACAAACAGCACCGAGGTGCTCAGGATGGCGGTGCGCTGGTCGCCACCGGTGGCCCAGGTGATGACGCCGTAGCTCAAGGGGCCGACAATGCTGGCCAGACGGATGGCAAAGGTCCACAGGCCATAAAACTCGGCAATCTGGCGCTGCGGTGCAAACAGGCCTGCCATGGCGCGTCCGGCC
Organism: Rhodoferax sp.; assembly: GCF_011391645.1. Lineage (GTDB taxonomy): Bacteria > Pseudomonadota > Gammaproteobacteria > Burkholderiales > Burkholderiaceae_C > Rhodoferax. The sequence continues at coordinate 2,525 of NZ_JAABQC010000084.1, read as the reverse complement.
GACTGGCTGCTGCCCATGCACAGGCCGGCAATCACCGCGGCGTACCAGAAATCACCTTTGGTGGTGGCCAGGGCGGCAATCACGCAGGTGGCAATCCAGCCCAGCAGCGTGCTGGCCAGCGCAATCTTGTGGCCGATGCGGTCCTGCACATAACCCCACGAAAACGCCCCCGCCGCAGCCGCAATGTTGAGCACAAAAATCAGCACCATGGTTTCCTGCTGCGCAAAGCCGATCACCTGTTCGGCATAAATGGCGGCCAGCGCGATCGCCACCGCCACGCCAGCCTGGTAACACACAGCGCACACCAGCAGCCACATGAAATCCCTGAACTGGCGGGCCTGGTGAAAGGTGTGTTGCAACTGCTGCAAAGACGCCCTGAAGCCGCCTTGCGCCAGCGCCGCCGGGTTGGGCTGCGCCCGCTCCTTGAGCAGGGCAAAGGTGACCAGCGCAGCCGTGCCATAGATGGCCGCCGTGATCAGCATGGTGACCGGCACAAACTGCGAGGCGCTCTGGCCCTGGCCCTGTGCCCACAGCACATAGGCCAGGCAAAGCCCGAGCGCCAGCATGCCGCCAAAGTAGCCAAAACTCCAGCCCCAACCGCTGACCTTGCCCAAAGAATCGGCACGCGCCAGTTCGGGCAAAAAAGCCGCCGTCATTGATTCACCCCAGGCATAAAACGTGTTGGACACCACGATCAGCACCACCGCCAATGCCACGCTGCCGGGCCCGGCCAGCGCCAGTGCCGCCGTGAAGACGACGCAGCCCATGGTGAAAATGGCCAGCAGGCGTTTTTTGGCCGCGCGCAGGTCGGCGTAGGCGCCCAGGCTGGGCATGGTGAGCATCACGATGGCATGCGACACGCTCAGCGCCGCCGTCCAGGCCAACGTGGCCCAGGGCGCGCCCCCGGCCACACCACCCACAAAATAAGCGGCAAACACCGCGGTGATCACCACTGTGGTGTAGCCCGAGTTGGCAAAGTCGTACATGGCCCAGCCAAAGACCTCGCGCTTGCGCACACCGGGGTTCAGGTCATCCTGTGAAAACAAAGCCATGTGTTCCTTTCATCAGTTGGGGTCAGAGCGCGTCGCCACGCGAGTGGTCCGGCCCGCAATGTCTCAAATTCATTGGGCTCCGCCAATTGTTACCAGCCAGGCCTTCAATTCGGCAAACACCCGGGCTCTGACGCGGGGCTGCGACAGCACCAGGTCGTGCATGCCGTCTTCAATGCCCACCAGCGTGACCTGCGACCCAAGGCTGCGCGCCAGACGTTGAATGTCGGCCACATTCAACACCACGTCAGTGCGCATGGCATCATCGCACCACTGCGTGGGCCGACTGCTGCGTTGGGCACACATCACCAAAACCGGGCATTCAATCGACAGCCCCCGGGCAACCTCGGCATGGGCGCGGTGAATGGACCGGAACCAGCCGGCAAATATCGGGAACCCGGCAACGGGTTTCCAATCGGTGTTGTAGCGCCATTCGCCATGGTGGTCCGCATGCAGACTCTGACCGTAGATGGAGGCTGTGGCGGGTATCTTCAGCTGCGCAAACCATCTGCCCAGGGCGGCCAACAGGGGCTCCAGAAAGCGCTGTTGCCAGGCGGGCAGGTTCATGTCCAGAAAAGGACTGTTCAGGAACACGGCACTCACCGCCGAGCGCAATGGTCCGCGGTGCGCGTACAGGGCCGCCACCAGCCCCCCGGTGGAATGGCCATTGAGCAGCAGCCAGTCAATATCTTCTGCAGTGCGCAACACGTTCACAGCCGCATCAACGTCCTGCAGGTACTCGTCAATGTCGCTGGTGTGGTTGGGTAGCTGGTGCCCGCGCAAGGACCTGCCGTGGCGGCGCAGGTCGAGCGCATAAAAATGCAGCCCGGCCTGGTTGTAAAAGTCGGCCAGATGGGTCTGAAAAAAGTAATCCACATAGCCGTGAACATACAAAACCGCCTTTGAATCGGCGCTGTTGCAGCGTCGCCGCACCAGCACGGCGTCTGCCGGACCATCTGCAGCAGTCAGTCCCGTCAGGGTGGTTTGCTCAAAGCCAGCCAGCACATCAGGCGTCCAGCTTGTTTGTTGCATTGGCGTCCCGGAATAAGTAACAAGGCGGGTATGTTAACAAGGGGCTGCGCTGGGCAGTCCCCCTGTCCCGCTTGGCAGGGAACCTATTTGAGCGATCAGTTCAGCAGCTTGCCCAGATTCATCAAGTGAACTTCGCCACTGTTGTCATCGACCCCATCGTTGTCGTTGACGATGATCACATCGCCGTTGGCCAGAAGCGCCGAGCCTTCAATCTTTTCCACCACAGGACCCGCCGGGCCGCGCAGATCAGCCATCAGGTCGCGCACCAGAATTTTGCTCAGGGTTGCGCCATCAGCTTTGCCGGTGAGGTCGATGCGGTACAGGCGTTTGATGCGGGCATCCGGGCCACCCTGGTTGTCACGCTCGATCACCAGGAATTTGTTGTTGCCCAAAGCCGTGATGTCCGACAGGCCCACCCAGCCACCATTGGGGGATGCGACCGGG
>NZ_JAABQC010000083.1 GCF_011391645.1 Rhodoferax sp. | reverse complement strand
GCCTGCACAAGGATGGCCACCAGGTTTACATTGCCGACTTTGAGCAACTCGGCATCTACGCCTGCCGCATTCTGGTGCCGGGCCTGTCCGAGATCTACCCCATTGACGACCTGGAGTTCGAGAACAACAGCATTGCCAACAATTTTCGCGAAGCCGTGTTGAATCTGCCCGACCTCGACGACGAAGAATGTGCCGATCTGCTGGAAACCCTGAACGAATCCAACCTGGCCGACCACCGCCCGGTGCCCGGCCTGATTGGCCTGGCAGCCGATGCCGGCTCTTTCTGGAGCGACCTGCGCCTGGGCGAACTCAAGACCCTGTTGGCACTGGCTGTGGGCGACGAAGCCGCCACGCTCGAAGGCTGCGAATGGATTCTGAACTTCGACCAGGTCAACCCGCAGCGCAAACGAGTTTACGCCTGCATTCAGAACCTGATCAACTTTGCCGACATTGGCGACAGCGGCCCTTACCTCGACACCCTGGCGCTGCTGTATGGCGCCGGCCCGCTGGCGCAAGCGCACGCGCTCATCATGCAGGAAGACCGCTTCATGGGCCTGGGCGCCCCCGGCCTGGCGCTGGAAGGTTGCGAGATGCACCACAAGTTGCTGGCCGCCTACGACAAGATTCATGCCGCCGTTTGAACCGGGTTTTCTCACCCCTGACTGGCCGGCACCAGCGGGTGTGCGGGCGGTGTGCACCACGCGCTTGGGCGGGGTCTCCGTTGCGCCTTATGACAGCCTGAACCTCGGTGACCATGTGGGCGATGAGCCAGCCCATGTGGCCGCCAACCGGGTGATTTTTCAGCAGACCATAAGCGCGCACCCGGTTTTCTTGAACCAGGTCCATGGCACCGGCGTGGTGCAACTCCATGCCGGCAGCCCGGATGGCACCGAGGCCGATGCTTGCCTGACCGACCAGCCGGGCGTGGCCTGCACCGTGATGGTGGCCGACTGCCTGCCGGTGCTTTTCACCACTGCCCAGGGCAATCAGGTGGCGGCTGCCCACGCCGGCTGGCGCGGCCTGGCCGGGCAGGGTGGCTACGGTATTCTTGAGGCCACGGTCAGGCGTTTACAAGCCAATGACGTCATTGCCTGGCTGGGTCCGTGCATTGGTCCGCAGGCATTTGAGGTCGGTGATGAAGTCCGCACCGCTTTCACTGCAACACACGCCCAGGCGCACGGCTGCTTCACACCCCTGTCGTTGGGCAAGTGGCTGGCTGATCTGGCCGCTTTGGCGCGGCTACGGTTGCGCGCCCTGGGTGTCCATCAAGTTCATGGCAATGACAGCAGCGCAGGCTGGTGCACGGTGGGCAACGCGTCAAGCTTCTTTTCCTTTCGGCGCGACCGGGTCACCGGCCGTTTCTGTGCCAGCGTCTGGCGCGAGAACTGAGGTCGCCTGCGCGGCACGCCACTCGGCGTCTTCACGCGCCTTGATGGCGCGCCGGCGCGCCGGTGTGCCCATCACGTACAAAACCAGCGCCAGCGGCAGCAGGCCGTAAAGTGTAAACGTGATGATTCCGCCGAACAGCGTGCCGGTGCTGTGGGTGGCTTCGGCAACGGCCATCAGGATGGCCACATACAACCAGGCTATTGCAACGATGTACATAAAGACGGGACAACTTTTGACGACAATCCTGCGATGTCAGGATATCGAAGGGCTTGACCGGCGATACTAATGGATTACATGTTTGACCAACTTAGATAGGGATACCCATGAAGGAAGAAGTGCAAGAACTTTGGCTCCAATCGGCCAAGAATTTTCAAACCAGCATGGCTGACACCATGACCAAAGCCTTTCAGTCGTTCCAGAACATGGACCTGGGCGAAGCCAGCGCCAAGCTGACGAACCCTATGGCCAAAAAACCAAAAATCAAGTTTTCTCCCGAAAAGCTGCAGGCGCTGCAGCACCAGTACATGAAGGAAGCTGCAGATTTATGGACCGACAGCGTGCAGGGCAATCTGACGGTTACTGACCGCCGCTTTTCAGACGATGCCTGGGCGACCAGTCCGGTGGCAACCTTCACCGCCGCGTCTTATCTGCTGAATGCCAAAGCGCTTGTTCAACTGGCCGACGCCGTTGAGACCGATGCCAAAACCCGCGCCCGGATCCGCTTTGCCGTTGAACAAATCAATGCCGCCACTGCCCCCAGCAACTTCATGGCACTGAACGCCGAGGCGCAGCAAAAAGCCATCGAAACCCAGGGCAAAAGTATTGCCCAGGGCATTCAAAACCTGCTCCACGACATGCAGCAGGGCCATGTGTCGATGACCGACGAGAGCCTTTTCGAAGTCGGCAAAAACGTCGCCACCACCGAGGGCGCCGTGGTGTTCGAGAATGAGCTGTTCCAACTCATCGAGTACAAGCCTCTGACCGACAAGGTTTTTGAAAAGCCTTTCCTGCTGGTGCCGCCGAGCATCAACAAGTTTTATATCCTTGACCTCCAGCCAGAAAACTCTGTGGTGCGTTACGCCGTGTCGCAGGGTCACCGCACCTTCCTGGTGAGCTGGCGCAATCCGGATGCCTCGCTGGCCAAAGCCACCTGGGACGATTACATCGAAAACGCGGTCATCAAGGCCATCACCGTCACGCAAGAAGTGACGGGCTCCAAAACCATCAACGCGCTGGGCTTCTGCGTGGGCGGCACCATGCTGGGCACCGCCTTGGCCGTGTTGGCCGCGCGCGGTGAAAAACCTGTGGCCAGCGCCACGTTTTTGACCTCCATGCTTGATTTCTCTGACACCGGCGTGCTTGACCTGTTCATTGACGAAGGTTTTGTCAAATACCGCGAGCAGGAAATGGGCAAGGGCGGCCTGATGAAGGGCAAGGACCTGGCCAGCACGTTCAGCTTCTTGCGCCCCAACGAATTGGTGTGGAATTACGTGGTCGGCAACTACCTCAAGGGCGAAACCCCACCACCCTTTGACCTGCTCTACTGGAACAGCGACAGCACCAACCTGCCGGGCCCGTTCTACGCCTGGTACCTGCGCAACACCTACCTTGAAAACAACCTCACCAAGCCCGGCAAAGCCACCGTCTGCGGCGAGCAGGTTGACCTTGGCAAGGTTGATATTCCGGTGTACATCTATGGCTCCCGTGAAGACCATATCGTGCCGATCAACGGCGCGTATGCCACCACACAATTTTTGCCTGGCAAAAAGCGTTTCGTCATGGGCGCCTCAGGTCACATTGCCGGCGTGATCAACCCACCCGCAAAGGGCAAGCGCAGCCACTGGATTCGCGAGGACGGCAAGCTGCCCAAAGCGCACGAGCAATGGCTTGAAGGCGCGGTTGAGCACAAAGGCAGCTGGTGGACAGACTGGTCCAATTGGCTGGCCTCGCAAGCTGGCAAAGAGGTTCCGGCACCCAAGGCTTACGGCAAGGGCAAGCACAAGGTCATCGAGGCCGCGCCAGGCAGTTACGTCAAGGCCAAGGCCTAATTTTTCAATTTTTTAATCTGGACTCAGGAGACATCATGGAAGATATCGTTATCGTCGCGGCAGCACGTACTGCAGTTGGTAAATTTGGTGGTTCATTGGCCAAAATCGCGGCCCCTGATTTGGGCGCCATCGTGATCAAGGCCCTGCTAGAGCAGACCGGCGTCAAGGCTGACCAGATTGGCGAAGTCATCATGGGCCAGGTGCTGGCCGCGGGTGCAGGCCAGAACCCGGCCCGCCAAACCCTGATCAAGGCCGGTATTGCCCAGGAAACCCCGGCTCTCACCATCAACGCGGTCTGTGGCTCCGGCCTGAAGGCCGTGATGCTCGCTGTTCAGTCGATCGCCTTTGGAGACAGCGAGATTGTCATCGCCGGTGGCCAGGAGAATATGAGCGCCTCTCCGCACGTGCTCATGGGCAGCCGTGACGGCCAGCGCATGGGTGACTGGAAAATGGTGGACACCATGATCAACGACGGTCTGTGGGACGTTTACAACAAATACCACATGGGCATCACCGCTGAAAACGTCGCCAAAGCGCAAGGCATTACCCGCGAAATGCAAGACGTGCTGGCACTTGCCAGCCAGCAAAAAGCGGCTGCCGCCCAGGCTGCGGGCAAATTCAAGGACGAGATCGTGCCCGTCGTCATCCCCCAGAAGAAGGGTGACCCGCTGGTGTTTGACGCCGACGAATTCATCAACAAGAAAACCAATGCCGAAAGCCTGGCCGGACTGCGTCCTGCCTTCGACAAGGCCGGCAGCGTCACCGCCGGCAACGCCTCCGGCATCAACGACGGCGCAGCTGCCGTTATGGTCATGAAAGCCAGCAAAGCTGCCGCCCTGGGCCTCAAACCCATGGCCACCATCAAGAGCTTTGGCACCACCGGCCTGGACCCCGCCGTCATGGGCATGGGCCCGGTCTCGGCCTCACGCAAGGCGCTGGCCCGTGCCGGCTGGACGGTGGCTGACGTCGACCTGTTCGAGTTGAACGAGGCTTTTGCCGCCCAGGCCTGCGCCGTCAACCAGGAACTCGCCGTGGACACCAGCAAAGTCAACGTCAACGGTGGCGCCATTGCCCTGGGCCACCCGATTGGCGCGTCTGGTTGCCGCATTCTGGTTACCCTGCTGCACGAAATGCAGCGCCGTGATGCCAAGAAAGGCCTGGCGGCACTGTGTATTGGCGGCGGTATGGGGGTTTCCCTGTGCCTGGAGCGCTAATTATTTGATCTAATTCGATCAGGCAATTACTGGGCCGAATTTTGTCGGGTCGAAGTTATGCGACCCGGTTTTTAATTTTACAAAGAGGAGTAGTTTTATGAGTCAAAAAGTAGCGTACGTCACCGGCGGTATGGGTGGCATCGGAACCGCCATCTGCCAGCGCCTGAGCAAAGAGGGTTTTACTGTGGTTGCCGGCTGCGGCCCAACCCGTGACTACGCCAAATGGTTGGCCGAGCAAGCTGCGCTGGGCTACACGTTCTACGCATCTGCCGGTAATGTGGGTGATTGGGACTCGACCGTGGAAGCCTTTACCAAAGCCAAGACCGAGCATGGCAACATTGATGTGTTGATCAACAACGCCGGCATTACCCGCGACCGCATGTTCGTCAAAATGTCGCGCGAAGACTGGGATGCCGTCATTGAGACCAATCTCAACTCCATGTTCAACGTGACCAAGCAAGTGGTTGGCGACATGGTTGAAAAGGGCTGGGGCCGCATTATCAACATCTCCAGCGTCAACGGTGTCAAGGGCCAGGCTGGTCAAACCAACTACTCGGCTGCCAAAGCCGGCATGCATGGTTTCTCCATGGCGTTGGCGCAGGAACTGGCCAACAAGGGCGTCACGGTCAACACCGTGAGCCCGGGCTACATCGGCACCGACATGGTCAAGGCGATCCGCCAGGAAGTACTCGACAAGATCATTGCCACCGTGCCGGTCAAGCGTCTTGGCGAGCCCAGTGAAATTGCCTCCATCATTGCCTGGCTGGCGTCTGATGAAGGCGGTTACGCCACCGGCGCTGAGTTCTCGGTGAATGGCGGCTTGCACATGGGCTAAGGCCGGTGTGTTGTAGCCCTGCTTTGCAGTTTTTTCAGCGCAAACGAGGTGTCGGGAAGCTTGCGGGGGCCAAATATTGTCCCGTACACTAAAGCCTATGACACGCTACAACACCCCTTTTGAAATCCACGTCCACGGACAGGTTAGCCTGCGTGCTGATGTGACTTTTGAGAACATCCAGGACGCGCTCAAGCCCCTGTGGAAATATGCCGGTTCGCGTTCACTTGCTGACGCGGCCGGCAGTTTTTATGAAGACGAACCCGGCATTCAGTTCGATGACAAAGACCATCTGCTGCAAATGTGCTGGACCGTTGAAGGCGATGACGACTTTCGTCAGGCGCTGGACGAAATGTGCATGAACCTCAATGATGTCGCCCTCACCGGTGCCGCCATTGAGGTCACTTTTTATGACACGGACTTTGAAGACGAAGACGAAGAGGGCGGCGACCCCGAGGCAGAGTCCCGCGACGACTTTGTCATGCTGTTTGTCGGCCCCGATCCAGCTGCCATCATGCAGGTGCAGCGCGACTTGCTGGTGCAAGACGTGATTAGCCTGATGGAGCGGCATTTTGACGGCGCTGAACTCAGCGGTGTGGTGGCCGCAGTTGACCAACTGTTCAGTCAGCGCTTCAACGATTTAGTGAGTTCATTGCAACTCGGCAAACCGCCACGCGGCCCAAGCGGCATGGGGCACGGCGGTGGCCGTAAACCGCGACATCTGCATTAGCCAGGACGGACTGGAAAAGTTTATTCTTGCTGACAGTCGCTTAAGTTCCAAACTGACTGCAGCACTGCATTAGCGCCGCACCTGCAAGGCGCCAGGGTTGACGATGTTGGTGGGCCGGCCCTTGATGAAGTTAATGACATTGTCAAAAGCCGCACTGAAATACATCTCGTAACTGTCCAGCTCCACATAGCCAATGTGCGGCGTGCAGATGCAGTTTTCCAGGCGCAACAGCGCGTGACCTTGCAAAATGGGCTCGCTCTCGTATACATCCACAGCACCCAGTCCGGGCCGCCCCCGGTTGAGGGCGCTGATCAGGGCATCGTGCTCAATCAGTTCAGCCCGGGACGTGTTGACCAGCAGCGCGGTTGGCTTCATGCGCGACAGGTCCTCGTGCCGGACAATGCCTTGGGTTTGGTCGTTCAAGCGCAGGTGCAGCGACAGCACGTCAGACTGCTCAAAAAAGTCTTCGCGTCGCATCGCGGCCTCAAAACCGTTTTGCAAGGCCAGTTCACGACTGGGGGCACGGCCCCAGACCAGCACCCGCATGCCAAAAGCCTTGCCGTAGCCGGCTACCAATTGGCCAATACGGCCGTAACCCCAAATGCCCAGCGTGTGACCCTTCAAAACAGTGCCCAAACCAAAGTTGGCTGGCATGGCGCTGGACTTCAGGCCGGACTGTTGCCAGGCCCCGTGCTTGAGGTTGCCGATGTATTGGGGCAAGCGTCGTGTTGCGGCCATGATCAGTGCCCAAGTGAGCTCTGCCGGTGCCACCGGAGAGCCCGTGCCCTCAGCCACTGCGATGCCGCGCTCGGTGCAGGCCTCCACGTCAAGATGGGGGCCAACGCGACCGGTCTGTGCTATCAGCTTGAGCTTGGGCAGTTTTTCGATCAAAGCGCGCGGCAGCTGGGTGCGTTCACGGTTGAGCACAATCACGTCAGCGTCTTTGAGTCGCACCGAGAGTTGCCCCAAACCCTTGACGGTGTTGGTGTAGACCTTGGCTTGGTAAGACTCCAGCTTGGCCGAGCAGGCCAGCTTGCGCACCGCGTCCTGGTAATCATCCAATATCACAATATTCATGACACGGATTGTGCCTTGACGGGCGACTATGTCGACAAAACTCCTCCAAAAATCAGGACGCGACCGACAATTTAGTGGTTGTGTTCGAACGCCGCCAGACGATCAAGTTCGGCGCAGACATCGGCCATGCGTCCGGATATTACGAGCCGCCCTATGTGTGGGGAGGTTTGGCCCGGCTCCACCACGTGCAACACGCGCAATGGGCGGTGCATACCCGCGCCTCCCCGGATGCGGGCTCTGGAGCCGGGTGCCTTGAATGGAAGCACACCAGGAAAGTGGAGCGGGGCGGAATGGAGAGACGAGGCGAGGGCAATGGTCATTGTGCGGGACTCCGGTTGAGTGTCAGGGTTGGCAAAATCAAGGTCTGCAGGGTCTACATGAGCATGGTGTTGCGGATCAGGCCGACCGCCAGGCCCTCAATTTCAAAGGCTTCACCGGGCTCCACCACGATGGTCTGGTAGTCCGGGTTTTCCGGGTGAAGCTCGATCAGGTTGTTGTGGCGCATGAATCGCTTGACCGTGACCTCGTCGCCAAGCCGGGCCACCACGATCTGGCCGTTCTTGGCTTCCTTGGTGCTTTGCACTGCCAGCAGGTCTCCGTCCATGATGCCGGCATCGCGCATGGACATGCCGCGCACCTTGAGCAGATAGTCTGGCTTGCGCTGGAACAGGCTGTCTTCGACGTAATAGGTTTTGTCGATGTGTTCTTGCGCCAAAATGGGTGAGCCTGCAGCAACGCGCCCGATCAGGGGCAATGCCAGTTGCGCAAACTCGGCCACAGATTGCGCCAGTGATTTGCCGCGCGACTCATTGATGGCGCGCAAGGTGTCGCTTTTCAGGCGAATGCCGCGCGAGGTGCCACTGACCAGCTCAATCGCGCCCTTGCGGGCCAGTGCCTGCAAATGCTCCTCGGCAGCATTGGCCGATTTGAAGCCGAGTTCGGTGGCAATTTCAGCGCGGGTGGGAGGCGCTCCGGTGCGGGCAATGGCGCGCTGGATAAGATCGAGGATCTGTTGCTGGCGATCAGTGAGTTTCGGTCTGATTAGCATGGCGGCTCCTGAAGTGACGGGATATCAAAGTACTGGTTTCTTATCCAGTAACTGTATTTTTAACCAGTTTATGAAAGACTGCAAGTGGAAACTCTTCAAGACCTGAAAAAAATTGTTGTGTTGGGTACCGGGGGCACCATTGCCGGCACTGCCGCCGACGCGTCCGACAACATTGGCTACCGCGCGGCCCAGGTCGGTGTGGCCGAGTTGCTGGCGGGCGTGCCCGGCATGACGCACGCGCTCAAGGGCCACACCCTGGTGTCAGAGCAGGTGGCTCAAGTCGACAGCAAAGACATGACGTTTGCCATTTGGACGGCCCTGGCGCTGCGCGTGCAGCAGCACCTGGCGCAAGATGAGGTGTGTGGCGTGGTGATCACGCACGGCACCGACACGCTCGAGGAAAGCGCCTTTTTTCTGCATGCCGTGCTGCCCGCTGCGCTGCAGTTGCGCAAGCCGGTGGTGCTGACCTGCGCCATGCGGCCAGCCTCAGCGCTTGCCCCGGATGGCCCGCAGAATTTGCTGGATGCCGTGGCTGTGGCGCTCACGCCCGGCGCGTGCAGTGTGATGGTCGTGTGTGCGGGGGTGGTCCATGCCGCATTGGCCGTGCAAAAGGTGCACGTTTATCGCCCTGACGCCTTCAGTTCAGGTGATGCCGGACCACTGGGACACGTCGAAGAAGGGCACTTGCGCCTGGCAAAAAACTGGCCACTGGCGCTGACACACCAGGCACCGCTCGGGCCTGAAAAAATTGCTGCCGCCAGGGCCTGGCCCAGGGTGGAAATTGTCATGAACTACGCCGGTGGCAGCGCAGCCGTGGTGGACGCCTTGTTGCAGCCAATGCCGTCCGCGCCAGCGCTGTCGGGTCTGGTCGTGGCCGGTACCGGCAATGGCTCCCTGCATGTCGAACTGTCGGCGGCACTGCAGCGCGCCGTTCAGGCGGGCGTGAAGGTGGTTCGCGCCAGCCGTTGCGGCGAAGGCCGTGTCTTGCCGGTCAAGGGCAGCGTTTTTGCCGATAGCAACGGGCTGAGCCCTGTCAAGGCCAGGGTGGCCTTGATGCTGGACCTGATGCAGACTTGAGCGCTTAGCTCGCCAGCGCGGCAAAAGCGCGTGCCGTGATGTCTTCCACGCCGCCGCTACCGCTGATGGCGCGGTACTTGGGTGCTGCTGCGGGGTCCGCCTTGGCCCAGGCCGAGTAGTAGTCCACCAGCGGGCGGGTTTGCGCGCTGTACACCTCCAGCCGTTTCTTGACGGTTTCTTCCTGGTCGTCTGCGCGTTGCACCAGCGGCTCGCCCGTCACGTCATCCACACCAGCCACTTTGGGCGGATTGAAGGTGACGTGGTAGGTGCGCCCCGACGCCGGATGCGAACGTCGTCCGCTCATGCGATCAATGATGGCCTCGAACGGCACATCAATCTCCAGCACGTAGTCCAGTTTGACACCGGCCGCCTTCATGGCGTCGGCCTGCGGAATGGTGCGCGGAAAACCGTCAAACAAGAAACCATTGGCACAGTCAGGCTGCGCAATGCGCTCCTTCACCAGGTTGATGATCAGGTCGTCACTCACCAGGCCGCCGGCGTCCATCACTTGTTTGGCCTGCACGCCCAGAGGTGTGCCCGCCTTGACGGCAGCACGCAGCATGTCACCGGTGGAAATTTGGGGAATGCCATACTTTTCGCAAATGAAGGTGGCTTGCGTGCCCTTGCCAGCGCCGGGTGCGCCCAACAAAATGAGTTTCATACTTGTCCTCGGGTTCTTATTGAAAATTGACGCAACACGTCAAGCTTGAGAATAGCACGCAAGAGCTTTTGCAAGGCTTACACGCGCTGCCGCAAAACGCCTCATGCGCCCAGCAGGCGGCGCACCCGCTCCAGATCTTCGGGTGTGTCCACGCCAGGCCCGGGCGCATGCTGTGTGATGTGCACCGCAATGCGATGGCCATGCCATAAAGCGCGCAATTGCTCAAGCGATTCGGTGCGCTCCAGCGGCGCTTGCGCCAGCTTGGGGAACAGGCGCAAAAAACTGACACGGTAAGCGTAAATACCGATGTGACGCAGCGGCGCTGGGCTGGGCAACTGGCCGGGCGCATCACGCGGCCAGGCAATCGGCGCGCGGCTGAAATACAGTGCCATGTGCTTGGCATCCAGCACCACTTTGACCACATTGGGGTTGTGAAAGTCGGCCACTGAATCGAGCGCGTGGGCCGCTGTGCTCATGGCCGCCTGCGGGCGTCTGGCCAGCAAATGGGCAACATCGGTCACCAGTTGCGGGTCCATCAGCGGCTCGTCGCCCTGCACATTCACCACAATCGCGTCATCGGGCAGGCCCAGCAGTTCACAGGCCTGCGCCAGCCGGTCGCTGCCGGACGGGTGGTCGGTGCCGGTCAGCACTGCCTGGATGCCATAGGCCTGGCAGACCGTCACGATCTCGGGGCTGTCGCCGGCCACGATCACATTTTGCGCGCCGGAGCGCAAGGCCTGCTGTGCCACACGCACCACCATGGGGACGCCGGCAATGTCGGCCAGCGGCTTGTTGGGCAGGCGGGTGGAGGCCAGTCTGGCCGGAATCAGGACGGTAAAGGTCAAGTTCTTGGCCTTTCTTCAAGCTCCGCGTCGCTCAGGGTCCGCGCCTCGTTTTCCAACAACACCGGAATACCGTCGTGCACCGGGTACGCCAGGCGGGCGCTGCGCGACACCAGCTCTTGCGCTTCGTGGTTGTAGGTGAGTGGCCCCTTGGTGACCGGGCAAACCAATAATTCAAGTAGTCGTGTGTCCATGTGTCAATGATAGCTTGCCGGCAGCAGCGGTTTGACCCGCTGGTCGAAGGCGGTCCAAAACGCAGGCTCAGGCTCAAAATCCAGCGGCACGGCCAGTGCCCCGGGCTCCTTTTGCCATAACTTGACCGCGTCTTTTTCTGTGCACAGCACGGTGCAGGCGCCGTCAGCGTGGCTTGACCAGCCACTGAAATCGTCATGGTCCGGTAGCGCCACCGTCTTTGCCAGCACCAGGCCCTGGGCGCGCAGCATGGCAAAGAAGGCATCTGGCCGGGCAATGGCGGCCACGGCCAGCAGTGGCTTTTCGGCGCCCAGATCGGCCAGCGCAACCGGGTTGCCATCGACGCGCACCGCTTGCCGGGCCAGGCTGCGCCGCGCCCTGAATCCGGCAAAAGCGGGTTGCTGGCCGGTGTGCAGCATCAGGTCGAGCGGGCGCGGCCAGGGTTCGCGCAACGGCCCGGCGGGCAGCAAAAAGCCATTGCCCACGCCCCGGTCGTCAAACACGCCAATCTCCAGATCCCGCTGCAAGCGCAGGTGTTGCAGGCCATCGTCAGACACAATAATCTGGGTTTTCGGGTGTCGGGCCAGCAGCGCTCTGGCGGCCTGCACGCGCCGGGCTGCCACAAACACCGGGGTCTGGGTGCGGCGCTGGATCAGGGCCGGCTCGTCACCCACGTCGTCAACAGCACTGCCAGGCAAAACTTCCAGGCAGGCCTGACTGCGCCGACCATAACCCCTGGATATGACCCCCACGTGAATGCCGCGTTGTTGCAGGTGTTGCACGATGGCCATCACCACCGGCGTTTTGCCGGCGCCCCCCGCCACCACGTTGCCCACCACCAGCACAGGCACCGGCAGCCGCTCGGAGCGCAGCCAGCCCAAGCCAAACAGCGCCTTGCGCAGCCGCACCAGCGCGCCATACAGCAAGGAGAGCGGCCACAAAAACCATGCCTGCCAGCCACGCGTTTGCCAGATATCGGTGAACTGGCCGCCGGGCGCTTGCGCTGTCTCAGCCATGCTTCAAGGGGCACCACCCTGAGGCGAAGACACCGTGGCAAAGGTGATTTGTGTCAGACCGGCGCGGCGCGCAGCCTCCATCACGCTGATCACCGCCTGGTGTCTGGCATTGGCATCGGCGTGGATGATGACCACCGACTGCGGACCTGCCTTGGCACCAGCCTGCAGCGCTTCGGTGAGGTCGGTCACACTGCTGCTGCTGACCACCTGCTTGTTGACGCTGTACCGGCCTTCACTGCTGACCGACACCAGCACTTCGCTGGCGACCTCGCGCAGTGCCTCAACGTTGGCCACCGGCAATTTAAGCTGCAATTCGGTGAACTTGCTGTAGGTGGTGGAAAGCATCAAGAAGATCAGTATGACCAGCAGCACATCAATGAACGGGATCAGGTTGATTTCCGGCTCTTCCTTGGGGCGCACCCTGAAATTCATCATGCAATTGCCTACTTGCGCAAGGTGTAGAGATGGCGCGCCAGCCGCTCGGCAGCCAGTTCCAGCGTCAGCAGGTATTCATCCACGCGGGCTCGGAAGTAGCGCCAGAAAATCAGCGCTGGAATGGCCACAATCAGCCCGAATGCGGTGTTGTACAGTGCCACCGAAATGCCATGCGCCAGTTGCGCCGGATTTCCGCCCATGTTGGTGCTGGTTGGTTGCGAGCCAAAGATCTCAATCATGCCGACCACCGTGCCAAAGAGTCCCATCAGCGGCGCCACCGAAGCGATGGTTGCCAGCGCGCTC
>NZ_JAABQC010000082.1 GCF_011391645.1 Rhodoferax sp. | reverse complement strand
GCATGGCACTGTTTCCAATGGCGCGCAGCAACTGGCCGTGCCAACGGCGACCGCGCAAAGCGCCAAAGCGCGCCACATGAAGATTGCGCCCGAGACCCCGCAATTCCTGCAACATGCGCTGGGGCGACTCAAACGTGAGGGTGATGCGCTCCATGTCCATCACCGGCTCGGCAAAGCCGGACGCCACCAGCATGTCACCCCAATCATGCATGTCGGTAAATTCATGGCTGGGTGCAGGCCAATTCAGGGTCTGATAAAGCTCGCGCAATTCTTTCAGGGTATCTGGCCCCAAACATGAAAACATCAAAAAACCATCCACCGCCAGAGCCTGATGCCACTGCTGCAGCAAGGCCTGAGGCTGGTCGGACATGTGAAGGCTCATGTTGGCCCACAGCATCTGGGCGGGCTGCGTCACCTGCGTGACCACCTGGGGCCTGGGCTGCAACCAACGCTGCGCCTGCCACCAGGGCGGGGTCAAAGTCTGCGCAAGATGCCCCGCCCGTTGCGGGTTGGCTTCGACCAGGGTGCAGGCCGCCTGGGGATAGCGCTGACGCAGCAGCGCATGGGCGTCCAGCCCCCCGCTGAGCGGCGCCCAATGCACCCAACTTTTGGGCTGAAACTTGATCCAGTCAAGCCGTTCCTGCATGCGCTGCGCCACCTCCTCATGCAACCAGGCGGACACAGCCGCAGGCCGGTGCAGCCAGCGCCGGGCAGCCGCGGGGTCAACAGTTGGAGGAGATTGATTGGCCATGTCGCAATTGGAAAAGAGACGCGAGTATATTGACTGTATGTTCACAGGTTTGTTTTCAAGGATGTTGCGCCCGCCCGCGAGCCAGTGCCGGGTCTGCCATAGCTGGCCGGCGCAACCCGTTTGCAATTCCTGCGTGGCGGAGTTTGCCCAGCCGCAGCACCGCTGCAGCACCTGCGCCCTGCCCTTGCCAGCCAACCAGCCCCAATGCGGTGCCTGCCTGAAGACTCCGCCGCCGCTTGACCTGTGCCTGGCGGCTGTGTGCTACGCATTTCCGTGGGCGCATCTGATGGCCGACTTCAAGTTTCATGACCAGCCCGCCCTGGTCAAGTTCTTTGCCAACCTGCTCAAAGCCACGCCCTGGGTTGAGCCCTCAATTGAAGCCGCCGATTTGCTGTTGCCCATGCCGCTGTCGCAGCAGCGCTTGCGGGTGCGGGGCTACAACCAGGCGCTGCTGTTGGCGCAGCAACTCCACGCCCGAAAAACCCGCGCCGATCTGCTGCTGCGCATGGTCGACACGCCCGCCCAACACACCCTCAAGCGCGCGCAACGGCTGACCGGCCTGGCTGATTCTTTTGCCGTGGATCCACTGAAAGCTTCACATTTGCGAGGTGCGCGCGTGTTGCTGGTTGATGACGTGATGACCACGGGCGCGTCGCTTTACGCCGCTGCACGCGTGCTCAAGGCGGCGGGGGCCGCCCACATCACAGGTCTGGTGATTGCACGCACCGAATAACACCCGGCCTGCACGACAATGCTGCCATGTTCCACATTGTTCTGGTCGAGCCCGAAATCCCGCCAAATACCGGCAACGTCATCCGCCTGGCCGCCAACACCGGGTGCACCTTGCACCTGGTCGAGCCTCTGGGTTTCTCCATGGACGACAAGCACATGCGCCGTGCCGGGCTGGACTACCATGAATACGCCACCGTCAAGCGCCATGCCAACTGGCAAACGTTTCTGGACGACGAGCAGCCCTCGCCTGAACGCCTGTTTGCGCTGACCACCCGCGCCAGCCAGAATGTGTTCAAGACAAGCTTCAAGCCTGGCGATTACCTGGTTTTTGGATCCGAGACCAAGGGCCTGAGTGACGCCGTGCGCCAGTCATTTGCTCCCCCACAAACCCTCAAACTGCCGATGATGCCCGGCCAGCGCAGCCTGAACTTGTCCAATGCGGTGGCTGTGACAGTATTTGAGGCGTGGCGGCAAAACGGCTTTGACAGCCAGTCACAGGTCAAAGCCCCATCGCCACTCGCGCCAAACTGCAAACTCTGATCCACACCCAACTGGGCGACTGGATCACCCAGCAACCCATAGGCTGGGAGCCCGACCTGAACGATGGCGTGCGCATGAATATCCGCCCGTTTGTAGAAGCCGGTTTGCTTCCTATTCCACGCGCCAAAATTGACATCAAGTGGAAAAGCGACCGCGGCAAAGGCGCGGCCATGAAAAGTCCCGACCTATCCGGTTGAGAAAGGTTGCTTCGAAATTTATTTTTTTACCCAGCCAACGACTCGTTCCACCCCCCCGATTGAGCCAACTCGCCGGAAGAAGGTACTGAAAGCTCAAGATTGGGTGGCCAAAGCTCCGTTGCCGACGATTTCCCCATGGCGTGAGTTCTCAACCGGTGTCAACCGGATAGGTATGCTGGGCGCACATGAAAAAGGCCTCCGAGTATCGCTACTTGGAGGCCTTTGGACTATCTAATGGTGCCGATTATCGGATTCGAACTGATGACCTACCGCTTACAAGGCGGTTGCTCTACCAACTGAGCTAAATCGGCGGTGACTGCATTTTACATGGCAGATTCGCCACTGCTTCAGGCTGGATGCCTGCTTATTTGATGCGTGTCAGTGTGGGCCGTGCCGCTGTTTTGATTGAAGCAGGTGCTTTTTTCGCTGGTTTTTTCTTGGCGGCAGAAGCTGCCACCGGCACGCTGGCCAGGTGTGATGGCGACGGCTCAGCACCGGATTCGTCCTGAGCCTGCGCGTCGTCTTCTTGCAAGGAGCTGGCGTGCTCAGCACCCTGCGGCTGCAGACTGGCTTTTGGAAACGCCATGCCCTGACCGTTTTCGCGCGCAAAAATGGCCAGCACCCGGTCCACCGGAACCATCACATCGCGGACCACGCCGGCGAACCTGGCCTTGAAAGCCAGATAGTCGTTGCCAAGTTGCATGCCGGTGGTGGAGTCGTAACTGATGTTGAGCACA
Organism: Rhodoferax sp.; assembly: GCF_011391645.1. GTDB lineage: Bacteria > Pseudomonadota > Gammaproteobacteria > Burkholderiales > Burkholderiaceae_C > Rhodoferax. Next base: position 9,994 of record NZ_JAABQC010000082.1, on the reverse strand, counting down.
ATTTCGCCGTCTTTGACGTATTCGCGCGGCACCTGGACGGCAGCGTCAACCGCCACTGTCACATAGGGCGTCAAACCATTGTCGGTGCACCATTCATGCCAGGCACGAATCAGGTAGGGCTGTGACGACGTCAATTTAATCACGGGCTTCATGGTGTTTGCGGCGCCGTTTACTTGCGCATGACTTTCTCTGACGGTGTGAGCGCTTCAATGTAAGCCGGGCGTGAAAAGATGCGCTCGGCATATTTGAGCAACGGCGCGGCGTTTTTGCTGAGTTCGATGCCGTAGTAGTCAAGGCGCCACAGCAGCGGCGCAATGGCCACGTCGAGCATCGAGAAACCCTCGCCCAGCATGAATTTATTCTTCAGAAAAACCGGAGCCAACTGGGTCAGGCGATCTCGTATGTGAGCCCGGGCTTTTTCAAGTGCCTTTTCATTGGTTTTGGCATGGCGGGATTCGAGCGTGACCACATGAGTGAACAACTCTTTCTCAAAGTTCAGCAGGAAAAGCCTGACGCGCGCCCGGTCGACCGGGTCTCCGGGCATGAGTTGCGGGTGCGGAAAGCGCTCATCAATGTACTCATTGATGATGTTGGATTCGTACAGAATCAAGTCACGCTCGACCAGAATGGGCACCTGACCGTAGGGGTTCATGACATTGATATCTTCGGGCTTGTTGTACAAGTCAACATCGCGGATCTCAAAGTCCATGCCCTTTTCAAACAGGACAAAACGGCAGCGATGTGAAAAAGGGCAGGTTGTGCCCGAATAAAGCACCATCATGATGGAGACTCCTAAAAAAGTAAAAGAGCGGGCGGCTGTAACGCTGCCCACTCTGAAGGAGTGAAGTACGCAGCCCGAAGGCTGTGCACCAACCCGCGATAAATAGATTACTTGATATCTTTCCAGTAAGCCTTGTTAAGTTGCCAGGTGAGAACTGTCAGTCCGGCAAGGAACAACAATACCCACATGCCGATGGTCTTGCGCATGGTCTGGGCTGGCTCAGCCATCCACTGCAGGTAATTCACCAGATCACCCATCGTTTGATCGTATTGGACTGGGGTCATGCTGGCCTGCATTTCCCACAGCACATGCGGCATGGCCACGTTCGGGAAAACATGGTTGTTCCAGCCGGTGGGCTTGGTGTCGTCCTTGTAAAAGCCGCGCATGTACGAGTAGAGGTAGTCGGCACCTGTGCCACCCGCCCCGGCCCGTGAACGGGCGATGACGGTAAGGTCTGGGGGGTTGACGCCAAACCAGGCTTTAGCCTGTTGCGGGTCAATGGCTGCCTTCATGGTGTCGCCAATTTTGCTGTTGGTGACCAGCAGGTTGTCCTTGATCTGCTCCTGCGTCAACCCGATGTCGGTCAGGCGGGTGTAACGCATGAAAGCAGCCGAGTGGCAGTTCAAACAGTAATTAACGAAAACTTTGGCGCCGCTTTGCAGGGCAGCCATATCGGTGATCTTGTCCGGAGCCTTGTCCCAGGCCGCGCCGACAGCGGCGGCATGCGCGCCAAAGCTCAGGCCGCAGGCCATTGCCACACCGAGAATAATTTTTTGAGTGAAACCCATGATTTTCATTTTTTGTTCTCCTGCTCAATGCGCCGTGAAGGTGACACGGCTTGGCACTGGCTTGAAAGTACCGAGGCGACTCCACCAGGGCATCAGGATAAAGAAGCCAAAGTAGAACAAGGTGCCAAACTGGGAAATGCGATTGGCAATGTCTGACACGGGTTGGGTTCCCAGGTAACCAATCACAAAGAAGTTAATTACAAAAGCGGCGTAGAGGTACTTGTGCCAGGTCGGGCGATAGCGAATGGACTTCACTTCGCTGTTGTCGAGCCAGGGCAGGAAGAACAAAATCACCACACCACCGCCCATGGCCACCACACCCCAGAATTTCGCGTCGATGGCCAACATCATGGCAATCACGACGGCAGCACCGCCTACGACCAAGCCCTTGAAGATCATTGGCATTTTGATTTTGAACACAGCCAGTGCCGCACCCACCGCCACACAGGCCATCAACACGTACATCATCTCGGCAGTGACGGCCCGCAACAGGGTATAAAAGGGCGTGAAATACCAGACCGGTGCAATGTGCAGCGGCGTCTGGAACGGATCGGCTGGAATGAAGTTGTTGTACTCAAGGAAGTAGCCGCCCATTTCAGGGGCAAAAAACACAATGGCTGAGAAAACAAGTAAAAAGACACTGACGGCAAAAACGTCATGCACCGAATAATACGGATGAAATGGAATGCCATCCAGCGGGACGCCGTTGGCATCTTTGGTTGCCTTGATCTCAATGCCGTCCGGATTGTTCGACCCCACTTCATGCAAGGCAATGATGTGCGCCACCACCAGGCCCAGCAGCACCAGCGGCACGGCGATGACGTGGAAGCTGAAGAAACGGTTCAAGGTGGCATCACCCACCACAAAATCACCACGAATCAGCAGCGCCAGGTCGGGGCCAATCAGCGGGACGGCTGCAAACAGGTTCACGATCACCTGAGCGCCCCAATAGCTCATTTGGCCCCACGGCAACAGGTAGCCCATGAAGGCCTCAGCCATCAAGGCCAAAAAGATGCCGCAACCAAACAACCAGATGAGTTCGCGCGGTTTGCGGTAGCTGCCGTACATCAGGCCACGGAACATGTGCAAATAAACCACCACAAAAAATGCCGAAGCGCCTGTTGAGTGCATGTAACGAATCAGCCAGCCCCAGGGCACATCACGCATGATGTACTCGACCGAGGCAAAGGCCAGGGCGGCATCCGGCTTGTAATGCATCACCAGAAAAATGCCCGTGACGATCTGGATCACCAGCACCAGCAGCGACAGCGAGCCAAAGATGTACCAAAGATTGAAGTTTTTCGGCGCGTAATACTCACTCATGTGCTCTTTGAAGAGCTTGGAGAGCGGAAAGCGGTTGTCAATCCAGTTCAGGGTTTTGGCGCCAGCCGAAGCGTTAGGGGAGATTTCGTGAAAAGTAGCCATGTTCAATAGTCCTTAGGCTTTTTTGTCTTCACCAATGAGCAGCTTGGTGTCTGAAAGATACATGTGCGGCGGCACCTCGAGGTTGTCTGGCGCCGGCTTGTTTTTGAAAACACGACCCGCCAAGTCAAATGTGGATCCGTGGCAAGGGCAGAAAAATCCACCCTGCCAGTCGTCGGGCAAGGAAGGTTGCGGGCCGGCCGTGAACTTCTCTGACGGCGAGCAACCCAGATGCGTGCAGATCCCAACAACCACCAGATATTCTGGCTTGATGGAACGGTTTTCGTCCTTGCGGGCATATTCAGGCGCTTGCTCTGTTGGCTTGCGCTGCGACATGGGATCAGCCAATTGGTCATTGAGCTTGACCAAGGCAGCCAACTGCTCTGGCGTGCGTCGCACGATCCAGACCGGCTTGCCGCGCCACTCCACCGTCATCTTCTCGCCAGGCTTGATAGCGGAAATATCGGCCTCGACCGCAGCACCGGCGGCTCTGGCCCGCTCCGAGGGTTGAAACGAGCTGACAAAAGGGACGGCAGCGGCAATACCGCCCACTGCACCGGCACAACCAGATGCAATTAGCCAGGTTCTTTTACTTGGGTCGACGGGGCCGCTTGCGGCGAGCGTTTCACTCATGAGAATCCTCAATGGAAATGATGATATGGATAACAGTGTGCGATTCTACCGGAGCCGTTTGCCTCAAGGTCATTTGGAGCGAAACTCAGGTCGAAGGGATGAGCTGACGCGCCATGCGAATGGCTTCAATCAGGCTTGCCGCATCGGCCTGTCCGGTACCCGCAATATCGAAAGCGGTGCCATGATCCGGGCTCGTGCGGATCAGCGGCAAGCCCAGTGTCACATTCACACCTTTGTCCACACCGAGGTATTTGACAGGAATCAGCCCCTGATCGTGGTACATGGCCAACACCACATCAAATTCACCGGGGCGGCCAGATGAAGCCCGGGCACGCATGAACACCGTGTCGGGTGCGATCGGGTCGCTGGCCATGACGCCTTGGGCACGCGCCGCCAGCACGGCGGGGCCAATGATGTCCAGCTCTTCCCGGCCGAACAGGCCCCCCTCACCCGCATGCGGGTTCAAACCGGCCACACCGATCCGGGGTGCGCGACCCAGTACCGCCTGAAGAGAGTGGTGCGTGATCAACAGGGACTGCAGCACTTGTTCAAACGTGACCGCCGTCAACGCCTGTCGCAACGCCATATGAATGCTGACCAGCACCACACGCAGTTCGTCGTTGGCCAGCATCATGCGCACCGGCAATTGCGCCACCGAGGTCTTGCCATGCGCAGCCGCCAGGGCTTGCAGCAGTTCGGTGTGACCCGGATACGCGTCGTAGGGCGCACCGGCCAGAGACAGCGCCGCCTTGTTCAGCGGCGCGGTGACCATGGCCGCCACCTCGCCGCGCAACGCGGCATTGGCTGCCCAGACCACACAATCGCCTGCAAGTTGCCCCGCCCGGGCACTGATCTGGCCAAATGGGACTGGCGGCGCACCACCCAAAGCCGGCGAACTGATCTGCCAAACGGGCACACATCGGGGTGGGCAATCAAGCGCTTCATGCACCTCGGACAACTCAGCCAGCGGCAAAGCCACACCGTCCCCGGCCACCACACGCGCCGCCCGGCGCAGGGTGGCCACATCCCCCACCACAAAGCAGCCACGGGTAAGCTCCGGCGCCTCCAAGAACGCCTTGACAATGGTTTCGGGGCCAATGCCGGCAGGGTCGCCCAAAGTGATGGCAATGGGAAGAGCAGGTGCGAATTCTGTCATGTCAGGCCGGGTTGTCGATGTTGATGAACTCATGCACCAGGCCCAACTGGGCGGCCACATGGGAAGCCACGGCAGGTGCACCATAACGTTCGCTGGCATGGTGGCCGCAAGCCAGATAAGCCACACCGCATTCCCGCGCGTAATGGGCTTGCGGCTCTGATATCTCGCCGGTGATGAAGGCATCGGCACCGGCTGCCATGGCGGCTTCAAAATAGCTCTGCGCGCCGCCCGTGCACCAGGCAATTTTTTGAAGGGGCCGAATGGCAGAATCCACCAGCACAACCGACCGATTCAATGCCTGTTTGATGTGCTCGGCCAAGGCTAGTGACGACGCAAAAGGCAGACCATCGGCCCGCTGGCCCAGCCAGCCCAAGTCTTGCTCGCCAAAGCGCGACTGCGCAACCAGGCCCAATTTCATCCCAAACTGGGCGTTATTGCCAAGCTCGGGATGCGCATCCAGCGGCAGATGGTAGGCAAACAGATTGATGTCATGCGCCAGCAACAAGGCCAGGCGCTGCTTCATCCAGCCGGTGACGCGGCCGTCCTGGCCACGCCAGAAAAGACCGTGGTGAACAAAAATGGCATCGGCCCGGGCTGCAATGGCGGCCTCGATCAGGGCCTTACTGGCCGTGACGCCGGAGACAATTTTGCCCACTTGGCTGCGCCCTTCCACCTGCAGTCCGTTAGGACCGTAGTCACGAAAACGCTCGGGTTGCAGCAACGCGTCAAACGCCTGCAAAAGTTCGGCTCGTTCACACATTTCGGGGGCGACTCCTTGGGTTGATGGATGATACGCGGACAGAGCGGGCAGGGCCAAAGCCGACCCGTTTCCCCGCTCTACGGACATCCACCAGGCTGCAGCGCTTGAAATGGGTCATCACACCTACAATTTACTGTCCTATTTCTTGTTCCATTTTTGCCAGGCCACGAGCTTGTATTTCCATGAAAAGATTTTGGTTGTTGTTTTCACAGTCTGTCACGGTGCTGCTGGCCGCCTATTTTGTGGTGGTCACGCTCAAGCCAGCCTGGCTTGATGGCCGCGGTGTCAGGTCGGCAACCGTCGCACTGATAGAGGCACCGGCCAGTACAGCAACAGCCATTCCACCCGGGAGCTTTCGACTTGCAGCGCAAAAATCATCGTCAGCCGTGGTTAGCATCAACACCAGCAAGAATGCAAGATCGGGCCCGCACAACGCAGATCCGTGGTTCAGATTCTTTTTTGGCGAGCAAAACAATGCACCTCAAGTGGGCCTGGGCAGCGGCGTCATTGTGAGCGCCGACGGCTATCTATTGACCAACAACCATGTGGTGGAAAGTGCTGACGAAATTGAAGTGGTCCTCAACGACAGTCGCCGCGCCACGGCAAAAGTGATCGGCACTGACCCCGAATCCGATCTGGCCGTGCTCAAGATTGAACTGGATCGGCTGCCAGTGATGGTTCTGGGCAACTCAGACAGCTTGCAAGTGGGCGATCAGGTGCTGGCCATCGGCAATCCGTTTGGCGTGGGTCAGACCGTCACCAGCGGCATTGTCAGTGCCTTGGGGCGCAACCAGTTGGGCATCAACACCTTTGAGAACTTCATCCAGACTGATGCCGCCATCAACCCCGGCAACTCCGGCGGTGCGCTGGTGGACATCGACGGTAATCTGCTGGGTATCAACACGGCCATTTACTCGCGCTCGGGCGGCAGCATGGGCATTGGTTTCGCCATTCCCGTGTCCACAGCCAAACTGGTGCTGGAAGGCATTGTGAAAGACGGTCAGGTCACGCGCGGCTGGATCGGCGTGGAGCCCAACGAGTTGACGCCGGAACTGGCGCAAACTTTTGGCGTGACTGCGAAGCAAGGGGTGATCATTACCGGCGTGCTACAAAACGGTCCGGCCGCTCTGGCTGGCATGAAGCCGGGCGATGTCGTGACCGGTGTGGCAGATCGCGAAGTTCGCAACGTGGCCGAGTTGCTGAGCCAGGTGGCAGCTCTGGAGCCCGGCACGGCCGCCGCGTTTGAGGTGCAGCGCGCAGATGGCAAGACGACCTTGCAGGTGACGCCTGGTGTACGACCAAAATCGCGTCAGAGAGCGCAGTAATTAGTGCTCTTGGCTTGAACTTCCGGTCGTTTCGGTGGTGTCTTCTGGCACCTTAGTATGCCGCATGAAAATTTGCGCCGCCCAGATGCCCACCTCGTACAACAAACACATCGGAATTGCCAGCGCCAATTGCGACACCACATCGGGTGGCGTCACGATGGCCGCAATGATGAAGGCCAGCACGACAAAATAGCCGCGAAACTCCTTGAGCTTTTGAATGCTGAAAATACCCATGCGCGCCAGCACCACCACCACCACGGGCACTTCAAACGCCAAGCCAAAGGCAAGAAACATCGACAACACAAAGCCCAGATACGCCTCGATGTCAGGCGAGGCGGTGATGCTGGCAGGGGCAAAACTTTGGATGAAGGCAAACACGCGGCCAAACACAAAGAAGTAACAAAACGCCACGCCAATGAAAAACAGCAGGGTGCTTGACACCACCAGCGGTAACACCAGCTTCTTTTCGTGCGAGTACAAGCCCGGGGCCACAAAGGCCCACAATTGGTAGAGCACCACCGGCAAGGCAATCATGAAAGCTGCCATCAACAGCACCTTGAGCGGCACCATGAACGGCGAAATGACCGATGTGGCAATCAATGTGGCACCCTTGGGCAGGTGCGCGACCAGCGGGGCTGCCATCAGGTCGTACAGCGCGCCAGGCCCCGGATAAATACCCAGCGCCACAGCGACCACAGCAACGGCTATGAATGCCTTGACCAGACGGTCGCGCAACTCGACCAGGTGCGCCACGAACGGTTGCTCGGAGCCCGCGAGCTCGTCTTTTTTGGAGGAATCAGTCATCAGTTGAATCTGGTGGGTCGAAACCGCGCAACCCTGGCAGCGCCCGACAGGGCTTTGGTGCGCACACCGGCGCGTGCCTTGAACCAGTTCGGGGTTGCGCCCTGTTTGAGGCGCCAATTTTTCTTGGGGTGACGATATTCCGGGGCGGGTTCAGGAATTGTGATTCGGCCATCAGAGCCAGTCTCGGAAGCCACGCTGGTGGCATCTGCCCAAGTTTTCTCAAATTCGGACGCGCTGGTTTGCATCGACTGGCTGACGTCTTTGGCGGCGCTCACCACCGAGTCCTTCATTCGTTTGAGCTCATCGAGCTCCATGGAGCGGCTGACTTCTGCCTTGACATCGCTGACATAGCGCTGCGCCTTGCCAAGCAGGGTGCCCACAGTGCGCGCCACACGCGGCAATTTCTCAGGGCCGATGACAATCAAGGCCACGGCGCCGATCATGACCAACTTGGAAATGCCCAGATCAATCATGTGAACCTTGCGCTAAACCACAAGCCACCCACCACGCCTTGATCACGACTTCTGCTTGGCGTCCACGTCGATCGTGGTTTTTTCAGCGCTAGCGGCGTTCGTGACCTTGGCGGCCTCGTCGGCCTTCTCTTCAGACGCAGATCCACCGTCTTTCATGCCCTCTTTGAACCCCTTGACAGCACCACCGAGGTCGCCGCCAAGATTTTTGAGTTTTTTGGTACCAAATACCATGATGACAATCAACAGAACAATCAACCAATGCCAAATAGAAAAAGTACCCATCGTGGTCTCCTAGTGAATCCGGGAATTTTAAGGGGCGCGCCTGATTGACGCGCCAGAAAGAGAAAATTTAACCCCGCAACCAGGGGCGCGGGCCCCCCATCACGTGCACGTGCAAGTGGTGCACCTCCTGCGCACCTTCGGCACCGGTATTGGTCAGCATTCTGAAACCACCCTCGGGGTAGGGATTGCAGCCTTGCTGCAAGGCCAGTTTGGGAATCAGCACCATCATGCGGCCCATCATTGCCGCATGCTCATCGGTGAGCAACGCCATGGATGGAATATGCAGCTTGGGAATCATCAGGAAATGCACCGGCGCCCACGGGTGAATGTCGTGAAAGGCGTACAACTCATCGTCCTGATACACCAGTTTTGACGGGATTTTGCCCGCCACAATTTTGCAAAACAGGCAATCCGGATCACTCTGCACCACGTGCTCAATCATGCGGGGATCTCCATTGGCAAACCCTTGTTCAGGCGCACCATGCCGGACACAATGCGGTACAGGAACCAGATAGAAATGGCCAGCCACGCCAGCCAGCCTGGCAAAAAGAGCAGCAACCACAGCGGCGCCGTGACCAGATACAGCAGCGCCGCGATGATGACCGTGCGGATGCGCCAGCGAAAATGTGAGGCGTGCCAGGTGCCCTCGGCGTCGCCGCGCTTGACCAGGTCGATCACCAGAGCAATGATGAGCAGCATCGGACCAAACTGGCCACCGGGAATCAAGGCGCCCACCGCCACAATCAAATGCAGGACGTAGCTGACCGTTCCCCAGGCGTTGAGCCCATTGAGCGTTTGCACGTCGAGTTCACGCCACTCGGGCTCACCATTGGGGGAGTTTGGCGTGGTGAAATTCTGGTTCATGAGCTTTCTCCTTGAGGCCTGGCCTCGCGCGCCAAGACCTGGCGCAAGGCCTTTTCTTCCAGACCGCTGGTTCCTTCGCGGCGCTGCAGTTCGGCAATCACATCAGCCGGACACAGGCCGTAATGGGCCAGCGCGATCATGCTGTGAAACCACAGGTCGGCCACTTCACAAACGATCTTGCCTTTGTCACCCCCGTGGTCGGCATCCTTGGCTGCCATCACCACTTCGGTGGCTTCCTCGCCGATTTTCTTCAGAAAGGCATCCGGCCCTTTGTGCAACAGTCGGGCCACATAGCTGGCTTCGGGGTCGCCACCGCGCATGGGCAGGCGCGACTCGATCACCGCCGCCAAAGCGGCCAGGGAATCAGTGGAATTTTTTTCAGGGGACATCAGCTTTTATAAATGGTTTGGGGATCTTTCAGCACCGGATCAACGACTTTCCAGGCGCCATTGTCATACACACTGAAAAAACAGCTATGCCGCCCGGTGTGGCAAGCCAGTCCCGGCGTGTGGCCAGTTTGGGTGACCTTGAGCAAAATCACGTCGCTGTCGCAATCCACGCGGATCTCATGCACGGTTTGCACATGTCCGGATTCCTCGCCCTTGAACCACAGTTTGCCACGCGAACGGCTGAAATACACCGCGCGGCCCAACTCGGCGGTTTTTTGCAGCGCCTCGCGGTTCATCCAGGCCATCATGAGCACGTC